>JASJDI010000002.1 GCA_030065155.1 Xenococcaceae cyanobacterium MO_188.B29
CAATTGGCAGCACAACGACAGGAATTTCACCTGTAAGTTACATTAGTTATTCAGATGTCTAGGTTCTGAACGGGTGGTTTTCAATTTTTATAATTGATTAGCACCCAACAAGTCGCACTATTACTTATTACTTATTTAAATTACATTCCTCTTAAAGCATTAATCGGATCGAGTTGAGCAGCTTGTTTGGCAGGAATAACACCAAAAATCAAGCCAATACTGCCAGAAACTCCTGTAGCCAGAATAATTGCGGATATAGGTACTGAAGCTGGTACGGGAGTAAATGCACCAACAATAATTATGCTAACAATACTAATACCAGTACCGATCGCGCCACCAACAACAGAAACAATAATCGATTCAATCAAAAACTGAATTAAAATTGCCGATTTCGTCGCACCGATCGCTTTACGTAAGCCAATTTCTTGGGTACGTTCTTTAACAGAAACCAGCATAATATTCATAATACCAATACCGCCTACTAATAGAGAGATTCCCGCGATTGCAGTTAAGACTAAACTTAGTGCGCCTGTAATATTAGCCATTAAGTCTTGCATGGATTTATTGGCAAAAACATTAAAGTCTCTTTTGCCATGTCTGCGGGTCAAAATATTAGTAGCTTGGAAAGCAGCAGCACGGATACTATCTCTATTTTGGGCAGAAAGTTCTAAATAATCGATGGGAATACCATTAGGACTTCTTTTCCCTAATAGTTGTTCTGCCATGGTGGTAATAGGAATATAAACCGTCTCGTCGGGATTTACCCCCAAAGATGCCCCCTTAGCTTTCATGAACCCAATTACCTGAAAACTCAAGCCATTAATTTGAAATGTTTTTCCTAAAGGGTTTTGATTGCTAAACAGTTTATTCGCGATCGATGCCCCTAAAATAGCAACTTGGCTATTCTGCTTTTCATCTATTGAAGTAAAAAAGTTGCCCTGCTGCATATTAAGATTGCGGACATAAAGTATACCTGGAGTTGTTCCCATCACATCTGCATTGAGAGAGCGTCCCTGATAAGATAAAAGTAGATTACTACTAATCTGGGGTGCAACTTCCTTTACAGATGGTGCTTGGACTACAATAGCTGCTACATCTGATAAAACTATTTCTGCTGCTTCCTCTGATAATCCCGAACTATTAGCCTCGGAAGCATAAATTGTCAGTTGATTTGGACCAAAAGCTTCTAACTGTTGTTGAGTAAACTGTTTTGCCCCTTGTCCGATCGCCACAACAGCGATCGTTGAAGCATTACCGATAATAATACCCAACATAGTTAAGGCAGTACGAAATTTATTAGCAGTTAAGGTTTTAACCGCCATTTGCATATTTTCTGATAATTTCATAATTTTCAATTCAGTAGAGACGTAGGGGCGAATAGCCATTCGCCCTTACAGGGTCAAAATCTATTCAACATTGACGGTGTCTACACCCATAATTTTCAAATCTTGAGGAGGAGAAATAAAAACTCGCTCGCCTGGAGTCAAACCTTCTACGATCTGAACCAGATTGCCACTAGTTATACCTAATTGAATTGGTTTAAACTCTGCTTTATTATCTTCAGCAACATAAACTCCTGTTCGTCCGTCAGGTTGAGTAACTACAGCAGCTAAAGGAATGGCGATCGCTTCAGCAATTGGTTCGCCTACAAAAGCAAGTCTAGTATTCATTCCTGACTGTAATTTATCTTTTCCTGTAGTTAAGTCTACTTTTACCCGAAAAGAAGTAACATTGTTTTCTTTAACCGCTCTAGGTGCAATCAAACGTACTTTTCCTTTAAATATTTCATTACTATAAGCATCTACTTTAATATCAACAGTTTGACCGAGTTTAATCTTAGAAATATTAGCCTCAGGAATTTTTGCTTCAATTTCTAAACCGCTAGAAAGTTCGGCAATAGAGGTAGAAGTTGCCCCTTCTGTATCGGAAGCTGCTGTAGTTGAATCGACAAAATCTCCTGCTTCAGCATAGCGACGAGTAATAATGCCAGCAAAGGGAGCGCGAATTTTGGTTTTGTCTAGTTGAATTTGTATATCCGCAAGTTCTGCTTTAGCTTGGGCTAATTCTGCTTTAGCTTGGGCAATTTCCTCGATACGAGAACCTGTTTGAGCTTCTCTTAAGCTTTCCTGCTGTTCTCTTAGTCTGGCTAACTCTGCTTCTAAATTAGCTTGGGCTTCTGCTTCTTTCGTCACAAACTCATTAAAAGAATTACGAGAAATTGCCCCCTCTTCAACTAGCAATTGATTGCGTTGTTTTTCTTCTTGATTCCGTTTGAGTCTAGCTTGAGCTACAGCAATATTAGCTTGAGCCGTAGTAACTCTGGCTTTTGCTGCTGCAATAACTTCAGAGCGATTTCCTGCTTTTATGAGATCGAAGTTAGCTTGAGCTTTTTGTACCGCAGCTTTGTATCGATCTACCTGCGCCTGTAAGCGATCGCTATCCATCCGCGCCATAACTTGTCCTTTCTCCACGCGATCGCCTTCTGTAATATATAATTCAGCTATTCTTCCTGGTTCATCGGGACTAAGATTATTAGTGCGTACTGCTTGTACTATGCCATTTGCTTGAATCTGTACCGTTAAATCTTCAGACTTTACTAATATAGTTTGAGTAATAATTTCTGATGCACGATCGCTTTTTGTTTGCCAGTAATTAAGAATTGCGATCGTACCTATACCAACTAAAACTAAACCTCCCAGCCAAGGAAGAATTAAATTAGTCTTTTTTAAAGATAATGATTTCACCATATATGTAAGAAGCTGTTTGCTCTTCTTTTAATGGTTAACAGCTATCTTTTATTTAAAAACTTACTTCTCTAAAGCGCATGATGCTTTATTCCTAATTTTCTTGGGACTTTAGACCTAAATTATGCAAAAAGCGATCGCGACCTAATCTTTCATCGGGTAAATCGTTATTTTTACACTACCATCTAGACTGGCAATTTTTTTGATGGTATCAGCAAACAATTGATTGCTAAAAGGAAAAGGTTTTACTCCACTTTCATATCCGTAATTGAATATTT
Organism: Xenococcaceae cyanobacterium MO_188.B29; assembly: GCA_030065155.1. Taxonomy (GTDB): domain Bacteria; phylum Cyanobacteriota; class Cyanobacteriia; order Cyanobacteriales; family Xenococcaceae; genus JASJDJ01. The sequence continues at coordinate 3,023 of JASJDI010000002.1, forward strand.
TTTGATAACAGTTATCCCAAAGTTGGCGAGATTCGGGAGATAACTTGGTAATTAATTCACAAAGGTTTAGGGTGAGTTTATCGATCGCATCTGATGAATTGAGATAATCGTAATCTAAATTAGATTCTAAGGATAACAAATAATATTTTTCTCCCTCGACTTTAATAAAACCGTTATGTAAAATAAATACTCGATCTTTTAATTCATCGTGTAACAAAGTTAAGTCTTCTTTGGAATATAGTTCCAAGTCTAAATTAATAAAGAATATTTCCCTATAGAAATTATCGATCGCCATTAATTAGTCCTTTATCATTGATTAATGTAACTCGATTAACCAAAAGAGCAGCTTGAGTGCGATCTCGTAAGTTCAATTTACTTAAAATACTAGTAACGTGATTTTTAACAGTTTTATCAGAAATATATAATTTTTTGGCAATTTCTCGATTATTTGCGCCTTGAGCAATTAAATTTAAAACTTCTCTTTCTCTAGGAGTCAATTCTGTTAGCTGAAGGGGAATATCTAGAATTGAATTTGATTGTTGAGGTTGTTTGGCTTTCGTAGAGGTAATAGGCGATCGATGTAAAATTTTTTCTAGTAAACCAGAACCCATATAAGTATTACCCTTATTAACAACACGGATCGCCATCGCCAAGTCTTCTGGCGGACTCTCTTTTAGTAAATATCCTTTTGCCCCATAATTCATGGCTTGGGAAATATACTCATCATCGTCAAAAGTAGTTAGAATTAAAACCTTAATTTCAGGGAAATTTTGAGTTAATTCTTGAGTAGTAGCGACTCCATCCATAATTGGCATCCGCACATCTAGTAAAACTACATCAGGTTGTTGCGATTTCTCTTGTAGAGAGGCGATTTCCTCTAATGCTTCCTGTCCATTCCCCGCATCCCCTACTACTGTTAAATCTTCTTGAAGTTCCAACAGACTTTTAAGTCCATGTCGGATGATGGTTTGATCGTCAACAATAAATATACGAATCATAATAATAGAAGTCAGGATTCAGGAGTTAGGAGTAGTGTCAATGATCAACTGGTAATGGTGTTTGATGGGGAATAGTAATAATAATATTGCAACCACAATTAATTTTGCTTAATATTTGTATATTTCCCCCTAAAGCAGCAACTCTTTCCCGCATTCCTTGGAGTCCAAAACCAGTGGTATTCTGTGTTGGATTAAAACCCTTGCCATTATCTTCAATGATTAACCGTAAATATTTAGGGAAAGTCTGTAAATTAACAATAACTTCCATAGCTTTACTATGTTTAGCAATATTAGTTAAAGCCTCTTGCACAATACGATATATGGTTAATTTGACTTCTTTTGAGAGGGGATAAGTCAAAGAATTTGTATATTGGGGAATAATTTTAGTGTGGTAAGAAAAATCTTGAATGAGTAGATCGATCGCACTTTCTAAACTTTTTCCCTCTAAAGGATCGGTGCGGAGAGTAGCTACAGAAAGACGAATATCTTTTAGGGCAGTAGTAACTAAGGTTTTAGCTTCTGTCAAAAACTGATAGGCTTTATTTGGGTCTTTTTGCCAAAAAGCGATCGCATTATTTAATTGTATAGTTTGTGCGGTTAAAGCATGACCCACTGAATCATGAATTTCACGAGCGATCCGATTTCTTTCATCTAAAGTAGCCCGCTCTTCAACCAGCATGGCATATTCACGTAATTTTTGGTGGGCAACTGCCAACTTTTGGCGACTTTCATATTCTCTCAGTAAGGCATTAACCAGCATGAATACAACAGCAGAACATAAACAAAGCGTAAACAAGTTGCTGGTGATGGCAAGGCTTTTGAGCGTTGCAAATTGCTCTTGAATAATTTTCTGACTTTGTTGAATATTTTGTTGAATTTCCTGAACACTTGGATAATACAAGATCTCTAATGCCACATTAACTATTACTACCAATATTACTGCTAGCAAACGCTCTTTCTTTTCAAAAATCAGACAGCTACGTATCACAATAATCAAATAAGGAATGAAAAAAAAATCTTGGAATAGAGAGGGCAACCCGATTAATCCCAGTTGCCAAAAAGTGTATAACCATTTGTGAAAAGTATTATTTCTAGGCAATCTTAACCCTGTCAAACCCAGTGCAATTAGACAAATTAAGCCCAATATAGGAGCAAACAAAGACTTATGAGTGGCTTGCCCATCATAAAAAAATTTGAAGAGTAATTCGCTGAAAAATGCTGCTCCAAAAAAAATCCATTCCAAAACAAGAAAAAAGCCAAAAGGATAGGTTTTCAGTTGCCTGAGCCGATTCATATTATCATTTAGCATTTATCAATATTCAATAACTTTTATAATAGCGATCAGGCGTAGCCTGGCAGCTTCGCTGATCGCCCTGACTGTCTCGCTAGAGTCTCAAGTCTCAATCGGATTGTGTGGCAATAGGACTTTATTCCTAATTTATTACTTTATTCCTAATTTATTTTCGGGACAAAAATCCTAACAGTTTTAGGAATTATGGTTCATGCGCTCTCTCTAAGCATACCTATAAGATTTTCCTTAGAAATCATCGATTACTGGAGAATCGTTAAATGAATAGAGAAGTAGCAATAATGAATCAAACAGAAGTCTCAGAAAACTTAGAACATTCACTAGAGGCAGCATTATTACAAGCAGCCCAAGATACCAATACATCTGATATCGGTGTAACTGTTGGAGTGGTTACACCAGAGGGTACATGGACTGGAGCAACTGGTATTTCTAACCTTGAAACCCAAGAAGCAACACAATCAGACGATCTATTTAATATTGGCAGTATCAGTAAATCTTATACTTCTGCCGTTATTCTCAAGCTACAAGAACAAGGAAAACTAAGTTTAGATGACACCATAGATAAGTGGCTACCAGAAATTGCTGCGAACATTACCAATGGTGAAAATCTAACTATTCGCCAAATCTTAAACGGTACGGGAGGACTATGGGACTATTCTAATAATGATGAGCATCTATCTGATCTTATTGCAGATTATTTATCGGGGTCTAATAGAGATTGGCAACCAGAGGAGTTAGTGGCTTATGCTTTTGGTAAACCTCTTTTTTCAGGGGCAAATTCTGGTGAGGAATGGACATACACGAATACGGGTAATGTCATTGCAGCTTTAATTGCCGAAGAATTAACAGGCAAACCTTTTGGGGAAATTCTCAGTGAAGAAATCCTCTCACCATTAGGTCTCAACAATACTTTTTTCACTACTGAAGACGTAAGTTTAGAACAGCGTGCTAGAGGTTATATGGATATCTTTACAACCGATGGCAATATAGGGCAGGATGGAATCTTTGAGGACTATAGCAATATTAATAGCAGAAGAGCTTACGGTGCTGGTTCGATAGTTTCTAGTGCTGAAGATGTAGCAATATTTTTCGACTCCTTAGCGTCAGGAGACTTATTATCCCAAGAATCTACTGCTGAGATATTTAACTATGTCAGTACATTCCCAGAATTTGGAATATCAGAATTTGGATTGGGTGTATTTCCCCGCGAGTATCCTTGGGGAGAAACTAGAAGTATGTCTGGCAGTGCTGTGGGATATATCTCTAACGTAGATTATTTTCTGAATAGCGACATCACTATTTCTGTTTTAGCCAACCAAAATTTTGGAAGAGCAGCTTTAATTATACAAGCTTATAAAGCTTCAATTGCTAATACTTTAGGGCTTAATGATGATTCCCCAATTAATGGTACTGAAGCTGATGACTATTTAACAGGAACATCAAACAATGATGTGATTGATGGTAAAGAGGGTGACGATATTATTATCGGCAAAAAGGGTCTAGATGCTATTGATGGAGGTGTGGGGGATGATTTTCTCTCTGGCGGTGAAGGTGATGATGTTTTGTTTGGCAAAGAAGGTGACGACAATCTCTCTGGTGGTCAAGATAATGACTTTCTCAATGGTGGTGCGGGAGATGATTTATTAACAGGTAACAGAGGCTTTGATAACTTAATTGGTGGTGATGGTAAAGATACTCTTAAAGGTGGCAAAGATGATGATGTTCTCTCTGGTGGTGCAGGAGATGATTTATTAAGAGACACCCAAGGTAATAATGCTTTCTATGGCAACGATGGAGACGATTTGTTGTTTGCAGGTTCGGGGGATGATGCGCTTTATGGAGATGCAGGGAGCGATCGCCTGTTCGCTAATGCAGGTAATGACCAACTTTTTGGTGGTAGCGGAGACGATCTAATCAACGGCGGTAAGGGTGATGATAACTTAATTGGAGGAGAAGGAAACGATACTTTAATCGGTTTATCTGGCAGTAATACTCTAACAGGTAATGAAGGGAGCGATCTCTTCATGCTTTCTCTAGAAGGAACAGATACTATTACCGACTTTACCAACGGTGAAGACTTATTAGAATTACCAGAAATTATTAGTTTTGCCGAGCTTGAAATTATTCAAGGAAGTGGAGACAATCAGAGCAATACTTTGATTACTTTCGAGTCAGAAACTCTTGCTATTTTAAATGACATAGATTTAGCAGAAATTTCTCAATCCGACTTTGTTTTCTAAAAAGATCACCGTATAGAGCGATCGCTCTTTCTATTCTACTAGAGTCTCCAGTCTCAATCTAATTAAGGTGGCAATAAGACTTTAGTCCTAATTAATTTTGGGACTTTATACCTAGCAGTTTTAGGAACTATGGTTCATGCGCTTTCTGTCACCATACCGATAAGATTCGATCTAGAAATCATCAATTATTAGGGGCTATTAGTTTTTCTCATCTTGAAACTTCAAGAGATAGACATAACTAAAGCCCTTTCCTTCCTTGTCAGTAATAACTAATAACTAGAATTGACCCCCAGCAAGGGTAAAAAGATTCAATTTTGAGAAGTGCCATAAGCTACTATTCAATATTTTGATTCAATTGGCGCAAAATTTGTTCTAATTCTTGCTGATAGCGACCATATTCTGTCCAATTACCTTGTTTTAATGCAGTTTGCCCTCGATTATAAGTTTCCCAAGCAGAGCGAATTAAGGTAGAATCTTTTCCTGACAAGGTAGGTGTTTGTTGTGATTGAGGGGCTTGCTTATCACCGAAAATAGCTACCAAAGATCGATCTAAAGTAGGCTGCATGACTATTTTTTTATCATAAGCAACAATTACTCGTTTTAATTCTGGTAATTGTCCTTGTTCGGCTCGTAAATAAACTGGTTCAATGTATAACAAAGATCCATTGATGGGAATAACTAAGATATCTCCCCGAATAACTCTTGAACCTTCCTGACTCCAGAGAGTTAACTGTTGAGAAATTTCAGGAGTTTGATCGATACGTGCTTCTATCTGGAAAGGGCCATAAACTAGTTCTTGTTTAGGAAATTCGTATAGTAGTAGTTTACCGTAGTTATCACCATCGGAACGGGCTGCCATCCAAGCAATCATATTATCTTTATTGACAGGAGTAAAAGGTAAAATCAGCACAAATTCTTCTTTAAATTCACCTGGCAAGCGCATAATTAAATAGTAAGGTTCGATCGCGCCTCGTTTACCTTCATAAATTCCTGCTGCAAAACGCCATAAATCCTCACGATTATAAAAAACCTGCGGATCGTTCATATGATAGGACAAAAACATTTTTGCCTGAATCTTAAATAAGTCAAGAGGATAACGAAAATGAGCTTGTACTTCTGGAGAAATAGTATCTTTTCCTTTAAAGAGGTTAGGGAAAATTTGGCGATAGGTAGCTAAGATGGGATCTTCTTCATCGACTACTAAAAATTCCATTGTTCCATCTTTAGCATCAACCAAAACTTTAACGGAGTTACGAATATAGTTGATTTTTTTGCCCGCAGTGAGTTGGGTATTACTATTAGTAACTGGTTCAGAATAAGGATAGCGATCGCTGGTAGTATAGGCATCAATGATCCATTGCAATCTCCCATTGATAACGGCAATATAAGGATCGCTATCAAACTGTAAGAAAGGAGCTACATGAGCTACTCTCTCTCTAATCTGCCGATAATAATGGATACGAGGAGGGGTAGTGCGCGAACCGCCCGTACTTAAATAATTAGAAATCAGGATTTTGAAACTACCCAAGTCATAAGCATAAGCCAATCTCTGCCAAACAGTAGGCATAGGTACACCACCAGTACCCTCATAATAGACAAAAGCATTTTCATTTCCCTGGGGATAATCAAATTCTGGAGTAGAAGTATTAGTAAAAATATAGCGATCGCTTTGTTCTCCATAATAGATCGCAGGTTCTTTTACTTGTAGATCTACTTCCGATACAGGAGGAATATTTTTGATAAATAAAACAGGCAAACCATCGGGAGTAACTTGATTAACAGGACTCATTACTAAGCCGTAACCGTGAGTATATTTGAGACGTTCATTAACCCAAGTTTTAGCTTGTTGTGGTACTTGTGCATAAGATAATTCTCTGGGTGCGAGCATTACCTGACGATAGTTACCATTTAGAGTATAGCGATCGACATCTACATCATTAAATTGGTAATAAAGACGAATCTCTTGTAATTGACGATAGGTACTTAAAAGAGGACGATAATCCCAGAGACGGATATTATTAATCGTACCTTGGTTTTCCTGCCAATCTTGAGTAGTTAATTGAGAAGAAACAGTATAGTTAGTGCTATTTACTTTGGCTAAATCATAAGCTTGACGAGTAAAAGCAATATTATGCTTAATATAAGGCAATTCTTTGGCTAATTCGTTGGGTTCAACTACAAATTGCTGTTGTAAATCAGGATAAAACCCATTCACTAGGATTAAAACAACTAAATAGATAGCAATACCATAAAAAGAAAACAAAAATCTCCTCAACCAGATGGCGATAAGTAGTAATGTGCCTAAGATTAGAGAGCCTATACCCATCACCCAATAGGCAAACAACCGTCCATGAAGATCCGTATAACCAGCACCCCAAACTACTCCATGGGAAGAAGAGAGAAGATCGTAACGTTCTAACCAAAAATCGATCGCAATAGTAAAAGCGATCGCTGCTAATAAAAAACTAATATGAGTTTTAAGATTTTTGGTAACTAGTTTTTGCCATTGACGATTTACTGTTACAGTTTTCCATTGCCAATCAAAGCCTACTGTACCTTTAAGAACATAGACTACTAAAGCAAAAACCAATCCTATTCCTAACAGAACAAATAGCCAATTTTGAAAATCTTTATAGAGAGGTAAATGAAATATATAAAAAGCAATATCTTTGTTATAAATCGGCTCGGTAAGATTGAAACTGGTAGCATGAAAATATTTAAGAATTGTTTCCCAATTAACCGCACTAGTATTCGCAGCACTAAAGGAAATTAGAAAAATAAGAATTAAAGCAATGTACTTAGCAATTTTTTGGGTGTATGGTTCTAATTCACTTCCTTCTAAAAAACTAAAAGCACGATTGCGAGTAAAATACAGAGCTAGCCAATAATTAAACCATAGAAATAAGCTATAAATAGCAAAAGTAGCTATCCAGATAGTTACTTGCCAAATTATTCTTGTCCAAAAAACATCGCTAAAACCTACCGTGTCAAACCACCATGATTCGGTGAGAAGATGAATCAGAGTAGAAGCTAAGGTTAAACCAACTGTAACCAAAAAGATTATGGCAACAGTAATTTTAAGTCGAGGTTGCATTTTTTCTATGTAAGGTTTTGGCTCTTAATTCTGGGTAGCGATCGCTTAACTCCTTGTCAATATCTCCTCTAATTCTATAACTATAATTAATGGGCAATCGCCTTAGTTAAATTAAGATACAATAGATGGGCTGTAAATAGAATCAGGTGTCTTTTGAGTTTTAAAGACTGGGTAAAAATTCTCTGTGTTCTTCTCAGTTTTCCCATCGTTTTCGGAAATCATATTCCTTTAGCTGCACAAGAAAAAAATACTAATCCTAACCCACCTCATAATATACCTCCAGAAATCTTAGATAGTAGCCCTGTTTTGCAACGCTGGCTTAAAGAAATTCCTGATGTGCTTGAAGATATTCGTCACGATCCGAGTTTTCGTACCCGTTGGCGATGGGGATTTTCTCTCTTTCCTTCTACAAATGATGCAGCAGGAATTAATTTGGGTGTAGAAGATATTTTTCTTGGTCGTACGGGTTTAACTCTCAGTTTAGACTATCAAGCAGCTTTCAATGGCGATCGCACTGCTGTTGGTACAAATCTACATTATTTTCTCTTTCCTTTGGGTAGTTATATCAACTTTGCTCCTCTGGTTGGTTATCGCTATGTTCAAAGCAACGATTTTTTCAGTGATGGGGTAAATGTAGGTGCCAGGCTAATGTTAGCTTTATCGCGTACTGGTGCAGCAGATATTTCCTTATCTCAAAGTTTTATTTCTCCTGGAGATAGAGATGAGGTAGGAATCACTAAATTGTCGGTAGGATATGCAGTTACTTCTCGTCTTCGCTTATCCACCGATCTCGAACAACAAAATTCACGAGAAGAAAAAGATAATCGTCTAGGTATTAATTTTGAGTGGTTATGGTAATCTTGAGCAAGATTAAATTTGAGACTCACTATTATACAAGCTCTCAGTTTAGGTTACTAGGCAATAATCCTGAGAAAATGTTTCCAATTCTCTATTCTCTGCCAAGAGAATTGTCCCTTCTTTGTTACATTTTATTGCTTCAATTAGACGAAATACGGCGAATTCAGCCCTAATAGCTATCTTCTGCAAACCAAGCAAATGAATGGGTTTTAGGTTTAATGAAAAATAAATTGACTTAATAATATTTTTAGAAACATTTTTTACAATGTTAACGTGAGTAAAGAAATATTATCGATTACTGACACCTGCATTTTGAGCAAAAATGGAGTACCTAAGTAACGAGAAGAAAACATTATCGACCAACCAGAACTTTATTAACAAACACCAGAAAACAAAGATCTAAAGCCTATCAAGATAACAACAAGTAATTTATGAATTCATCACTTATATCTATTTCTCTTCCACCGCGCTACAGTAGCTTTTTACCTCGATTTTCTAAGCTAGCAACGGTAAGTATTCTTTCTAATATGATGGTGCCTTTGGCTGGAATATTTGATACAGCTTTTTTAGGGCATTTAGCGGATATTCGTCACTTAGCTGGAGTTATTTTAGCTAGTATCCTATTTGATTATCTCTATCGAATTTTGAAGTTTTTCCGTAACAGCACCAATGCTCTAACTGCCCAAGCGTCAGGAAAAGAAAATCACCAAGAAATCCTGCTGGCAGTATTGCGTAGTGGTTTAGTAGCTATTGCGATCGCTTTAGGTATTCTGATTTTACAATATCCCATTCAAAAATTTGGCTTTGCAATCTTATCTGGCTCTCCTGAGATAGAAAGCTTTGGTATAGACTACTACAATGCTCGTATTTGGGGCGCACCAGCAGTTTTGCTCAATTTTGTGCTAATTGGCTGGTTTTTGGGACGAGAAATGAATTCTTGGGTTTTAGCAATTTCTTTAGTAGGAAATGGCTCTAATGTCATTATGGACTACATAATGATTAACCGATGGGGCTGGGAAAGCATGGGGGCTGGACTTGCTACCTGTTTGAGTCAATACCTAGCTTTGCTAGTTGCTCTAGTAGGAGTTTGTCTGAGCATCCAATGGAAAGAATTACCTGCAGCCTGTAAAGAAGTATTCGATCGAGAAGCTCTTAAGTCTACTGTAGTACTCAAAGGCAATATTTTAACTAGATATGTAGCCATGATTACGGCTTACTCCATCTTCACTAACCTAAGTGCAGCTATGGGAACAGAGTTCATTGCCAAAAATGGCATAATACTTCAGATCGTACTTCTTAGTCAATTTACTGTTAATGGTATTGGTCTAACTACACAAACTCTTATTGGTAATTTTAGAGGTAAGGGTCAAGCAGAACAGATGATGCCCCTTTTGAGTGTCTCTATATTCTCAAGTTTGATGATTGCCTCTCTATTTGCAGCAGTCTCTATTTTCTTCCCAGAGACAGTTTTTGGCTTACTTACTAACCATACTAGCGTTAGTCAATCTGCTGGAGAATATACTATTTGGTTACTTCCTCTGCTTACTTGTGGTGCTAGTGCCTTTATGTTAGAAGGATATGTCATCGGCTTAAAAGAGAGTACTAAACTACGTAATTCAGCTTTATTTTCTTTAGTGTTTGGTTTTATCCCTGCTGCTGCTGCTGCTTGGTATTTCCAAAGTAATCATTTACTTTGGTTATCTCTAACCTTGTACATGGCAACACTAGTGGTTTCTTTAGGGATACAAGTTCCAGATATTCAGCACAACCAAAATTTGAAACTACAGACAGAAGTATCAAAGTAATCAGATCGATTAGATTCAGGTAATATTTCTCTTTGAAGATAGAACAAAAGATCTGCATTTATATTGATAGGAATGTTAGATTATTAGTCTGTATTGGTTATCTACAACCTAGTCCCCTATCTGGTTACTAGGTTTTTTTCTGCTTGTTAACGCCCTGATTATAATTTTTCCTTTCAGGCAGCAGACTATAGTAATCAGCTATTGTAGATGAAATTCTTTAGCTAATAACTGAGAATATAAAGCTGATAAACTAAGGATATATTCTTTATTTCCAAGGAAAGAACACCATTTATACCCCTCCGTTAGCTCGTCTAATCGAACAATTGCAACTTTTACCTGGGGTAGGTCCAAAAACAGCCCAAAGGTTAGCTATGCATTTAATTAAACGCCCAGAAAAAGATGTACAGGCGTTGGCACAAGCTTTAATCGATGCCAAAAAACAAGTAGGTTTATGTAAAGTCTGTTTTCATTTGTCGGCTGAACCAGTTTGTAATATCTGCCGTAATCAAAATCGCGATCGCACAACCATATGTATAGTAGCCGATTCTCGTGATGTTATTGCCCTAGAAAAAACCAGAGAGTTTCGTGGTTTGTATCATGTGTTGGGAGGAACTATCTCCCCTATGGATGGCATTGGTCCAGAGCAGTTACACATAAGCTCTCTAGTTCAGAGAGTAACCAAAGAACAAATTAAAGAGGTAATTCTCGCAATTAGCCCCAGTGTAGAAGGAGAAACAACTACTCTTTATATTGGACAGCTACTCAAACCTTTCACTAAAGTAACTAGAATTGCTTTTGGTCTACCCATGGGTGGAGACTTGGAATACGCTGATGAAGTAACTCTAGCCAGAGCTCTAGAGGGGAGAAGAGAACTAGATTAGTATTTTGTTTATTGTCTTTGGCTAATGACTAAGGACAAAGGACTAACAACCAATAACTAATCGCTTAGTCAAAATCGTTATGACTATGATATATTTATAAAGGTTAGCAAATATTAATTTACATTATTGTTAATTACACACAAACCAAAGTCGGCATTTTAAGGAGGTTAATTGTATGACTAATCCAGCAGAAGGATGTTTAAGAGTAGGTCAAGAAGCTCCTGACTTTACCGCTACTGCTGTTTTTGATCAGGAATTTAAAACCATTAAATTATCTGATTATCGGGGTAAGTATGTTGTTTTATTTTTCTATCCTTTAGATTTCACTTTTGTTTGTCCTACAGAAATTATTGCTTTTAGCGATCGCTACGAAGAATTTAAAGCTCTTAATACAGAGATTTTAGGCGCATCCGTAGATAGTGAATTTTCTCATTTAGCTTGGATGCAAACAGATCGCAAAGAAGGAGGAATTGGTGATATTGCCTATCCTCTAGTTTCTGATATCAAAAAAGAGATTAGCACAGCCTATAATGTTTTAGACCCCGATGCCGGTGTAGCATTACGTGGACTATTCATTATCGATAAAGAGGGCATTATTCAACACGCTACCATTAACAATCTTTCTTTTGGTCGTAGTGTAGACGAAACCCTCCGTACTCTTAAAGCGATTCAGTACGTACAATCTCATCCTGATGAAGTTTGTCCTGCTGGTTGGCAAGAAGGAGACAAAACCATGGTTCCAGATCCTGTCAAATCTAAAGTATATTTCTCAGCAGTTTAATATTCTTATCCCCAGACAAAAACTGGATTATTTTTATTATTTAGTCGGACTTCGTGCCGATTTTTTTTATGTAAAAAGAAATAAAATAAATCAATAATTAGCCAAGATAGTATACATTTTTTACTTCTTTAATAACAAATTCAATCCAGGTAATTCTTGCGTATTTGTGCGGATGATAAGAGGAGTATAGCTAGATTTTTCAGTGAAACAACGATGGTTAAGTACTTTTATCACAAGGAAAATAAGATTTAGATATTATCCAGAAAATTTCTAAATTTTCCTAGAAATTTTTGGAGTTGTTGATACTAATAATGCTAATTCTTATGCCTACTCAGTCTCTTAGTTTTCGTTGCATGGAACTTCTTCAAGCTTATTCTCATAATCCTTCTCTTCGTTTGCGTAATCGATTAGTAGAACTAAATGCAGGATTGGTGAGAAAAGTTTCCCATCAAGTTAGTCGAAAATGTGCTGAACCCTATGAAGATTTGGAGCAAATTGGTTATTTAGGTTTAATAAGAGCGATTGAGCGTTTCGATCCTCATCAAGGTTCAGCATTTAGTTCTTTTGCCATTCCTTATATTCGAGGTGAAATGCTTCATTATCTTAGAGATAAAGGCAGCATGATGAGAATTCCTCGTAGATGGCAAGAACTATATGCTAGAGGAAAAAAACTACGGAGAGATTTAATCGATAATTTAGGACGCTTACCCAAAGATATAGAAATATCTAAAGCCTTGGGAGTATCTGTACAAGAATGGAGTGAATGTCAATTAGCTCTCCAAAACCGTCTACCAATTAGCCTCGATGCAGTAGTTAACAATTCAGCAGATTGCTCTGTAACTTTTGGTGACACCATTGCCGATCCTCATTATCAACAATTACGCAAATTAGAAGAAGACAGACTCCAGCTACAAAAAGCAATGAATCAACTAGAAGAAAAAACTAAAGCAGCTATAGAATGTGTATTTTTATGGGATTTACCACGCAAAGAGGCAGCTAAACAAATTGGTATTAGCCCTATGACAGTAACCAGACATTTGCATAAAGGTATTGAACAGCTAGGTGCTATTCTAGAACCTCAAGCAGCCTAGCTAATCTAGTGAGGGAACATTTATGATTAAAAGTTTGAGAAGTAATTAATATTATTATCGGTCTACGACTTTATTCTAATTTTTAGTTGATTTACTCAGTAAAAATCCAAAAATATTCCAAAATTTCCTCTCAATCTATCTATTATGCGTGAGCGTAAATAGACTTACTATTACTATTTATTCGAGTTTAAACCCCCATAATATCTGACTTGTTACTTTCTACTTGCGCAGAGTCAAACTAGCTATTAGAGTACTTGCGCCCTAAGCCAGGCAATAGGCAAAGAAAGAAGTTTATCTAATGTGGGGACAAAAGCTCTTTTGTTGAATACGTCGTAATTATTTTGTTCGATCGCGCCCAGAATACCCTGATAATTAATTAAAGAAGCCCAAATAGGCAAACGAGAATCCTTAATCAAATAGCGAATTCCTTGCTCTGCTTGATCGTAATAATTTCTTGCCCGTTGAATCTGAAAACTCATCAGAGCTCGCCAACGATCGTCTATTACTCCATTTAACAAATCCGCTTCTGTATAGTCAAAAGCTGCTAAATCTGCTAAAGGAAGATATATTCTTCCCCTTTGAGCATCTTCCCCTACATCCCGCAAAATGTTAGTTAGTTGCATCGCAATACCCAAGGCGATCGCTTCTTCTCTTGGTTCGTAGAGTTCTTTCCCTCTTTCCCAAGGAGCAGGATTTTTGTTTTTACCAATTCCCCAAATAGGATTAGTCATTAGACCAACTGTTCCAGCTACTCGATAACAATAAAGTTTAAGTTGGTCAAAATCTTCATAGCGATTGCGGTACAAATCCATTCTTTGTCCAGCAATCATATCTCTAAATGGTTCTATCTCTAAGGGATAATGTTGAATGGTATCTACCAAAGCAACATCAAGATCGTCTAGAGGATAACCTGAAAAGACAGATTCAAGCTGTTGTTCCCATTTAACAAGAGTATCAGTGGTCGTAAATTTTGATTTAGCACCATCTACTAACTCATCAGTACGACGACACCAGGCATATATTGCCCAAATAGCTTTTCGTTTTTCTTTGGGCAATAGCATTGTACCAAGATAAAAAGTCTTGGCATAGTCTGCCGTTATTCGGCGACAAAGTTCGTAAGCCTCCGTAGGAGAGACTAGGTTGGTTTTCGGTTTTGGTCTAGGCAATTGCAGCATTCATCACGAGCGGAAATGTTGTCCGTTTTAATAGCAAGACAAGTTTGTCAGCTAATTTTTAGCTGTAGCCATTTAGCATTGTCTCATTCCATCAGCCAATCTGAACAATAAATCGTCGAAAAGTATAGTTTTGTTGATTAACTTTTAATAGCGATCGCTTTACTGTCATATGCTGATTTTGTTTTAGTCTTTGGCGGGTAGTCTTTGGTAATAGCTTCGGCAGCTAATTTTCCCGACAGAACAGCCCCTTCCATACTGCCTAAATATTTTTGCATAGTATAGCTACCAGCTAAATAAAAGTTAGGTATGGGGGTTTTTTGGTCAGGACGACAAGCCTGACAACCGGGGGTTGCTTTATAAACAGAGCGGGGAGTTTTGACTACTTTATATTTAAGTAGTTTAGCTCGATCGTCTCCAGAGAAATGTTTGGGAAATAGCTTGGTCAACTCGCTCATAGTAGCATCAAGAATTTCATCTTCTGATTTACTAATCCACTTTTCGGCTGGAGCTAAAACTAGTTCTAACATTGATTTATTGGGATCGGCATATTCTTTACAAGTGTTGCTCATATCCGCATAGACACTAAGTAAAGAGGAGCGAGAAAAGAGTAACTGATCGATATCAGTCATTTTGCGATCAAACCAAAGATGAATATTGATTACTGGTACTCCTTCTAAGCCTTCTAGTTTTTGGAAAAATTCTATTTCTTTCCAAGGCTGAGGCATCATTACTTTAAGGGGATCGACAGACATAGCGGAAACATAAATATCTGCTGTGATTGTCTCATCTTCTGCACCATTCAAACCCCGCATTAGAAAGCCTCTAACAGAATTATCTTCATTCAGTAATATTTCTTTAAGAGGACTATTAAGATGAACTTCACCACCCCGTTCGGTAATATAATCTACCATAGGTTGACAGAGACGTTCTGTGGGAGAGCCATCTAAAAATGCCACTTTAGAGCCATATCGTTCTTGTAGAAAACGATTTAAAGCGGTTAGGGGTACAGTGGCGGAAACTTCATCGGGATCGATAAAAGTCAGTGCCTTCGAGGCAGCTACAAAAATATCACTGTTAACCCGTTCGTCTACTCCCTGCTTTTCTAGCCACTCTAAGAGAGAATATTTATCCATTTTCTCTACATACTGCTGACCTCTCACTATGGCAGGAAGTAATCCTACGGCAAATCTAATTTTTTGTTCCCAAGTCAGCATATCGTTGTTGCGGAGAATAGAAACAATTACGTTGATAGGGGCAGGAATATCGGGAACATCAAAGCGAGAGTAAGTTCCTGGTTTTTCTGGCTGATTAAAAATTAGGGTATGTTCTTTCCATTGAAGACGGTCTTCAATGCCTAATTCTTTGAATAGTTGTAGCATATTGGGGTAAGCACCAAAAAAGACATGTAGTCCTGTTTCATACCAGTCTCCATCTTCGTCTTTCCAGGCAGCAACTAAACCACCAAGAACGTCACGCCGTTCTAAAATAATTGGGGTATGCCCCGCATCTACTAGATATTTTGCACAGGCAAGTCCGGCTAAACCTGCTCCGGCGATCGCAACTCGCATTTAATAACTTTTGCTCTCTAATTTACATTTAACGTAATTATTATAGTTTGCATTTCGTTACATTTGGTCAAGATTATTTTAATAATCCAGCATAAGTACGGTTAACCCTATTATTTTGTACGGAAATATGTCTTTCGCTATACCAAATACCTTGTAATAATTTGTTACACTATAAACGATAAATACCGCTGGCCAGCATATAATACAAAGCTTTTTTTAGATTTTTTTTGTTCATTCAGGCAAAAATTAGCAATTTCTCAGTTAGTTTATTCAGGTTTTGCCTCAAAACTTAGATGATCTGATTTATACCTTGGCGGTTCGATGTGAATCAAAATCCTTACAGGACTAAACTTTTCTTCTAGACGATTCTCTATCTGTTCAGTAATTTTATGAGCAGTTTCTACATCTGTTGCATCAACTACAAGATGCATTTCAATAAAAGTTTGTCTTCCCAATAAACCGCGAGAAGCAATGTCATGGCAATTAATTACTCCTGGTACATCCATCACAATACGATGTATAGCTTCAGGAGCGACTGCCATTTCATCCACTAACCAGGGTAAATTATCTTTTAGCACTTCCCAACCACTGCGAAAAACTAGCAAAGCAACAGGAAAAGCTAACAAAACATCCAGCCATCGCAGTTGAGGGATATTAAACGTCTCTGCTTGCCAAATGCCAATCAAACCAGCTAAAACTAGCAGTGTAACCCAGATATCACTCATGGTATGTTTAGCATCAGCAATTAAAATTCGACTACCAATACGCCTCCCCACGCTTCTTTCGTAAAAAGCAACAAAAATATTTACTCCTAGAACAATAATTAATATCCATAGCTCATCAGGAGATATATTAATAGCACGAGAGCCATAAAAAATTCTTTCCACTGCTCCTTGTAGAATTTCAAAACAAGCAATTCCTAAAAAAGCAGCAATTCCTAATGCCCCTAAAGCTTCAAATTTTTGATGTCCATAGGGATGTTCACGATCGGGCTGAGGAGAGGAAAAACGATTAGCAACTAATCCCAAAATGTTGTTAGCACTGTCGGTTACGCTATGTAAAGCATCAGCCTGTAAACTGAGAGAACCTGTGGTAAATCCGATTATGGCTTTTAACGTCATAACAAACAGATTAAGTAATAAAGTTATCCAGAGAACTTTACGAACCCGAGGACGATGATCTTGCATAGGGTTAGACTACTCTTTTCTGTTGATATCTTAGCGATAAAATCACTAAAAGCCTTGTAATGTAATGAATACAGCTATCTTTAGCTCAATATTTTTAGCTTACTTATTGAGATTTTTTTGAAGAAATAGTCTATCTTGATGCTATTCTCTGGTAGATTTTGACTAGTTTCTGTTTAACAGTTATTAGCAATAATCTAAATTATCAAAACTTATTAACTGAATAATGGCTCAACTCACCCTTAACCTGATACAAGGTTCTGTAACTTTTGACTTTGATGTTCAAGCAGCTCAAAAACTACAACAAGAAATATCTGTCTTAATGAAAAGTTTAAAAGCGATCGCTACCCATGCTGCTAGTGGTGGAGGTAGACCAAATCCCCAAAAACCAATGGAATATAGTTATACTGGGGATATTTTTTTAGAAGTATTCTGTAACCCCAACATTTATCCTAGTCCTTTTGCTGCTAAAGTACTTCTAACAGTAAGAGACGATCGCCTTCGTTTAACTAGCGAAGCTGAGCTTACTCGCATTGTTGAAGACCTAAATCAGTATTTAGAACAACTATAATAAGGGCAAATATATAAACATACCAGGTAAAATGAGCAATAATAATTTTCTCCAAATTATACAGCAAGGCTTTCGGGTCACTGTAGGAGCAACTACCTCTTTAGTTGAAACTATACAAGATCCCCAAAAAAGAACCGAAGCTTTATCTCAAATACAAACAGAGCTTGAACAAAAAACTCAGGAATGGTCTCAGAAAGGAGAAGTAACGGAGCAAGAAGCAAGAAGAATAATTGATAATTTAATTAGTCAAAGAGGCTGGCAAAAAAAAACTAATACTGCTAACAGCAATAACCAGTATTCTTCAAGTAGCAATTCCTCGGAAAACAGTGTTCAATCAGATTTAGAAGAACTAACAGAACAGATTATTGCTCTGAGAAAAGATTTAGAAAATTTACAGCAATCCTCAGATTAAGTTAAATTAAACAAAACTAATACCTATTACCTTAACTAAATCAAAATTGATTCAGACTTTGGTAATAAATTTATTTAATCGTTAGTCCATTTTTCTGAACTAATCAAATCTCCAATGCGATCGCGCAATAAATAATCACATCGTTCTAATTCACATTCAATACTTAGCCACTCACGGGCAGGAAAAAACTCACAAAGCACATAAATTGATTGGGTTCGAGCTATCAGTCCTCCCTCTACTATTTGGCGTACTTCATCTCTGATTGTGTCGATCGAGTAATGAATTGGTGGAGATACTATCATGGTACTTGCTTCTAATAAGAGTGAACTTTTTAATTAAATACCGCATCTTTGATCTTAAGTAATTCGGCTTCCCATATCAATAGCAGCAAGTTTTTTCTATATTAAATAATTTAAAATTATATAAAGAAGTCAATCATTACTTTAAATAAATAATTTAGCTTTGTAAAATAATGCAAAAAGCCTGATTTTTCAGGCTCTTCAGTAAGTTTTTTCTTAAAAAATTTTGCCAAATCTAGATTAAGATGCCATAATGCACCTTAGTCATTATCCCAATGCTCATAGGCAATTAAATCACCAATAGGGTCTCTTAATAAATAGTCGCATCTCTCTAGTTCACATTCGATACAAACCCACTCACGAGCAGGAATATATTTACACAGCACATATATAGGCTGTTGACGACTAACGATGCCTTTTTCTACCATTTGACGAGCCTCATCCTGAAGCATATCGATAGAATAATTGACGGAAGTGGCTGAAGATAAAGTAGCAATGCTCATAATTATTTATTGAATAGTCACTAACTGAGACCGATACATATAACTATAAAACAATAATCGAGAACATTACACAAATTTTTGCTGTATCTAAAGTTACGTTTTTGTTAAGATTTACCATTGATTGGCGAAAAGCTTAATATTGCATGACTGAGAATCCTCAATAAGGTTATTGTAACAAGCTCAAAGTATCAGATATTAGTTAATTTGTGGTTTTTGTAGATGAGATTCTAAGGGTTCTATGTATTCATAGGGTTCTAAATGAATCGTGACGTGAACTAAGCCATATTTTTCTTGTAGTTTTCGTTCTACTTCTTCTGTAACTGCATGGGCTGTTTTAATATCTTGAGGGGCAACAACCATATGCATTTCTATAAAAATTTCATGCTCGAGCTTGCCTCTTGAAGTAATAGAATGACAATTAAGTACCCCATATACTCCCATAGTCACCTCGAGAATGTCTTTAGCAGGAATAGCAACCCGATCCGTTAAAGAAGGAATATTTTCTTGCAATACTTCCCATGCACTATGAAAAATAAAACCTGCTACTACAAAAGTAAGAATAGTATCTAACCACAGCCATCCTTGCTGTACCCCAACAAGTCCTATTAAAATAGCGATCGTTACCCATACATCACTCAGAGTATGTCGAGCATCAGCTAGAAGTAGTGTACTTCTAAGAGCTTTACCTCGATTTTTTTCATAAATAGCAACTCCAATATTAATAATTAATACTCCTATCATTAAGAGCAAATCTAGATTATCAACAGTTAAAGATTCTGTTCCTTGCGTGGCAAAAATACGCTCTACAGCTGAACGCAAAATTTCTAGACAAGTTACAATTAAAAAACCAGCAATTGCTAATGCCCCTAAAGATTCAAATTTAGAATGACCATAGGGATGATCCCAATCCGGTTTAGGATTAGCTAAACGCATCGCTATCAAGCCAACAACATTACTAGCACTGTCCGTAAACGAATGTAGGGCATCAGCCAAAAGACTTAGAGAGCCAGTAGCTAAACCCAAACAGAATTTTGTCTCTAAGACAATTAGATTTAAGCCTAAAGTTATGTAAAGTACTTGCTGAATAGAATCTTGTCTTTTCTGTAGTTCAGAATTAGAGTGGTGTTTGTAGTTCTCCATGTTTATTGTGTTCTAACACCTCAATATATCAACAAATAAAAGTTGATGGATTTAACTATGTTATTTACGATTCATTGTGACAGGTCAAGCTTAAGGGCTTAAAGTAAAATACTATGTATAATATGGTGTCTTTATAGCACCATGAACACTATACTATGTATTAAACAAAGCAAGAGCGCGATCGCTAGAAAAATACAGTTAGCTTAAAAATGTCTTAAAAGCGATGCAGCAAGATCTTGCAAGACAGTCCGTTGGGCGGTGAAGTAGTGCGTTGGGGAGGGGCTGTGTGCTGAACCGCGAAAGGCGGAGTGACTTTCACCTGTGTCAGATGGACGGCTAAAATATCTGAATTCGATCGGATATTGCGTCCTCCACTTTACAAGCCCCATCGGGTTTCCCCAGTGCGCGTTCGAGATAGTGATTACAAATCACCAGAGTCGCACCGCTTGAAGGAACTGTCGAGGGTAAAGGTTTCTTTCTTAGCGCGACTGCACCAAGAAGATAAGCTGATAGCGCGTGGGGGATGCTGAGGTCTCCTCAGCTTATTCAACCACGTAAGACGCTAAAAACTAGTTGATAAACAACGTAGTTCCCTAACTTGTTACTAATGATATGCACTATTCTAGAAGAATAAGCTTATTTTTATCCTAACTTTAGTCTCCTCGTAATTTCCTTCTCAGCCAACCGTAATATTACGGAGGAAAATTAGCTACTGTACTAAATTAGTGAATATATGCTTCAGTATTTACCACACCAAAGATTAAAAAATAGAAGGATTTAATATTCTAATCTTTCGTGTAAGTATTGCCAGCTAACAGAATTTATCCTTGTTTTTGATTTGAGAATACTAACAGCTTGTTCTAATTCCAATTGATCTTTATAGCTTTCAGCCAAAAAATCTGCTTGAATTTCCGTTTTAGTTTGAAATTGTTGATCCTGATTATTGAGATTTTTGCTACAGACAGCAATGAGCATTAGTTTTTTTTCTCTTACGGATTGTACTAACAAGGAAAGTATTTCAGGCTCATCTTCTATGTAACAAATTACTTGACAGCGATAGAGAACTTTCTTGATTGACGAATCTGCTAATTTTTGTATGTGTTTATACTCTGATTTGCGATTCTTTGGCTTAGTTAACTCTTCATTCGTACTATTCAGTTCTACTGGTTGGAAGATTAAGTTGCCTAACATCACAGCCACAGTGCTAACATAGGCAGGAAAGAAAAAGCCCAAACCAACTAAAGAACCAATACCCCCTGCGCACCAAGTAGTAATTCCTGTCACAATAGTAGGATATTTGGCTTTTTTGTTGAGAATAATGCTGGCACTTATTAAGCTCATTCCCAAAATGATCGGAGCTATGGTCTTGGCAGAAATTTCTTCTCCTGGAATAAGAATAGTCGTCATTGCAAAGACAGTGGCACCAAGAGAAGCCAAAACACTAATTCTCATGGTTGCTCTGGCTTTCTGCCATTGTCTTTCTATCCCTATTCCTGCGCCAAGAGCAAAGGCAAGCAACAGCCTAATTACGAGTTCTGTTTGTGTAATCATTATTTTCCTCTCCTATCTAAGTTAACCAGAAGAGAAAACTAGTCGACGATCGCGGTTAACAATTTTAAAAGTTTTTTTAATGAATTTGATGGCGGTATAAATCATCACAATAAGATGCCCAGCCAATACCTAATAAGCTAGTAGCCAAGCCTGCTATTATACCAATCACCATCCAACCTATTACTCCTAACCAACTAGTGACATCATTAATTAAGGTAGTGATGCCCTTAGCTGTAACGTAAGCAGTAAAAGCACTAATTACTGTTACTACCAAGAGATCTAGTAGAATAGAAACAACATCTTTCTTGGATAGCTCTTCGTCAAAATAAATATTCCAGACAATAGCGCACATCGCAACGTTCGCTATAGTTAGAAATACTTGCTTAGACACTTCTATATCTGGCGTAGGTGTAGCAGTGACTACACCTGTACCAAAGACTGCTGCTAAAATAGCAATAGATGCCTGTTTTCTTTTGTGATGTAGAATACTCACTGTTTTTACCTGCTCTATTTCCCCAACAAAATACCGTCGGACAAAACTTACCGTTATTGAACAGTAATATTATGTAAAAATGTTACTATTAAAAGACAATTTGGCAAAATTTAATGTCTTTCAAGAGCGATCGCTACAAATATAACCTTATCCAATTATAATTTAGTTATTTATAGTTAGAGCCAATGGCGAGGATAAGATCTCCCTGGCATGAGGTTGTTAAAAGTTACAGTACAAATCAACAATATGATAGAGCCAAGTAGGACAGGTGTAAATAAAAAACTCCACTTCGCCTGACTCATTACTCCAACTAAAGCCACAGCACCCCCAGGCGGATGTAAAGTTTTTGTAACTTGCATTATTTTAATAGCAGTAGCTACGGATAAAGCCATTACCCAAGGTTCAGAACCAAACAAGCCAACCATTACAATACTAACTATTCCACCTAAAAGATTGC
The DNA here is from genome assembly GCA_030065155.1 of Xenococcaceae cyanobacterium MO_188.B29. GTDB lineage: Bacteria > Cyanobacteriota > Cyanobacteriia > Cyanobacteriales > Xenococcaceae > JASJDJ01. The sequence goes on from JASJDI010000002.1 coordinate 25,433, forward strand.
CAAAAATTAAATTGCGTGGTTGTGCCAGAGGGCTATTGGGAACAGCAAAAACTAATACGGCAGCAGCACCAAAAGGAGCAGCAATTAGAGGATAACCAGAGCCAATACTCAGATAAGCTAATGCACCTATACCTATAAAACTACCCAGATAGGAAAACAATACTTGTTGAGAAGAAAATCTAGGTTGATAGGTTGAACTACCATGAAGACTAGAGAGATATTTAGTGATTTTCAACCAAATATTTTTACGATTGTGCTTTTTTCTGGGAGAATTTTGTTGGAGCTTTTTTAATTGCTCTTGTAGCTCATTAATTTGTTGCTGTTGAATCTTAAGTTGTTCTTCATATAATTTGCTTATTTTCTGTGGATGTTGGGTCATGAGTACCACAGAAGAGAATTGTTTAGAGCGTATGGAGCTATTAATTTTAGACTCTTCTACAGAATCATTATGAGTAGTATTATTCACGATTAACTATTTCCAATAATTGTGTTTTGGTAACTGTTGAGAAGGGTAAAAGGAAATTTCTGTATAAATTTACACAGTAGTCTAAATTTTAGGATAAGATATCCATCTGTTTTAAGCAATAAATTTATCTTTTTTTAAACAGTATTGTTCGCTACATAATTAGTGTAATAACTGTAGTGGTCTCAGAATGCAATTTGATCAAAAATACAATGCAATTACAACATCAAATTGTTGCTCTAGATCGAATTATGAGCAAATTTAAAGTTACAATAGCTACTTCATTCGGATGGTTTTTGAATACTTAGTTATTTTTTTTACAAGTAGGCTAGAGAATTTATAGAGTTGCAATAGGGATCATCCCACTTTGCTGTGCTTATTTAAATGGTGATATTAATCTAAGTATTTCTGCTTAATTAAAAAGTGGAATGCTTCCGTTGCAATAGGTCTATAAGAGCAGCAAGAAATACAAAAAAAATTACGCAGAGAAAAGACAAAATTTTGCTATTTCTAATTCATATTTAATATCAATTAAATTTGTTGTATTAAACAAGGTATGGAGTTGACATTTTTGGCTTGAGAAAAGGTTATGTCAAAGTTAAGAAGTAATAAAATTCGGGTTAATTCTCACACCTATCTTTTCTGAGAAAACAACTCAATGCAATTACTTTAATGTAACTTTTTGTATTTCAACGAACGCCCATTTTAGCAAAGAGAGTAAGAGGCAATAACGGCTTACTACAAAATTGTTACGCAAGACCCAGTCCAATGGCTCAAACAGACAAAGGAGACCAAGGGACAAAAGAGAAATGGATGATAATAGGTACTGAGAAAACACCAGTTTGTCTAACTGCTATGTTGAGAGAAAATTGATTGATGCAAGAAGAAGTATTATCTAGTTTTTAACTGTTATGGTTGCTCTTTTAAGACTTATCTTATAAGTCTTAAAATTGCTAGGTATAACTTCAACTCATAACTCCAAAGCAGTTATTTTCTTTACCTGGTTTGATTTTATAACTTAAATATAAGAAATTGTAGCCTATGTAGCAAAAATACTCTTTTTTATTTGTTAAGTTATGATTAAAGAATAACTCCCAAGAAAAATATTTAAGTATATACGTACGTATATGCTTTATGGGGAGGTAATTCTAATATATTTTCCCTTACACTTACTATGCTAAGTAATTATAGATAGTTTATTTTTTTAACTTACTCAGACACAGTGGAAATCAATAAAATCGGGTGCAATAGATGTTAGAATCGGATATTTGCGAAGATATTTTGAAGCATCATAGAAGATTTGAAGCAAAAAAATATGACAGAGAAAAAGGACTTTATATTGGTAAAGTCCTTATTGTTGGTGCAGGTTCTATAGGTGCACTGATCGGTTCAGCTTTAATCAAAGCTGGTTTAAATGTTACTTTTGCTGGGCGTCCACATAGTAGTTATACTGAACAGATAAAATGTTCAGGTCTAACCATAACTTATCCTTGTGGAGAGACATTTTCCATTTCTTCACCAGCAGAAAAAGGACATGTTCGTTTTGTTGATACACAACAAAAGCTGAAAGAGAAATTCGATCTTATTGTGGTAGCAGTAAAGAGCAACTGTCTTGCTTCAGTAAAGTCCTATATTAATGCTCATGCTACTAAAGATACAATCATATTTCATGCTCAGAATGGTATTCCTTACTGGTGGTTTAAGGAAGATAAGTATATTTCCTCTTTAAGTCCAATGCTGGCTCATGAAGTTGCTCATCGTCCTTACCTTGATAGTATCGACCCCAAAGGAATGATTTTGCGGACTTTGGGCGATCGCTGTTTAGTGGGATGTGTGATGAAAGCACCTTGCAGTAAAACAGCAGCAGGTCATGTGCAAGTGAGAAAACCACCTAAAATGATCCTAGGGTTAACTAATACCGATAAGTATTCGTATCAAGAACAGAAAATTAGGCAACTGTGTGAAATTTTCTCTACTTATGGTCTAGAAACATCCTATTCCAGTAATATTAGAGTTGAGGTATGTAACAAGTTAGCAATTAATGCCACTACTAACATTCTTTCTGCTTTAACTGGCTCTTTAATTTCCAAGTTAACGTCAAATGTTGATACTAATAATTTAATCAGAACTATACTGCAAGAGATTAATCAAGTCTTTCAAGTCTATGGTATCAATGAGGCTGATTTACCGACAGAAGGGAAGCTTTATTCTTATATAAATCAACCAGGAAGTCAAAAACATCTTCCTTCCCTAGCTCAAGATTTTTATCATCATCGACAAGGAGAAGTTAATTTGATTACAGCGCCAGTGGAAATGGCAAAGATAGCAGGCATTGATGTACCTACCCTTTCCAGTCTGGCAGAACTACTAAAGTTAGGTCAAAGACATACTCTCAATAGTCAAGATGGTAAATTTGCTATTCTTGATTTCAAAAATGGTAGAGGTTTCCATATTTTGAAAGAGGAGATAGAGAGAACTAAAACTATTATTTGTAAAGAAACCCATATATCTGATATTGTTGCTCATGTGATGCAGATTAATCAATCTGCCAAAATACCCACTTGGGTATATGGTTAAACATTGTATTTGAGAGCTTAAGTAGAAATCTGCTCACAGGACTTTTTATTGATAGCTAGGGGCAATCTTTTCTATCTTTTTGAGGTAAAGTTTTGAATGTTCCTCTATTGAATTCGCAAATTCTGGTTAAAATCACCCAGAAAATCAAGAAAGAGTTTATCAGTCAGAGAACATGGATAGAGCCAAGATATTCTTCTTCCCCAGTTGATGGATTATTCCTAACGACTTTTTTAGGAATTTCGCTCTTAAGGAAAATCATTGGTTGGCTCTATTTTAATTGCCGTCAAAATATATCCTACCTATTACCAATTTTTGCTGGAAGCATAATCTGGCTGATTTCTCCTCCTCTGGGCGTGGAAGAAAAAGCATGGCATTTATTAGCTATTTTTGCTGCCACTATTGTTGCTTTTATTACTCAACCTATGGCTATGAGTTCTGTAGCCATTATCGCTCTAGTTGTGGCACTTTTGAGTAATACTCTCACTATTACGGAAGGGTTAAGTGGGTTTAATAGCACTACTTCCTGGTTAACTTTCAGTTCTTTTATTATTGCTAGAGGAATTATTAAAACTAGATTAGGTATTCGTATTGCCTACTTGTTCATGCTGTTTCTGGGTAGAAACGCCCTCATGCTCAGTTACGGTGTCCTGGCTACAGATTTAATTCTTTCCCCAGCTATGCCTAGTGGTAATGCTAGAGCGGGAGGAATTATTTTTCCTCTAGTCCAATCTTTGGCAAAAGCATATAAAAGCGATCCTCTTCAGGGTACTGCCCGTAAAATTGGTTCATTCTTGATGCAAATTGCTTATCAAGGCACTCAAATTACTACAACCATGTTTCTGACAGCTATGGTGGCTAACCCATTAATGGCTCAATTAGCTGAAGGGATGGGAGTAAAAATCAATTGGCTCAATTGGGCTTTAGCTGCTTTACTTCCAGGGGGTATTACTTTGCTAATTATGCCTTTGCTGGTTTATGTTGTCTATCCTCCAGATATTAATTCTACTCCTGAAGCTTCTGACTTAGCCCAGAAAAAATTGGCTAAAATGGGCAAAATCAGTACACAAGAGTGGTTAATGGCAATAATTTTGTTATTACTTTTATTTTTGTGGATATTTGGTCATAGCTTGGGCGGAATTAGTAGTGCAACTACTGCTTTAGTGGGAGTCGCACTTTTACTTGGTACAGAAGTTTTAACCTGGAAAGATGTGATGGCAGAACACAAAGCTTGGAATATCTTAATCTGGTTTTCGATCTTACTGATGATGGCTACTTTTCTTAACGAATTTGGTTTAATTTCTTGGATGAGTAACCAGATAGGAGCTATTGTTAGCGGTTTACCCTGGCAATTGGCTTTTCTGCTATTGACTATAGTTTATTTTTATAGCGGGTACTTTTTTGCTAGTAAAGCTGCTAGAGCAAGTGCTATGTTTGCTCCTTTTCTCTCTGTATCTATTGCTGTAGGCACACCTCCTATGTATGCAGCACTAATTTTAATCTCTATGGTTAATTTATCTGGGTGTTTAACTCCCTATGCTACTGCTGAAGCAGCAATCTACTATAGTGCTGGATACGTAGATACAGATGTTTGGTGGAGATTAGGATTTATTTTGAGTGTAGTTTATATACCTCTTTGGCTGATTATCGGTGGGATGTGGTGGAAAATTTTGGGCTTATGGTAAAATCAGAAACCCGCAAGCATATAAATAGGTGTGTTTAATTAATTATAAAATGGGGGAAGGCAGAGGGGCAGAAGAGAAGAGGAAGCAATGGTGGAAGCCCCTAAAGGGTTCAGCATTTCTTTCAAGTCGGAGGTAGTCGCTACAACGCTTACAAGGTTAGACTTTTTACCGCCGAGTCGCGGTAAAAAGTCCACCAAGACAGGGGAGGAATAAAACGTTGCTATCTTATATTTAATTGCGTTCGGTTACTTATGTCTTTGACTGATATATACTAGTTCAGCTTGAACTTAGTTTTCTTTAGTAGTGATATTCTCCCACACTAGCAGCTATTGCCATATAGTTTGGGCTTTTTTACTTAATTAATTTAAATAAGCCTATTTTTCTGAAGTGCATACACTCAGCTAAAGTTTAAAGAGCTATATTATCAAACATAATAGCTAATAAACCTACTATCTTTGATTTTCAATAGCTACAAAATCATAACCAGTTCCCGATTTTTTACCTGGCTGTACTCTTACTAAAGTTCCCTTCATATTACGATCGCCTGAAGGCATAAATTTGATCTCATCTGTTGCCCCATTAGCAGCAAAATAGGGATTAGCCATTACCTTTTGTACCTCGTGGCGATTAGTAGAACCAGATCTAAAACTAGCAATTAATACTTTAGTAGCATCGTATGCCATTGCTGTGCGCCAGTTGCCACTACCACCCCAAAGTTTGACCGCTTCTTGAACAAAAGGAGAATTAGCAGATTTTTGATCGGGATACCAAGCGACAACAGATACCATGCCATTGACATCTGACTGCCCTTGCTGCAAGACAGCATAAGTATTAGTGGAGTGATTCCCAAACAAACTTAATCTTCCTTTGTTTGCTCTAGCTACTTCTATCGCTTGATTGATTTGAACTACAGATGGGGCCAACAACAGAGCATCCGCCCCATCACTTACCGCTTTAGAAGGTATATCGAAGGCATTAAAATCGGTAGCAGAAAAATCACATTGGGTAGAAACGATTTTACCACCGTGTTCGTATACTGCCCAAGTAAATTCTTCTTTAAAAGAAGTACTTACTCGTGATGTAGAATCAGCACAAATAGCTATATTAGTTTTGCGAGCAGCATTAACAGCATATTCGGCTAATTGATCCGCCAAGCCCCTGGTACTAGAAGTAGCTCTAAAGATATGATCTCCTATTTGAGTTAAATTTTTAGCAGAGCTAGTTGGGGTAATCATTACCAAACCCCCTTGATGATAAATGGGAGCAGCAGCCATGGAGGAGTTACTATCATTGTGTCCAACTACAGCAACAATTTTTTTATCTTGGACAAACTCACTAGCAATTTGTTTGGCTAATTCTGGATTGTTATCATCATTAGCAATTTGAACTTTAATAAATCTACCGTTGACACCTCCACTCTTATTAATTTCATGTTGGGCTTGAGCTACACCACGGAGGATTTCTTTAGCTACATTTAAATTACCGCCAATAGGAACGCTTACGCCAATTCTAAGTTCGTTCTTTTGAAGGGCTGCGATCGCATTATTAGCATAAATTAATGCTTCTGGATCGTTTCCCTGTACTTGCAAAGATGAGAGAAATTGAGTGTGCGCAGTGCTATAGTCACCATTAGCAAAAGCTATTGCTCCTGCCTGTTTTTGGGGATTAGTATCTGCACTCACCAAGATTTTCTCACCCAAGCTAAAACGACCTTGAAGATTTATTGGTTCTCTATTACCTATTTTTTCTAAAATATTATTGTTTGATACTGTTCGATCGGATTTATTTATTTTGACTACATTAGTATTTTCTTTATTACTGACCCAAAAAATAATGGGGCCAATCAAACTTAATATAATTACGTAAACGAAGAGAACAATATTTTTTTTCTTGAAGTTTATTTTTTGATCCCACATAGCTTTCTACTCCCATAATCCTTAGCAGCAATCGGCAGATAACAAACTAATGCTATCAAGACAATAACTTGATATAACTAAAAATTGTATTAATCAAGTTATTTTCTTAATCTCCCCTTAAACTTATAAGGTAAATACTCACTAGTTTAAAGATTCTCCTAGAAAAGCTATCTAGATAGCAACCGTGAATCCACGAAACAGATATATAATTTTCATCTTAATGACTCAGTAATTATACAGTCAAGCGACGACTACCTAGCTAAGCTATAAACTAACTAGGGGATAACCAGGTGTAAAAGCTGTGAGCCAGGACGCATTTGTATATATAGCCTGAATACGCCCTTATTCTATTTTAAGCTTTACCTAAATTCAACAATTGTAAATAAACTATATATTACTGATTGCCAATATAAGCTTACAATGTTGCTCTTTAGATAGTGAATCTGCAAATTGCGAAGTGAAAATTAGCTTTCTAATTAATTTGTAGATTCAGGATTATGCTATACAAAATACGCAAATGATTTTGTATCTAATTTAACAAAATTCCCAATTTAAATGATTAATGATACCTGAATCACAATCTTACTGGCTGACTAATTCTCATGTCCCACTATGTTTGATTAACTCAAATAATGTTATTGCACAAAATTCAGAAGAGTTATGTTTAGTAAATATAAAAATAGAACAAGGAAAAATTAGTCAAATTATTCCTGCTGTCAGTAGTTTGGATGGCAGTATATCTATAGACTTAAACAAAAAAATTGTTTTACCTTGTTTTATTGATGTACATACTCACTTAGATAAAGGTCATATCTGGCAACGTTCTCCCAATAGCGATGGTACTTTTGCTACTGCCTTAGCTACCGCGATCGATGATGGGCAAAAGTATTGGAACTCAGCAGACCTATATCCGCGGATGGAATTTGGTTTAAAATGCAGCTATGCCCACGGAACCAAAGCGATTCGTACTCACATAGATTGTTTTGGCAAACAAGCAGATATTAGTTTAGATGTTTTCCAGAATCTGCGATCGCAATGGGCAGATAAAATTACCCTCCAAGCAGTTAGCCTAGTTAGCCTAGATTACTATCAAACAGATGCTGGTGTGGCATTAGCAGATAAAATTGCGGATGTTGAAGGAATTTTGGGAGGAGTTGCTTACGTTAATCCCAATTTAGATTCCCAACTAGATACGGTATTTAAACTAGCTAAAGCTAGAAATCTCGATTTGGACTTTCATGCCGATGAAAACGGCGATCCTAATTCTATTTGTCTACAAAAAGTAGCAGAAAAGGCAATTAAATATCAATTTACGGGCAAGATTATCTGTGGACATTGTTGTAGTTTGGCTGTTCAGTCAGCGGAGGTAGTAAAGAAAACGATCGATCTAGTCAAGCAAGCCAATATTAGTATTGTTAGTTTACCTATGTGTAATCTTTATCTACAAGATAGACAAGCAAATACTACTCCTTTTTGGCGAGGAGTTACTAAGGTAAAAGAGTTACAACAACAAAATATTCCTGTTGCTTTTGCCAGTGATAATTGTCGCGATCCTTTTTATGGTTTTGGCGATCACGATGTTTTAGAAGTATTTACCCAAGCGGTTAGAATTGCCCATTTAGATACCCCCTATAGTAACTGGATTAATAGTGTTACCAAAACACCAGCAGATTTAATGGGACTATCAACCGCAGGAAGAATTGAAGTAGGATTACCCGCAGATTTAATTATCTTTAAAGCCCGCTATTTCAGTGAATTATTATCTCGTCCCCAAAGCGATCGACTTGTTTTACGCAATGGTAAGCAGATTGATACTACCTTACCAGACTATTCGGAATTGGATCATCTATTGATTAGGTAAGGGCGGTTCTCGAAACGAAGGGGCTGTGACGCGAACCTGCGCCGCGTCTTTAAAAGCCCCGTCCCCTACAATAATTCTGGTTCAACAGCTACAAACTGTCTGGAAGCATGAACTAGAGAGAGTAAAGGGCCTGTTTGTTCCGTACCATTTACTCCTAAATCACTGTGACACAAAAACACTCTTTCTTCTGCCCTAGCCAATAGATCTCTCATAATACGCTGTAAACGCTGTTTATCCATCTCATAATCATCTTCTGGCATCCAAGTACGTCCTGACCATTCTTTTAGAAACAGAGGTGCTGCAAAAAGAGTAGCTGCGCCACCTTGATTCCAAAAATGAGACGATACATCTAGCCAAAATTGCCAGCGATGAGCAGAACGGAGAGAACGATATTGGAAAATATTAGCTAGAGTAACAGCACCTTGTCGAGTAGGAAATTGACTCAGAGGAAGGGGATTAGCTGTAATTGTCCCCCTACGTAACAGTTGAATAAATTGTGCCACAGTAGCAGTTTGAGTTTGGAAACTAGGCTCATTTTGTCGGAGTCTACGATCAACTTCCCAAAAATGTTGGGCAGTTTCCATTAATTCTCGTAGTACAGCTAAAAGATCGTAGGGCAAATTATTGCTATTACTAAAAAAACTTTGAATTGCTTGGTCTAATAATAAAATCGGATTGAGCCAAGATTGTGTTTCTAGTTTAGATTTGTGTTTGTCAATCCAAAGAGAGATCGCACTATAAGTATTACCTGCTTGATGACCTAATCTATCCCAACGAGAAAAAGATTCTATGGGTAAGAGTAATGGTCGATCGGGATCGATTTGATAACAATAATCGGCAAGTAAACCTGCTCGCACTGGATCGATATCTGGTATTAATTTTCCTGCTACTGATTGACGAGAGAGGATTACTAGCATCTCAGCAATAGAATCGCGATCGACTAATCTCCCTAAACCTGGATACACTAAAGCTAGTAGGGTAAGTAAAGCTCTAATAACAGGAGAACTAATTAAAGGACGCTGTTCGCTAAGAGGTTCGACAGCAATCCCTTGAGCAGAAAGCATTTCTAGTAAACTATAACGGGCAATCTCGTCTAAACCAGGGGCAATAAGCGCAATTTCTGCTGGTTGTATTTCTCCTTGTTTAACTGCCTGAATGATTATATCTGCGGTTGTTCTTAATAATTCTGCCCGGGAAATAGTTTGAATCGACTGAATTGAGTCTGGTAGAAAATTAAGGAAAAAAGATTCACTCCCTAATTGGGTAATGTTTGTCTCTAACTCCTGAATTAATCCTGTATTGGGTAATGGTAACTCTTCTCTTCGACACCTAGAAGCTAAACTTTCTAAGTAATTAGGATCGGCATTTAAACCTAGGCGGATTTTTCCATCAGGATTATAAGTAAAGACAGCAAATGCACCTCGATCGATTAATAATTCAAACAAATCTCTAGCGATCGCTGGATAGTCATCTACATCATCAGCGAAAATAGCTTGGTAACGACGGACTAGATGTTCTTGATAGGCGGGATTGGGCAGTAAGTATCGCCAATACAACTCATAAATAAGACCGTAACTAAGTAAACCTCTATCTAAACACCAAGAACGCCAATCAAGTAGCAATTGCCCTATTTTTTGCCATGATTGGCTATTTAGTTGATTTTGCTTATTCCCTGTAATGTCTAGTTCTAAGTTGGGTAAACCTTGTTCTAAAATTGTCGGGATATCTTCAGTAGGGATACCACTTGCTCCTGCTAATTGTAATAAGTCCAAAGTTTGGCGTACTAAGCGATATTCATTAACTGTTTGCACTAAAATATCCCATTCAGGTCGATCGCGCCATAATTTCGTGGCTAATTCTTGTTCTGTTTCAGGACGTAATCTAAGCGGAAATTGGGCTTTTAGCTTGAGTTGTTCAAATAAAAGAGGCCAAAATAACATCACCTCATCCGTAATAAAACCCACAGGAGTTTTACAAATAACGGGATAAGTCCCCTCTACTGCTAAAGACAAGCGATCGGCTAGCCTACGTCGGTTATTATTGTTAGCAGCAAAAACTAATATAGCTGGTGTTAACTGTTGCTGAGATGAGATCTGCCAAGATTTTTTACTTGACTGAGAAAGTTGTTGCCTCACCCATTGACAAAACTCTTGAGTTAAACGAGAGGTTTTTCCTGTACGAGATGATCCTGTAATCCAAAGCATTGATTGATAGTAGATATGTACTATAGTGCATATCTACTGCAAATAAATGTTAATCTATATAATCTACTACATCTTCGGTAGCGTAGCGAACTTTGGGCATAGTAGCGTATTTATCATCATCTGCTCGATATCCAGCAGGACAAACTACCACAGCATGATATCCTTGTTTATCCAATCCCAAAACCTCATCGTATTTGGCAGGAACAAATCCCTCAATCGGACAAGTATCAATACCTAACATTGCTGCACAAGTCATATAAAATCCTAAAGCAATATATGTTTGTCTAGCTGACCATTCATTAAAATTTAAAGGGTAAGGAGGATTTTGTAAATACCCTTTAACCACACCAGCAAATCCCTGAAGACTTTCGATCGAGACTGCCCTTACTTCAGACATTCTTTTGATATAGCGATCGACATCTTCATTATTCACGTCTTTTTTAATTGCCAAAACTACTAAATGAGAAGCTTCTACAACCTGTTTTTGACCCCAAGAATGCTCTAATAACTGACTGCGTACTTCAGAATTTCTAACTACAAAGAATTTCCAGGGTTGTAGTCCAAAAGAAGAAGGAGCAAGAACTAGACTTTGTTCTAAGGTTTTCCAAATTGAGTCAGGAATTTTTTTAGTCGGCTCAAACTTTTTCGTAGCGTAACGCCAATGAAGTTGCTCTAGAACTTGTTCTGGTGTTGAAAGTGTAAGAGTCATAGTAGATTTTATAAAGATTTGCCTTTTTTATGATATACAGAAGTTAACAAAAGACTCGTATTGGAGTCGTCAAATTATCCGCAAATATATCTAATTCTTTATTTGGTTTAATTGCTCTCTACTACCAAATCTACTAATTCCCTGAATCCGTCTACCTCTGCTTTACTCGTAATGTAAGTAGGTTGATGTTGTAATTGTTCTCGGTAGTGTAAAACATTGGCAACACCTACAGACAAAGGAAATTTACTAGCATCAAATAAAGATACATCGTTAGGACTATCGCCCAACGTTACTACTTGTGTCGATTGTAGCTGAGAATAATACTGGCTTAAAATATGTTCTAGGGCGATCGCTTTATCTTGTCCTATAGGTTTAATATGACATTGCACTGTGCTGTAAGTAAAACTCCAACCTTCTTGCTGGCAGATATTATCTATTTGTGCCAATTCTACACTAGTTAATTCAGCAACATCAAAAGTCCAGTCAGTAAGACGAAAACGATTATCAGTTGATTCTTTGAGATGAGGAAATTTAGTTTGTAACAGTTGGAAAGTTTGAGCTAATTGCTGACGATGTAAATTTATATCGCCTATTCTGCTGATAAATTCGCTAGTCAGAGATTGATTATCATAAAAAAGCCCACCATTTTCGGCGATCGCTCCTTGAATTGGCAAGTAATTAGCAACGGCATCAACCCAACCTGCGGAACGCCCTGTAACGATAATTATGTCGATCTCAGTTTGAGAAATTTTCTCTAAATTTTGTAATAGTTCGCTGGTGAATTTCCCCTCTCTAGTGATTGTTCCATCCATATCTGTAGCGATCAGACGTACGTTTTGCCAACAATCAGGAAGAGCTTTAGCAATCGATCGACTCATTGAATTTTTTCTATTTGTCAGGTGCTTATTCTAGCTCAAGATAATTTTTATAGTAGTTTGACAAAGAATAGGAGTGGAAGACTTTCCACCCTTCTTTGTTTGAATTTGCCTTCAGTATTTAATCTTCGTGATCTTCAAAAGGATCGCTCAATTCCACCGATGGTGGTCCGAAAGCTGTATATATTGAATAGCCAGTGATAGCGACGACGATCGCCCCAATGGTGATGCTAAGAACTGTTGCAGGTTCCATAAGTCAGATAAATAATGATTACTCTTCCTTTATAATATTACAGAAGATTACGAAAAATATCTAAGATACATTATTGGGTGGATTATGGCACAGCGTACTCGTTTGGGAGATGCTCTCAAATCTTTAAATTCAGAATATGGTAAAGTTGCTCCTGGCTGGGGAACTACTCCTCTCATGGGAGTTTTTATGCTCTTATTCTTAGTTTTTCTTTTAATTATTTTGCAGCTTTACAACTCTTCATTAATATTAGAAGGAATTAATGTTAGTTGGTAGACAGAGTTGATGTGAGTTAGGCTAACCTAAGTCGTCAATTCCCATCACTACATAGTTTATAGCAATATAAAATAAAGAAAAACATCCCCGTTCTATCGGGGTTTTTTCGCTTGTAATCTAAATTAATTAATTAATAGGGAAGCTAATTATGAATATCTTCGGTATTGGTTTACCAGAAATGGCTTTAATTATGATTGTGGCTTTACTAGTGTTTGGTCCCAAAAAACTACCAGAAATTGGACGTAGTTTGGGTAAAGCTATTCGTGGTTTTCAAGATGCATCTAAAGAATTCGAAAATGAATTTAAAAAAGAAGCTCAACAAATAGAAGAATCAATCAAAATGAGTGCTGAGTTAGAAGGCACAAAAAATGTCCAAGCAAAAAATCCCCAAGAGGTAGAAAATTCTCCTACCTCTTCAGAACCAGGATAAACTCAAACATTATGCTAAATTATGCCTCTTTAACACTAGGTTCAGGCTCAACTTCAAACTTATAACCAACTCCTCGGACTGTTTGGATAAAAGAGGGTTCAGCAACATCCAGTTCAATTTTCTTACGAATTTGACCTATGTGAACATCAACAACCCTTTGATCGCCAACATACTCATAATCCCAGACATTCTGAATTAGTTCATCTCGTCGCCAAACACGACCAGGACGACTAGCTAAAAAGTGAAGCAAATCAAACTCTAGAGCAGTTAAGATAATCAATTCATCATTAATTTTCACTTCTCGGCGTACTGGGTCAATACTCATGTTATTAAACATTAAGGGTTGTTTTTCTGAAGCCGTAACTGTCCGCTGACGCTTCAGAATAGCTTTAACCCGAAATTCTAGCTCTTGTAAATCGAAAGGCTTAGTCAAATAATCATCGGCACCTTTGAGAAAACCTTCTTTTTTATCAGCAGCATCAGAACGACTAGTCAACATCAGAATAAAAACATCGGTTCGTTCTTGCATGTCTTCACATAGGTTGTAACCCAAGGCATCAGGTAGATTGACATCCAGAATCACTAAATCTGGATTGAATTGGTCAAACATCTTTAATGCGGACTGTCCATCATTGGCTGACTCAACTTGATAATTTTTTTGGCTGAGAAAACGAAATATTAGGTTACGGATCGCAGGATCGTCGTCTACAACCAGGATTTTGGCAGAGGACATAGGCATAATTTTGGCGAAAGAAAAACTAAAAAATTAAATTAAGCCGTTAAAATAGGCAAACCGAGTTTATACTCAGTCCTTTAGACAATTATCGACCCTAAAGTTTAAGAATGCCAATAACGTAGATCACTTAATCTAAATATTAATAATATGATATTGTTACAATTTTAAGCGTTTTTTTAGGTAAAAAAACGCTCTTTCAGAGAAGAGCGTTGAAAAAATAGTGCTAAGTACTTACTGGTTACATAGTATTTACTTAGGATAATTTACCCATTAATAGAAGGGGCATTTAGGGCTACAGGAGTTGCTGCTCCTGCTGCTAAATCTAAGGGGAAGTTATGAGCATTACGTTCATGCATTACTTCAAAACCAAGATTGGCACGATTAAGTACATCAGCCCAAGTGTTTACTACCCGACCCTGAGAATCGAGAATAGATTGGTTGAAGTTAAAGCCATTGAGGTTAAATGCCATAGTACTGATTCCCATAGCAGTAAACCAAATTCCCACTACTGGCCATGCACCAAGGAAAAAGTGTAAAGAACGGCTATTGTTAAAAGAAGCATATTGGAAAATTAAGCGTCCGAAATAACCGTGAGCAGCTACTATATTGTAAGTTTCTTCTTCTTGACCAAATTTGTAACCATAGTTTTGAGATTCGGTTTCAGTAGTTTCTCTTACTAGAGAAGAAGTAACCAGAGAACCATGCATAGCGGAGAATAAAGCACCACCAAAGACACCAGCTACACCTAACATATGGAATGGATGCATTAAAATATTATGCTCTGCTTGGAACACAAACATAAAGTTGAAAGTTCCACTAATACCCAAAGGCATACCATCAGAGAAGCTACCTTGTCCAAGGGGATAAATAAGGAATACAGAAGTTGCAGCAGCAACAGGGGCACTGTAAGCTACACAAATCCAAGGACGCATACCTAAGCGGAAACTTAGTTCCCATTGACGACCCATCCAGCAGAAAATACCAATTAGAAAATGGAAAATAATTAACTGATAAGGACCGCCATTGTAGAGCCATTCATCTAAGGATGCAGCTTCCCAAATAGGATAGAAGTGCAATCCAATCGCATTAGAAGAAGGAACAACAGCACCAGAAATGATGTTGTTGCCATAAATTAAAGAACCAGCAACAGGCTCACGAATACCATCGATATCTACAGGAGGTGCTGCGGTAAAAGCAATAATGTAGCAGATTGTAGCGGATAGCAGACAAGGGATCATTAACACACCAAACCAACCGATATAAATTCGGTTGTTAGTGCTAGTCACCCACTGA
Source organism: Xenococcaceae cyanobacterium MO_188.B29 (assembly GCA_030065155.1). Lineage (GTDB taxonomy): Bacteria > Cyanobacteriota > Cyanobacteriia > Cyanobacteriales > Xenococcaceae > JASJDJ01. Next base: position 40,705 of record JASJDI010000002.1, read on the forward strand.
CAAAATCGCTCCCACGCAGTATAGTTTTCTTGGTTGCGTAATGTAGTTGTCATAAGTATTATTACATTTGAATTGTTTTCAATTCAGCAAGTTACTACTTGCTTATATTTAAGTATATTTACATCTCTTTTAATTGAGACGTATTTTTTAGTTAAATTATCTATATTTTTTTTTTGTTAATTTACTAATTATGAATTTTTTTGAAAGTTATTTATTTATATTTTAAAAAATAAAAGATACTAAATAATATTAAAATTTTTAAAGAAAAATGCTTAACATTTTTCTTTCTGCTTTAGTTAATTCTCTCCATTGACCAGGTTGAAGGGTATTTAAACATAATTGCTTAGTGTGTTCGCGAGGATTAATCCCCATAGCTACTCTAACTAATCTGAGAGTAGGAAAACCGACAGCAGCAGTCATCCGTCTTACTTGTCGATTTTTACCTTCTGTTAAGGTGATTTCTAACCAACAAGTAGGAACATTCTTACGATAGCGAATGGGAGGATTTCTAGGTGGTAACTGTGGCTCTTTTGGCAATATTTTCACTTCTGCTTTACGAGTAAAATAACCTTTAATTTTGACTCCTGTACGTAAAGTTGTTAAAGCTAGTTGGTCAGGAATTCTTTCTACTTGTACCCAATAAGTACGAGAATGAGCAAACCGAGGATGAGCAAGACGATGTTGCCAACGTCCATTATCCGTTAGTAGTAGTAATCCCTCACTATCTAAATCTAATCTTCCTACTGGATAGATAGAGGGTATGGGAATGTAATCTTTTAGAGTTGGACGTTTTGTTACTCCATCATTGTTATCGGTGAATTGACATAGTACACCATAAGGTTTATAGAATAAGATACACTTCACTTTCAACTCATAGACAAATAATATAGGGGCGGTCTTATAAACTACCCCTACTTAAGTGTACGGGCGATCGACTCTCGCCCCTAATTGATAACCGCTGAAGTTATGATTGTTCTTCTGTTTCTTCCGAAGTATCTGTAGCGATTTTAGCGGGAGCAACGATCGAAAAAACTACTCTTTCGGGGTCTTCGATTACGGTAACTCCTTCGGGTAAGATTACTTCACCCACAGTTAAATTAGTGCCCAATGCAAAATTGGAGACATCAATATCAATTGATTCAGGAATATTGCTAGGTATACAAGAAATGTTAAATTCAGTCAAAACTTGTTCTAAAACACCACCTTCTTTAACTCCTGCAGCTTCACCAACAATATTGACTGGTACAACTAATTCAAGAGTTTCACCAGCAGATACAGAGAAAAAACTTAGATGTAATAAATTTCTTTTCCAAGGATGAGCTTGTACTTCTCTAATAATGGCTTTGCCACTCCAAGATATATCGGGTATCTTCAGATCCACTAAAGTATTGTTGATGGCTGCATTTCTCAAGAGAATTTGTGCATCTTTAGTGTCCATAGTTAGAGAAACAGATTCAGCACCATTGTGACCATATAAAGCAGCAGGAATTAAGCCCTGACGACGCAAAGCTCTAGGTTTGCTTCCTTCTGGTCTTTTTTGACATTCAACTGTAATTGACATAATTTTTACTCAGAAATTAATAGTTAAGGGTTTAAAAAATAGAAAATGGCACAAAATAAAAGCTGAAAGCTTTTTTTAATAACCTTCAACTTGCTTAGTTGCTAGAAAGAACTTAAGTAGTAGTTAATGGAGTACCATCAGTATCGAGCAAAGCACGTTTAGGCCCATGAATAGGGTCTTCTACTATGATAGTTTGATCGCGACTAGCTCCAATAGAAACAATGGCGATAGGAACTTCCATTAATTCAGCTAAGAACTTAAGATAATCTAGTGCTTGTTTGGGTAAGTCTTGGAGGCTGCGACAATCAGTAGTAGTTTGTTGCCAACCAGGTAAAGTCTTATAAATGGGCTTACATTGGGCAAAAGTACTGGCATTACTAGGAAAATGATGACAGGTTGTACCAGCAACTTCATAAGCAACACAAACTTTGATTTCTTCTAATTCATCGAGAACATCAAGTTTGGTAATTGCCAGACAGTCTAAACCATTAATACGGACAGCATAACGACCAATAACTGCATCAAACCAACCACAACGGCGACGACGACCTGTAGTTGTACCAAATTCTGCACCTCGATCGCCTAATAATTGTCCTATACTTCCATTTAATTCGGTAGGAAAAGGCCCTTCCCCAACACGGGTTGTATAAGCTTTAGCTACACCAATTACTCGATCGATGATGGTAGGACCTACTCCTGCTCCAACACAAGCTCCTCCTGCGATCGGATTAGAAGAAGTAACATAAGGATAAGTACCGTGGTCTAAATCTAGTAAAGTTCCCTGCGCTCCTTCAAAGAGAATATTTTTCTTTTCTCTTACTGCTTCGTCTACTTTAAGCGAGCTATCAATGACAAAAGGGCTTAAAATATCCGCGTATTTTAAGTATTCAGCAATAACTTCATCAGGTTTTAAAGGAGGTATATTATAAATTTTTTCTAAAATGACATTTTTATAGTCAATTGCCCATGCTAATTTTTGTTGTAGATGGTCTTTGTTCATTAAGTCAAGGACACGAATACCTGTGCGTTCTGACTTATCCGCATAGGTTGGACCTATCCCTCTTCCCGTCGTACCTATTTTGTATTCTCCTCGGTATTCTTCTGCTGCACGGTCGATCAGCCGATGATAAGGCATGGTTACGTGGGCAGTCTGAGAAATAAAGAGATTATCTACAGAAACATTAAGAGCTTTAAGTTGTTCAATTTCTTCGATCAAAACTTGAGGATCGATCACTGTTCCTGAGCCAATAATACACTCAGTCTCCGGGTATAAAATACCAGAGGGAATCAAATGCAGTTTAAATGTTTGTCCCTGAACAACTACAGTGTGACCAGCATTCACTCCTCCTTGGGAGCGCACTACTACATCTGCTGAACGACTCAGTAAGTCTGTTATTTTTCCTTTTCCTTCGTCACCCCATTGGGCTCCGATAACTATAACATTAGCCAAGGGTTTATTAATAAGCTAAAGTTTACACAAACTACTATTATGATTAGTAGTAGTGTAGGATGTCAACCTTAATTGACTTGATAGTTAGACAAATTTTGCTCTCTTAACTACTCACAATAGAGCTTTTGCATAAATAAATTCAAGGGAAGGATACGACAAGGGAGATAAAGGGAAAATTGCTCCCCACACTCCCGAATTTTCCTCCACCGCTTACTTTAGCACTTACGCAAAAAGTCTAATTATATTAACTTGCAAGCCCGCGAGCTAAAGCAACACGGGCATCAGACAATAATCAAAATTTTTTAACTAGTTTTAAGCTATTTGCAAACTTCTTAGAAAATCCTGATTTTCCCAGTAGCCAATACTAGGTGGCTCCTCTTCTTCAGAGGAAGCATTTGTTTCCAGTGCTGGGACTAACATCGAATCTTTTGTTCTGACAATCATTGTGCCTTTAGCCAAGGCATCTCGCCATTGACAACCAGTTCGCCAAGCACAGAATTTAGTTGTACTCCAACGAGGATTGGGTGGAAAGCCGATAAAACCAGAGCGTAGAGCAGGATGATTTTCTGGTGAAATAGTTGTAGACGCAGTAACTTTTTCTGTTAACTCAACTATCATGAGGTTGCGACTTTGAATGGATTTAAACACAGACTTCACCCCCTTTATTTCTAGTTAAAATGTTATTCTATATACATTCTATTCCTTGTATTGCAAAATGTTAAGGGTTAGATGTTAGTAATAAGAACAATATTGCTCAATAAGAAGTAACTTATTGCTTATTCCCCAAAACGATATCCTTTGCCATAAACAGTATGAATAAGCTGTTTATCGGCATTTTTCTCTATTTTACGCCTTAATAGCCTAACTAAAGCAGCTAGAACATTACTACTAGGTTTTTCACCATCTTTCCATAAATACTGATATATTTCTTGATGGGTTAGTAGTTGTCCAGGATGAGCCATAAACAATTCCAGCAGTTGAATTTCTTTTTCTGATAGACTAATGGCTTTTCCTTGGCGGTAAACTAGCTGATTTTCGCTGTCTAGTTCTAAGTCTGCTACTTTCAATGACGTCAAGGGGAGTTCTTTTGTTTCTCGATGAGATGTTTCTGATTTTTCTAAAGTCTGAGTTTCCCAGTTAGGCGATCGCCTGAGTAAAGCCCTAACCCTAGCGAGTAATTCTCGTAACTCAAAAGGTTTAACTAAATAATCGTCTGCCCCTGCATCTAAACCGAGAACGCGATCGTCAATGGTGTCTTTTGCTGTCAGAAAGAGAACAGGAGTAGTAAGGGAATGCGATCGCAATTCTTGGCAAAGTTCAACTCCTGATTGTTGAGGTAACATCCAATCAAGAATTAATAAGTCATAATTGTTTTTTAAGGCTAGTTCTTTTCCTGTTGCGCCATTATCTGCTACTTCTACTTGATAACCTTCACGAGATAAAACTTGACTCAAAGGTTCGGTTAATTCCGCTTCATCATCAACTAAAAGAATTTTCATGAGATTGTTGATAGTTAATTTGTTGATAGAGATTAAAGCTCATCAACATTAGGTATAGTTTCTACTTCTTGGCTAGCTGCATCTTTCCATAACTGCATTTCTGGCAGTTGCCAAATGGTATCTGCATAAGCTTGTTCTACAGGATTTAGTTCGACACCATAGGTGACAAATCGAGAGACAACTGGGGCAAACATGGCATCGGCAATAGTAAAGTTGCCAAATAGAAAATTGCCATTACGACCGAAAAGTTGACGACAATCTCGCCAAATAGTCTTAATTCGCTCAATATCTGCTTGTACTTGTGGATTCATACCTAACCCAAGTAAATTTGCTCTAATGTTCATAGGCATACAGTTACGAAGGGCGTTAAACCCAGCGTGCATCTCATTACTGACAGAACGAGCGATCGCTCTAGCTTGATTATCTTGAGGCCAAAGGTTAGCATCAAAAATCTCAGCAATGTACTCGCAAATAGCCAAAGATTCCCACACAGTAATATCGCCATGATGTAAAACTGGTACTTTTCCTGCTGGCGAATGTTCGAGTAACTTCTGCTTACTTTCTGGAGTATTAAGGGTAATGCAGATTTCTCTAAAGTCTAACCCAATTTTTTTCATCGCCAGCCAGGGACGTAAGGACCAAGAGGAATAATTTTTATTACCAATAACTAAGGTAAGCTGGTTCATAGTCAGTAATTTTTACTCTTAATCAATTTCAATTAGGTTTTTCTTGTCTATGATTACTATTGCCTTACCCAAGGGCGCACTCTTAACTGATAGTATCAATTTGTTTAAAAATATAGGTCTAGATTTTAGTGCTTTTTTAGATAAGAGCAATCGCCAACTACAGATTAGCGATCCTACTAATACCGCTAAAGCATTACTAGTTAGAGCGCAAGATGTCCCTGTCTATATAGAATACGGTCAAGCTCAGTTGGGCATAGTTGGTTATGATGTCTTGAAAGAGAAACAGCCAAGCGTAGCTAATTTAGCCGATCTCAAATTTGGTTATTGTCGGATGTCGGTAGCTGTACCTAAAGCTAGTCCTTATCGTAGTTCAGTAGAATTACCACCCCATGGTAGGGTTGCTTCTAAATCTGTTAATTGTGCCAGAGATTATTTTCGCAGTATCGATTTACCTGTAGAGATAGTACCTTTGTATGGATCTGTGGAGTTAGGACCAATTACAGGAATGTCTGAAGCGATCGTCGATCTAGTTTCTACAGGTCGTACTCTTAAAGAAAATGGCTTAATTGAAATTGATGTTCTTTACGAAAGCACGGCTAGATTGATTGCTCACCCTTTGAGCTATCGTCTTAATACAGATAACTTATCTGATTGGATTGCTAAATTGAGAGTGGCTTTGCTGACTAGTTGTGATTGATTGTCTTTAAATTAGGACAGAACAATCTAGTATTACAGGCAAAACTTTAAAAATATTCTTTATCTTAGAGTGCAATTGAAAAAACTATCTCTTTGATTTTATTCAGGAGATAGCTTGGATAGGAATTTTCGCTTAAAAGTTATGATACCAAAGCAAAACATTGCTTGACTTCTTCTAAATCAATTCCAAATAATTTTCGTAATTCCCCTACTGTTTTATTTTCATGAACTTTAAAATCTAAATGATTAAGATTTTTTATCTTAAGTTTTCTACCATAGTTGAATGCTATGTCAAATAACTTAAATTGTTCTCGATTAAACTTATATTGTTTAGGATAAAATACGCTAGATAAAAATTTAAAGACTGCTAAGTGAAATCGATTGGTTTTAACATCGCTACCCATCGTAAAGCCAACTACGAAAGCTTCGTCCAATACAGATATGTCTCGGTCTAGCAAAATATGCAAACAATCATGATTATAGAGATTAATTTTACCAGGTAGAGGGAAGATGCTATCCGGGTTTTCTAACAACCAAACCAGAAAAGGGATATCTGATTGTTCATCACCATTGATTTTCTGAAGACACTCTTTAAGAGTAAGGGTAGATTTATGAACATTATAATTATAATTAGGTTTTACTGTAGTAACCATTTATAAATCCCAAAACTATCAACAAATATAAATAAAGAAGCAGAATAAGCTATTAAAGTTTTGTCTTTCATAAGTATGCTAGACATAAGCATTTGGATAGAACTAAGGGCTAAAAAAATGAATCCATATCCACTAGAGTTTGTATTGGAAGCGAGTATTACGCCTCCTGCTAGAGCAAAAAAACTACTCGATAATTTTAAAAAATCGGTTGTATGATATTTACTTATTTTTTTGTTTTTGGGTTTTATGGTTTTTATTTTCATTTTTTAGTCTACCTATACCAAGTAAAAAAAATGAAAAGCAGATAATAATAAATAATATTCCTAAATTTCTAATTAATGGATGTTGAAAATCATTTGAATTAGATTGTGCTTTTCAATTAATATACTAGTAACTTAATTGAAAAAGGTAAATTGTAAGAATCTCTGAATGAATGTATAAAATTCTTCTTAAGTATAAAATATATATATGAAAAACAGGTAAAGACCTAGCAAAATAGTAGTTATGATCTAAGTAAAAAAGATTAATTATTATAATATTTATTGATAGTAGTCTCAGAAAATAGTACGTTTTTATGGGAATATAATTAGAGTGTTGACAAGAGAAAATCACTTTTTTCTGAGAAAAAAACTTAAAACTAGAAATAGAGAAATTTTTTCTGATTAAAAGTAGAAAGATTAAACTTAGCCATTCAATTCTTTGAGAGGCATTATGGCTTAAGTTGAATTCACATCTCAGACATTTGCTCAAAGTTGAGCAAAGCTATGGCAGACCGATACAACCAATAAGCTAGAATCAACAATGAGGAGAAACAGCTTTTTGTTGTACTTCGCTCACCTTAATTAGTTATTTGCTCCTAGACTTGTCTATGGGGGAATTTTCATAAAATAGAATTCAGTTATCATCAGTAGTAAACAAATACTATGAATTCACCAATCCAAGCTGTTCAAGCTCCCTACAGGGGAGATGCCTTTTATAAAACCCCACCCCCAGACTTACAGTCTCTCTTACTTAAAGAGCGAATTGTTTATCTGGGCATGCCCTTATTTTCTTCAGATGATGTCAAAAGAAGATCGGGTATAGATGTAACTGAGTTAATTATTGCTCAACTACTCTACTTACAATTTGACAATCCAGAAAAGCCAATATACTTCTACATCAATTCTACTGGTACTCCTTGGTATCCAGAATATGGTTTTTATGGTTATGAAACAGAAGCTTTTGCTATTTGCGATACTTTGAACTACATCAAGCCTCCAGTTCATACTATCTGCATCGGTCAGGCTATGGGGACAGCAGCTATGATTCTCTCTGCAGGAACTAAAGGCTGTCGTGCTAGTTTACCCCACGCTACGATTGTACTCAATCAACCCCGCAGTGGAACCAGAGGTCAGGCGACAGATATCCAAATCCGCGCTCAAGAAGTACTTGTTAATAAAAGAAGTACTCTAGAGATCCTCTCTAAAAATACTGGTCAATCGATCGATAAGATTGCTAAAGATACAGATAGAACTTTCTATATGACACCCGATCAAGCCAAAGAATATGGATTGATCGATCGAGTTCTTGAAAGTAGTAAAGAGTTACCTAAAGCTTTGAGTTCTGTTAGTTAGTTTGCAGTTTAATTAAAGAAAAAGTAAAAATTATGCCTATTGGTATTCCTCAAGTTCCCTATCGTTTTCCTGGTGGTCAATATGAGCAATGGATTAGTATTTACAATCGTCTTAGCCTTGAAAGAATTTTATTTTTGGGGCAAGAAGTAACTGATGGTTTAGCTAATGCTCTTGTGGCACAACTTCTCTATTTAGATTCTGACGATCCCAGTAAACCAATTTACATGTATATCAACTCTCCTGGGGGTTCAGTAACTGCTGGTTTAGCAATTTACGATACCATGCAGCATATTAAGTCAGAAGTAGTGACTATTTGTGTCGGTTTAGCTGCTTCAATGGGTGCATTTTTACTAGCTGGAGGCACTAAGGGAAAACGTTTAGCACTACCTCACTCCAGAATTATGATCCACCAACCCTTGGGAGGGACTCAAGGACGTTCTCAAGCTACAGATATCGAAATTGAGGCTAGAGAAATTCTGCGGATGCGCGATCAACTAAATCAAATGTTGGCACATCATACAGGACAACCTCTAGAAAAAATTGAGAAAGATACAGATCGTGATTATTTCATGTCGGCAGAAGAAGCCAAAGAATATGGTTTAATCGACAAGGTAATTGAAGAAAGACCTGTTTAAAATTAGCTATTAGTTTTCAGCCATCAGCTTTCAGCTAAAAAACTCAAAGCTGATAGCTAAAACTATTAAAGACTAGCTCCGCGAAAGTTGGGGAATAGAAATGTCTACTGTTTGGACTTTTGCTCCTAAATTATTGATTGAAGAGCCTATTTCTCTTGTGTTACCAACAATTAGGGTTACGAGTTTCTCTGGTTGTAGATATTTTTGAGCCACTCTTTGAATATCTTCTACAGTTGTTGCTTTAACTCCTTCTTGGTACTGAAAAATAAAATCCGCAGGATAATCATAGTATTCATAACGCATCAAACGGGATAGGGTTTGGCTCGGATTTTGAAAATTAAATACAAAGGAATTAAGAATTGATTCTTTAGCATTAGCTAGTTCTTCCTCTGTAATAGGAGTACTACGCAGTTTCTTAATTTCGCTGACAATAGATTTAACGAACGGTACAGTAGCATCTGTTCTGGTTTGTCCTCCTGCAAAAAATGTTCCTTGATAATCGTAATGAGGATTCCAGACTCCGTAAACACTATAAGCGAGTCCCTGGCGTGAGCGAACTTCATCGAACAAGCGTCCACCAAAACCATTCATTACTCCATTTAAGACACTCAGTTGTGGATAATCAGGGTTTTTGAGTGTACCCCCTATATGTCCAAGTAAGATATTGCTTTGAGTTAAATCAGGTCGATCGATAGTAAAGATACCACCCTCATGTTTTTGAGTAACATCAGGAGGATTTAATTGGGGAGATATTGATAAAGCTTGCCAATCAGCAAAGGTCTCTTCAATTAATGCTTTCATAGCTGTTGACTCAAAGTCTCCTACAATACCCATAATAATGCTATCTGGACGAATATATTGTTGATAGAAACTTACGATGTCCTCACGAGCAATATTATTCAAAGTATCGTATTCTACTGTACGAGCATAAGGGCTTTTTTCCCCATAGATTAACTTATTAAACTCTCTGCGGGCAATATCTCCAGGGTTATCGTTCCGACGAGCGATCGCTCCTTCTTGTTGTCTTTTGGCTAAAACTATTTGTTCTTCCGCAAAAGCAGGTTCACGAATTACCTCCGCATAGAGTTTAAATACTGTTTCTAGATCTTCGGTAAGACTGCTGAAACCGGCATCAGCAGAAGTATTGCCTATTTGTGTTTCGATGCTAGCAGCTTTCTGTTCTAAAATACTGTTTAATCGTTCAGCAGAATGGGATTCAGTACCACCACTACGCATTACTGTACCTACTAGTTGCGCTAATCCTACTTTATCGGCAGGCTCATAACGAGAACCAGTACGAATTAAAGCTTTTCCTTCTACTAGAGGCAAATCGTGGTCTTCAACCAGATAAACTACCATGCCATTATCCAACTGGTAGCGTTCGTATTGTGGCAGTTGTACCTCTGGTGGTGGAGAAAATTCTAATTCTGTATAATGCTTGGGAGTTTGTGCTGTTGCCGGTAAACGAAGGAAGAATAACGCCAAAACTGTTATTATTCCTAAATTTAGCCAGTTAATTATCTTTTTTGATTTACTTTTACTCATAATTTACTCATAAGTTTAGATTTAGGTTGTATTATTAATTTTCTAGAAAATTAGCAAAACTTGCTTTTATTAATCTATCCTTCTCAGCTTTCCCACTTCCTCTGCTTTGATCGCGGATACCAGTTATCTGTTACACCGTCTTGTTAACGAGGTGTAACAAGTGACTTGATTGAAATTGTAATCTATTAGCGGATAAGTATATTTTATGAGGGTGCAGACCAATATAGCTCGTATATACTCGATAAGAATTAAATTGCAATGAGTATCAGGAAAATTTAGCTCATGTCTCAACCAGTAATTTATATGGCGATTACTAGTCATGGTTTTGGTCATGCTGTCCGTGTTTCATCTGTAGCAGCTATATTACAAGAATTAGCTCCTGAAATTGAACTTATTTTTGCTACTACTGCACCACAATGGTTATTAGAGTCTTATATTCAGAGTAATTTTCGCTATCATTCCCGTATTTTTGATGTAGGGGTAATTCAAAGCGATAGTTTAACTATGGATAAGAAAGCTACTTTAGCTAAAATGCAGCAAATTTATGCAGAAAGAAATTCAATTATTGCTGAAGAAGTTGATTTTATTCAGAAAAACAATGTTGGGTTAATTTTAGCTGATATTCCTCCTTTAGCTGTTTCTATTGCTCAAGCTGCTGGTATTCCTTGTTGGATGATGAGTAATTTTGGCTGGGATTTTATTTATCGTTCTTGGGGAGAAGATTTTTTAGAAATTGTGACATGGATTGAAGAATGTTATCAACAATGCGATCGCTTGTTTCGTTTACCTTTATCTGAACCAATGAGTGCTTTTAAACATATTACTGATGTTGGTTTAACTGGTGGTATACCTCGTTATAGTGAAGCAGAGCTACGAGCCAAATTTGGGATTACTGCCCCTAAAGAAAAAACTATTTTGCTTACTTTTGGTGGTTTAGGGCTGCAAGCTATCCCCTATGATAATTTACAACAATTTCTTGACTGGCAATTTATTACTTTTGATCGCCACGCCGTCAATCTACCTAACTTAATCAAGGTAACAGGCAACTTCTATCGTCCTGTAGATTTTATGGCTATTTGTGGACGGGTAATTTCTAAACCAGGATATAGTACTTTTGCGGAAGCTTTACTATGGGAAGTACCTATTGTTTCTCTAACCCGCGAAGATTTTGCTGAATCTCCTATTCTTTTAGAAGGTATTAAGGACTACTCTTATCATCAAATTGTCTCCGCAGAAGAGTTCTTCCAGGGAAATTGGGATTTCCTGAGACAACAATGTCAATCTCCTCGTCAACCAGATTCCCTAGCGAAAAACGGCGCAGAAACCATAGCTAAATCTATCATTGATTACTTAAAATCTAGTAGCTAATAGCTTCTCCAAATCTTAAAATTGTCTTAACTCAAACCAAGGTTAATTACGCTTTTTCCGACAACATTTTCATAAAAGTATCTAGATCTGGTAAAGATGGTTGGGCACCATTTTTGGTTACAGACAATGCCCCTGCAATATTGCCCCATTCTACTGCTTCTCTGAGAGATTTCCCAGAGGCTAAAGCAGCAGCCAAAGCACCATTAAAAGCGTCTCCTGCTGCTACTGCATCTACTACCTTAACGGGGATAGGTTTAACCCAAAAACTTTCTTCTTGTGTACTGCAAAAAGCTCCTTGATTACCCAAAGTAATTATCACTTTTCTAGCACCCATTTGGTGTAAAAAAGTTGCTGCTTGCCTAGCGGTGGTTACTCCATCTACCGTAAAACCTACTAGTTGACTTGCTTCTATCTCATTAGGAGTAATAATATCAACTAGTTGATATAGCTCATCTGGTAAATTAGATTTAGCTGGAGCAGGATCGAGAATGAGACAACAACCACTAGCGCGAGCGTCCCTTGCAGCAGCTAAAATGCTAGATAAGGGTACTCCCAGTTCGAGCATTACTACCTTGGTTTTTGGTAATAAAGCTCTAAGTTGAGCTAGTTCTGGTTCGCCTACTAAACGATTCGCTCCAGCAGCACAGGTGATGGTATTTTGCCCCTGTTCATCTACCGTGATCGAGGCTATTCCCGAGTGAGTATGAGGATTAATGGTGATTTTATCCGTCTTTACTCCTGCTGTTTTTAAATTTTGTAGTAGAGTTTGACCAAAACTATCATCACCAATTTGACCAATCAAATGAACTGGAATACCAAGTTTAGCTAGGGCTACGGCTTGGTTAGCTGCTTTACCTCCAGTAGAGATGAAAAAGCGATTACCAATTACTGTCTCCCCTTTAACTGGTAAATGGGAAACCTCTACTACTAAGTCTATATTGATACTGCCAAAGACAACGACGCTCATGCTCTTGATATCTGAAAATTAAATGCTGTTGGCTGAATTGTTTCTAATAAGGTTAGTTTCAATAAGTTATGTTGCAATTTTAGCCTGCACTAAATTATCTTCCCATTTCTTAAGAAAAACCCACCAATTATATAGGAAAATGTCTGGATACTACGATAGCAATTATCTATCAATAGGAGGTTTAAGTGGGCGTAAAAACTGTTAATCATTTTACCTCTGAACTGACAAATAGCTTCAAACAGCTACAAAGTAAATTGCGCGATCGCTGGCAAAGTATTGATACTTTTGACCAGGATGATTATGACATACTAGTTGTTCCTTCTTATAGCATCGATCAGTACGTTGGGCAAAAAGTCCCAGGATTTTTACATTATGAAGAAAGATTACTATTTTCTCTAATCCGTTTGCGAAATCCTCATACCAGGGTAATCTATGTTACCGCACTTCCTCTCTGTCCAATTATTATCGATTATTATTTACAGCTACTACCTGGTATTCCTTTTTCTCATGCCCGCGATCGCCTACTCCTACTAAGTACCTACGATGCTTCTCTTAAGCCTTTAACTCAAAAAATCCTCGATCGCCCTCGTTTGGTAGATAAGATTCGCTGCGCTTTAAGACCAGATAAAGCTTTCATGGTTTGTTTTAATTCTACTGAACTGGAACAAGAACTATCGATAAAATTAGGAATTCCTTTACTAGCTTCCTCTCCTGATTTACTTTACTGGGGTTCAAAAAGCGGTAGTCGGACAATTTTTGCTGATTGTGCTATTCCTCACCCTGATGGTAGTCCTTTAGTAAACAATCTTGAAGATTTATTACAAGAAATCTTCAATCTTTGGACAAGACAACCACAACTCAAAAGAATAGTAATAAAGCTTAATGAAGGTTTTTCTGGAGAAGGCAACGCTATTCTTAATCTAACTTCAATTAAAGACTATGCGCCCCATCAAGTAGGTAAAAATGAGACTCTTAAGGCATTGGCAGATCAATTAGAAAAATTAAGTTTTCAGGCAGAAGGAGAAACTTGGGCAAGCTTTAGCACCCGTATTCCCGAATTAGGAGCAATTGTCGAAGCTTTTATCGAAGGAGAAGAAAAGCGATCTCCAAGTGTTCAAGGGTACATCTCACCCTCAGGAGAAGTAGAAATTCTCTCTACTCACGATCAGATTTTAGGCGGTGCAGATGGTCAAATTTACCTTGGTTGTTATTTTCCTGCTGCTGCTGACTATCGACTTCAACTTCAGGATTTAGGTATCAAAGTAGGACAAGCTTTAGCAGCTAAAGGAGCAATGGAACGTTTTGGCGTAGATTTTATTACTGTTCGTCAGCCTGGTACTGATGTCTGGGATATTCAGGCGATCGAAATTAATTTACGTAAAGGTGGTACAACTCACCCCTTTATGACCCTCAAATTTTTAACTAATGGTAATTACAATTACGCTACGGGTCAATTTTTAAGTCAACAAGGTCAGCCCAAATATTATATTGCTTCTGATAATTTACAAAAAGAACAATATCGCGGGTTATTGCCTAATGACCTAATGGATATTATTGCTCAGGAACGATTACATTTTGATAGCAGTACCCGTACTGGTAGTGTTTTTCACCTGATGGGAGCATTATCAGAATTTGGCAAATTAGGTTTAACCAGTATTGGTAATTCCCGCGCACAAGCTCAAGAAATTTACGATCGCGTTGAAGATGTCTTGGATCAAGAAACAGGGATGATAGATGAATCAAAGCAACTCTCCAGTTTGCCTATTAGTTGGGAAGGGGCAAGGAAAGATTCTTGATTATCGTGTCGATTAAATTTTTTTAATTAGGCAGTAGTAATGTGAATTGTTTCTCGTATTCTAGAGTTCTTAAAAATAATTTGGATTTTGGATAAGAACTGTTGAGAGCAATTTGAGACTTTAATGAGTCAATTTTTTTAACTTCTACTGCATCACCATTTTTAATAATTAAATCTGGTGGATAGTTTTTATTCCCTAGCCAAGAAAAAGTTTCACTATAAATTTTAGCTTTACGACCCAGATTAGTTTCAGTAAGTGTATTGGCAAAAGCATCTTTGATAAATTCTTCGAGTGCATCACCAACTGCATTAATTCTATTATTACTGGTGCTTTTATAGTGACTGAGTAGATCTGGTATGGGATTATTAAGAATATTGACGATCGCCTGCAGGATATTAGTCATAAATACCAAAACTCAGTCACACTAACTTAACACACAATACTAATTAACTAATTCTGAATTAAATTCATTAAAAGATCGACGTTTCAATTCTACAGACTCATCCCGAGGTAAGAGATCGAATACCTCTCTCAAAACATCGTCTACTTCTTCGTAAGGGATTTGTCCAGATTTATCAAGCACTATTTCCCCTTGTTGATTTAATACTACAGTTTGCGGTACTCTTCCTTGATAGTAATATCCAGGTTCCTCTAATGTGTAACTGGATTTCAAAGGAATAGAATCAACAGTAATAGGAATAATACTAGCATTGCGCTCATAGTACTCCTGTAATCGGGAAACTACTCCTGAAAATTGTTTACAATCGCTGCTATCGTCTACATAAAAAACTAAGATAGTTGGCATTTTACGCTGGAGAGATTCAGCTAAACTAAGACGAGGAGGTACTAAAGAGCCATTACCAGCGAACAGAATATAAATATTGCCTTCATAGCGATCGTCGTCTATCTTAGCGTAGGCTGGATGAGTTTGCCATAAAGGTAAGCTAATTAAAGCAATTAAGAGAGGTAGAAGACAAAATTTAACTAAAAATTGCCGTCTGGTTGGCTGTTTTATCTTGCTTGAAAGTATAGATCTTAATTTAGCCCAAATCATGTTCTAATTTTTTTATTTGATGTAGTTTTTGCGGTATCAAGATTTATTATCTAATGTTTAGACAACAATCTTCAGAAGATACTTGATATGACCGCTAAAATTCGCTAACTATAAAAAAAGACAAAATTAGCTAGATAGACGCAAGATAGGGTGACTCAAGACAAACAAACCAATAGGGTTAAAACTCAATCAATGCCAGCACAAACACGACTGGCGAATACATATTACAGTCTTTTGGGGCTACACCCATCAGCTTCTATGATCGAAATTCGTCGTAGTTACCGCCAACTAAGTAAGAAGTATCATCCTGATACAACTAAGTTTTCGGCAACAGTAGCTAAAGCCAAATTTCAGCAATTAAACGAAGCCTATGCTACCCTGAGTAATCCAGAAAGGCGATCGCTATACGACCTCAAAATCGGTTATTCTCGTATTAATGTTATTCAAGCTCCTCCTGAGTGGGAACAATCTTCAAGGGAAAAATGGTCAACTACAGCCTATCTAGACCCTACCGATCGTCCTCTTTCTTCTGGAGAAATTTTTGTGCTAGTGCTTCTTGGTATTACTTTTGTTGGTTGTCTGTGTTTAGTCTTAGGGGTTGCCTATTTACGTGGTGTGCCTCTGTAAATCGTTTATACTATCTTTGATTAATTATTTCGATAATATGTATGGTGTTACCTGACGCACAAACCCCTTTATACAGTCATCCTTTACCTGATATAGAGAAATGGCTTGCTGAACTTGGCTGTAGGCAAGACAAAGATAATCTTCATTGTTGGCATGTAGAAAAACCAGACTGGAAAGCAGAGATTTGTCTAGAGATTGAAGAATTGACTGTCCGTTATTTCAAGGTCAAAGAAGCAGAAACTATTAGTTATTCTGAGATTACAGAAACAAAAGTAGATTTAACTCGCTCGTTCAAATATTCTCTTAGTCGCCAAGATATTGAAGCAGCAGTTTTTTCTGGTCCTTAACTATCAAGATGGCGGTTCTCAAATCGCTGAGTTACAAAGTTTTTTGTTTTAAGGCAGGAGTGGGAGGTATCTCATTAAGCTGAGAAACGCTATATTTCTCAAATCTTGGCTTTTTTATCGTTTCAACGGGTTTTTATTTTGTGCTGCTGCGTTAACTGTTAACTCAATTCTTTTTAATCTCGTTTCTGAACGTCTAGCACTCTGAATCCAAAAGAGAATATTTTTTTTAGATGTGTTGCTAAATCGAGCAAAATATTGATTAGCAGTTTTATTGGTTTCCAAGGCTTGCTCTAAATCTAGAGGAACTATTAGAGCTTCGACCTCATCTAGCACGTTCCACGAGCCATCTTGCTTGGCTATTGCTATTTTTTCTAGTCCACCCTCCCTCATCAAACCTTGTTCTGTAAGTTCTTGAACATATTGCTTATTTAATTTCGACCAGACGCTTTTGGATTTGCGGGGGGTAAATATTTGCTGATAACGTTCTTCATCTAAGGATTTGACCTTACTGTCAATCCAACCAAAACATAAAGCTTCTTTTACTGCTTCTGGGTAACGAATACTGGGTTTGCCACTTTTGACTTTGTAGTAAACTAGCCATACTCCAGTAGAGATAGAGTGGTTTTCTTGTAACCATTCTCGCCATTCTTGACGATTTGCAGCATAAAAAGTGTCTAGTTGTTTATGAGATTTTGGCATAAGCTAAACTTTACCGAAGCGTCTTTCGCGTTGTTGATAGGCAAGTAAAGCTTTGTGAAATTCTCCACGATCGAAATCGGGCCATAGAGTTTGAGTAACATAGATTTCAGCGTAAGCCATTTGCCATAATAAGAAATTACTTAGGCGCATTTCCCCGCTAGTACGAATAAGTAAATCAGGGTGAATAATACCTTGGGTATAAAGATGATTTTCAAAAATAGCTTCGTTAATTTCTTCTGGTTGTAGACTACCCTCTTTAACTAGAGAAGCGATCGCTCTACAGGCTTGAATAATTTCTTCCCGTCCACCATAATTTGTGGCTACCGTAAATTGGATACTAGAATTATTTTCCGTATCCTTCATCGATTTTTCAATTTGTTTCTGGAGAGATTGGGGTAAGGCAGATAAATTACCTACAAAACGAATTCTGACATCTTCTGCCATCATTTCATTTAGTTCTCTTTGTAAGACTCTCTCAAACAAAGTCATTAAAAACTGGACTTCTTCCATCGGTCTACCCCAATTTTCTGTAGAAAAAGCGTAGGCAGTCAGAGCCGGTACTCCCCAATCTTTACAGCAGCGAAGTAAGTCCTTAAGGGAATCTACTCCTCGCTGATGACCCATAATTCGAGGTTTTCCCCTTCGTTTTGCCCAACGACCATTTCCATCCATAATTACCGCTACATGCTGGGGTAGACGGCTTTGTTCTAAATCGACAGGTAATTTTTGTAAAGCAATTGGCTTAGCAGTCATTATCTAAATAATGAATTAATCCTATTAATTCTCCATTAGACTTTATCAATAAAATTTCTCTAAATTATTTTTTTTCTTGAGAAGTTGATGAAGGCAGACGCAAAATACGCTTTAATATAATGCGACCTTGAAAACCAATTTTGCGACTAATGCGTACTGCATCTCTTTCTACTGTAGGCGAAAATCTAGCTTGAAGTAACTCTTTTAGTTTACTACTAGTTAGAGGTCGATTTAGACTACCTTTTTCAGCTAAGGAAATTGACCCTGTTTCTTCAGAAACAACAATGCATAAACAGTTTTCCACTCTTTCTGTTATTCCCATGGCTGCACGATGGCGAGTTCCTAGCTGACGAGATGCTGTCCGTTCTGATAAGGGTAAAATAACTGCTGCCGAAACTATGCGAGAACCACGAATTAGAACAGAACCATCATGTAATAATGTCGTAGTCTGAAAAATAGTTTGCAATAATTCTTTAGACACTTCGGCATTGAGACTTACCCCTGGAGAAACAAAATCTTCTTCTTCCAAAGAGCCACTTGTTTCCAACAAAATTAAAGCTCCTGTTCGATTTTGGGATAATTCTTTAACGGCATCAACAATCTGATCGATCACACTATCTGGTTGAGCACTTGGTCTTCCCGAAGACTTAAATAGTTGAATTATCTCTCCTCGACCAATTTGTTCGAGAAAACGACGGAATTGGGACTGGAAAATAACTGCCATAGCTACCGCAGCACCTAAAACTAATTTTTCGAGGAGAAACCCCAGTAAGTTTAGTTCTAGTCTTCTGCTAACTACAGTGGCTAACATCAGTAAAATAAACCCTCTCACCATCCATAAACTACGTCTTTCTCCCTCTCCGATTACGAGAAGAAGAATATAACTCAAGGCAAGAACCAATCCAATGTCAACGGCATAAGGTAGCCAAGAGGGTATCCAACTCAAGTCAGGAACAAAACCCGACGACTCCATTATTTTTTGTACTTAAGCTAGAAATTAATTTGCACAATATATCTTGTATTGTGTATCCAAGACACAGTTAAGACTATCGACCTTAATCATCATAAGCGATCGCTTTATAAATACCCAGGTATTATTAGAATAAGAAAACGCTTATTGTTTGACTGGGTAACACTTGTCACCGCAGGCACTACCGTAAAACGACGGTGTCTTCTTACGAAGTTTGCTCAAGTCGGGAAACCCGCCCAACGCAACTTCGCGCTGCGGTGACTGCTAAATCCTCAAAAAGAATCTTTTCTTACTCTAGACTAATCAGTCTTTCTGGTAAGCGATCTTGCACCAGTAAGTCTTGGTAAGTTTCTCGCTTTAAAATCAGATTAGCTTCACCTTGGTGAACCAAAACTGCTGCGGGACGACCAATACGATTGTAATTGGATGCCATGCTGTAGTTATAAGCACCAGTACTCAAGACAACCAGGATATCTCCTGGCTCTACAAGAGGAAGCAAAGCATCTTTAATTAGTACATCGCCAGACTCACAGTGTTTACCTGCTACGGTAATCTTTTCTGTTAGTGGTGCCGACATACGATTAGCGACTACTGCTCGATAGAGAGACTGATAAGTAATCGGGCGAGGATTATCTGACATTCCCCCATCAACGGAAATATAGGTACGAAGTTCAGGAATTTCCTTCCTACTCCCTATAGTATAAGCAGTTACGCAAGCAGAACCAATTAGCGATCGCCCAGGTTCGGCAATCAACTTAGGTAGAGGCAACTGGTATTGATGACAAGCTGACTCTACAGCTTTACCTACTGCTTTGACCCATTCCTCAATTGTAGGTGGATCGTCGGCTTCAGTATAACGAATACCTAACCCACCGCCAACATTCAATTCTTCGATCGGCAGATTATAGGCTTGAGATGTTTTCAGCCATTCGACTAAAACACCTGCTAAGTCTTGGTGGGGTTGTTGCTCAAAAATTTGTGAACCAATATGAGCGTGTAAACCAATGCAATTTATTTGAGGTTTTTGGGTGAGATAATTAAAAACTTCTTCTAATTGATTCGGATCAAAACCAAATTTACTATCTAAATGACCAGTACGAATATATTCATGGGTATGACATTCAATCCCAGGGGTAAGGCGTAGCATAATACGAGCGTTTTGGAATTCACTTTCGCTTACTATAGCTGAAAGAGTTTGTAGTTCCAGCCAGTTATCGACGATAATAGTACAACCACAATCAAGAGCATATTTTAGTTCTTCAGTGGATTTATTATTACCGTGGAAGTAAATGCGATCGCTCTTTACTCCTGCTTGGAGGGTTGTGTATAGTTCGCCTCCTGAGACAACATCAAACCCTAAACCTTCGCTGTCAATAATTCGACACACAGCTAAGCAACTCCAAGCTTTAGAAGCGTAGATAACTTGAGATTCGCCACTATAATATTTTTTGAAGCTGTCTCGATATTCACGGCAAGATGTTCTCAGGGTTTCTTCGTCTAAAATATACAGAGGAGAACCAAATTGCTCAACTAGTTTACTCAGATCGCAGCCACCAATTTCTAGACAGTCACTACTGTTTACTTTGGCGGTTAGAGGGAGTAAAACTTGATTAGGAGAAGACGAGTTTTGATTAGATAAATAGCGATGTCCAGAGTTTTCTTGGCTGATATCTGTCGTTACCATGGTGTAGTTTTGATTCAGTTGATTATTTAAGTTATTGGTTGAATACTACTGATAAACAAAAAGTCTATCTTTTTAAGTGTACAATCAGGGATTGTGAAATTATTAACTATTAAGCCGATCACCTCCGAACTTGTTTCCAGGGCAGTTGAATTAGACAAATTGTGTTTTGGTGGACTGTGGACCAAAGAAGCTTACTCTAGGGAAATAGATAGTCCTAAAAGTAGTTTACTGATTTTGTCCTGCCAAGAAGCAACAGAGACAGTAGCAGCAAATAAGCTAAAAAATGACAATTATAGCTCTAAGATTATTGGCATTGGCTGTTTATGGGCAATTGTTGATGAGGCTCATATTACCCTGTTGGGAATTCATCCCCAATATCGAGGGCAAAAATTGGGACAGTTAATGTTATTGACTTTACTTAAAGACGCTGTCGATCGCCAGCTAAAATGGGCAACTTTAGAAGTGAGTGTTAATAATAAGGCAGCTATTTCTCTATATCAAAAATTTGGCTTTGAGGTGGCAGGAAAACGCAAAAACTATTATCCAACTACGGGAGAAGATGCCTTGGTTTTGTGGCTGAAAGGATTGGATCGACCAGAATTACCTGAAAAATTATCTAGGTGGCAGAGACAGATAAATCAAAGTCTTAATCAGTATTGCTGGCAACAGAAAAAAGATAATTTTTATTATTAGCTGAAACAAGAAATTAGTACATCCTGAGGCTGTGTTAGAATCAGCTTACAAGGGCAAGCAGCAGGTGATGGATAATAGGTCATGTTTGAACGCTTCACAGAAAAAGCCATTAAGGTGATTATGCTAGCCCAGGAGGAAGCACGCCGCCTGGGACACAATTTTGTTGGCACAGAACAAATTCTTCTGGGTCTAATTGGTGAAGGAACTGGTGTCGCAGCCAAAGTACTTAAATCTATGGGTGTCAATTTAAAGGACGCACGGATTGAAGTCGAAAAAATTATTGGTCGCGGTTCTGGTTTTGTGGCGGTGGAAATTCCTTTCACCCCCAGAGCCAAAAGAGTTCTGGAGCTTTCTTTAGAAGAAGCTCGCCAGCTAGGACACAATTATATTGGCACGGAACATCTACTTCTCGGTTTAATCAGAGAAGGAGAAGGAGTAGCAGCCAGAGTCCTAGAAAACTTGGGAGTTGACTTATCTAAAGTCAGAACTCAAGTGATTAGAATGCTAGGAGAAACAGCAGAAGTTGGTGCTCCTACAGGGGGGGGTGGTAGAAATAAAACCCCAACCCTAGATGAATTTGGTTCTAATCTGACTCAGATGGCATCTGAAAGTAAGCTCGATCCAGTTGTCGGTAGACAAAAGGAAATTGAGCGTGTAATCCAAATTTTGGGTCGCCGAACTAAAAACAACCCAGTTCTCATCGGAGAACCAGGGGTGGGTAAAACAGCGATCGCTGAAGGTTTGGCACAACGGATTGCTAATAAAGATATTCCCGATATTCTCGAAGAAAAACGAGTCGTTACTCTCGATATTGGCTTGCTAGTAGCAGGAACTAAATATCGAGGTGAATTTGAAGAACGACTCAAAAAAATCATGGATGAAATTCGCCAAGCAGGAAATGTCATCCTGGTAATTGACGAAGTTCACACCCTGATTGGTGCAGGGGCAGCAGAGGGCGCAATCGATGCAGCGAATATCCTCAAGCCAGCTTTGGCAAGAGGAGAACTACAATGTATTGGCGCTACAACTCTAGATGAGTATCGTAAACACATCGAGAGAGATGCAGCCCTAGAGCGTCGTTTCCAGCCCGTAATGGTTGGTGAACCTTCTGTAGAAGAAACTATAGAAATTCTTTATGGTTTGCGGGAACGTTATGAACAACACCATAAACTGAAAATTTTAGATGAAGCTTTAGAAGCAGCAGCTAAATTATCAGACCGCTACATTAGCGATCGCTATCTACCAGACAAAGCTATTGACTTGATTGATGAAGCGGGTTCAAGAGTCCGTCTAATTAACTCTCAACTGCCTCCCGCAGCTAAAGAGTTAGACAAAGAACTCAGAGAAGTCCTCAAGCAAAAAGATGATGCGGTTCGTTCTCAAGACTTCGATCAAGCAGGAGAACTACGCGATCGCGAAATGGAAATTAAAGAGCAAATTCGCTCGATAGCTTCTTCAAAACAAACTGAAGGAGAAGGAGGAGATGATTCTCCTTTTGTTGATTCAGAAGAAATCGCTCACATCGTTGCTTCTTGGACTGGCGTACCAGTTAACAAAATTACTGAATCTGAATCAGAAAAACTTCTACACATGGAGGATACTCTCCATCAGCGCATTATTGGTCAAGAAGATGCAGTTAAAGCCGTATCTCGCGCTATTCGTCGCGCTAGAGTAGGCTTGAAAAATCCTAACCGTCCCATTGCTAGTTTTATTTTCTCTGGACCTACTGGAGTCGGTAAAACTGAATTAACTAAAGCTTTAGCAGCTTATTTCTTTGGTTCAGAAGAGGCAATGATTCGCCTCGATATGTCTGAATACATGGAAAGACACACTGTTTCTAAGTTAATTGGTTCTCCTCCTGGTTATGTTGGCTACAATGAAGGCGGTCAACTGACTGAAGCAGTACGTCGTCGTCCTTACACTGTGGTGCTATTTGACGAAATCGAAAAAGCACATCCAGATATCTTTAATATGCTGCTGCAAATTTTAGAGGACGGTCGTCTTACTGACGCTAAAGGCAGAACTGTAGACTTCAAAAATACCCTGCTCATCATGACCTCGAATATCGGTTCTAAGGTCATTGAAAAAGGTGGCGGTGGTCTTGGTTTTGAATTTGCTGATAATGAAGCTGAATCTCAGTACAATCGTATTAAATCTCTAGTTAACGAAGAACTGAAAAACTACTTCCGTCCTGAATTCCTTAACCGTCTAGATGAAATTATTGTCTTCCGTCAATTGAACAAAGAAGAAGTCAAAGATATTGCCGAAATCTTACTCAAAGAAGTCTTTGCTCGCCTGACAGAACAAGAAATCACTCTAGAAGTTACTGATAAATTCAAGGAACGTTTGATCGAAGAAGGATTCAATCCTGCTTATGGCGCACGTCCTTTGCGTAGAGCAATTATGCGCTTGTTAGAGGATGTATTAGCTGAGGAAATCCTTTCTGGTCGCGTTGGCGAAGGAGATGTCGCGATGGTAGACGTAGATGAAGAAGGCAAAATTAAGGTAATTCCCCAAAAGACAGAACCTGAATTGTTACCTTCATCGTAAATTCTGAAGTTTAAGAATTTATTAACTAAAAACTTAGGTAGAGAAGTTAATTTCTCTACCATTTTTTTGCTCACTAGTTATTTTGTGTATAATCCATAAAACAACTATTTTACTACTTTAAGACTGAAGACAATTAGGAGAACTATAAGGAGTGCGCTGAAGATTATTTGTCGGATAAGGAGTTAAGATAATATCCCCATTCTCAAGAAAAACTATACCTCGTGCTGGATAAATTTTGCCTTGGGCAGT
>JASJDI010000338.1 GCA_030065155.1 Xenococcaceae cyanobacterium MO_188.B29
GCCACACCAGGAAAGAAAACCATCTCGAAAAGCAGGGAGTAGCCGTGTGCGAGGAAACCCGCAAGCACGGTTTTGAATCAGAGGGTAGGAAGGTGACTTCCTGCTCGACTGTAACAGTAATAGGTAAGGTAATAAGTTTTACAGGCGTGGTTATTTATAACTACGTCTTTTGTTAGTCCTTAATACTCATATTTGGTTATGGTATTTGCTGTGAGATTAAATGTTTCTATCTAAAGATAGATACTAAGATCTTACTAATTAAAGAAATTTATTTGCGGTTTGTCTTATAAGATCTAGTTGGATTTATCTATGGCTTAAGTTATTTTCTATGTTAAACATATTAATAATAAAGAAAAAATTTTTTATTCAAGCGATCGCCCTAGGAGCAATACTAAGTACTTATAGCTTGCCTTTGAATGCTCAAACCAATACCTCAGAGTATGATTTCTTAAAAGACAACACAACAGAAGCAAATATCGACTGGAATTTTTCTAGTGAAGAAGAATCTATCTCCATCAAAGATGATTTAAAAGAGCTAGGAGAATATAGTATTTCCGAACCTGATTCAGACACAGAAATAGTTGAAGAAGAACAAAAATGGGGTAACAGAGGAGATGTAGAAGATTTTTCTATTGAAACAGAAGTTTATGATCATTAGAAATTTTGTCTTCAGCAAGATAAGCTCAAGAGTCACAATAAAGCAATGGTGTTATTAACTAGTTTGAATTCTCGATACGTTACCTACATTAAATGTATTCTGAGGAAAATTCATCGCACGTTTAATGTTAAAAAACTTTGGCATTTAGAAAACGGTAATTGGCATTGGGTAAAGGAAAAAGCTACACCAATTGCTAGTCTTAACCGCAGTTTGTGGCGTTTATCTGTTCCTAGTTTTAGCTTCCATTTTATGTTGGGGCTATCAGCCATTATTGCTACTTTAGGATTACTCGGTAATAGTGTAGCGATTATTATCGGGGCAATGATTATTGCACCTTTAATGGGACCAATAGTAGGGATGGCTTATTCTACAGCAATGGGTAATCGGAAGTTGCTGCGACGCTCTAGTTTAACGCTTCTAAAGGGTATAGTTTTAACTATTTTTGCTTCTTGGTTGACAGCTTCAATTATTGGCTTAAAAACGGTAGATTCTGAAATAATTTCCCGTACTAACCCCACTTTAATTGATTTTGGTATTGCTATGGCAGCAGGGATGGCAGGTGCTTTTGCTAATACTCGCCGTAGTATTTCTAATGCTATACCAGGAGTAGCGATCGCTGTCGCCCTAGTTCCTCCTCTTAGCGTAGTTGGGATTGGTTTATCTTTAGGAGAAGAAGATATTGCCTTAGGCTCATCTTTACTATTTTTAACCAATCTAATTTGCATTATCTTTTTTGGCAGCATAGTATTTCTATTCCAGTCTTACGGTAATATCGATCGCGCTAAGGGGGGATTGGTAATGTCCACTGCGGTAATGTTTCTTTTAGGTGTTCCCCTCTCTTTCTCAATGCGAGAACTAATTATCGAAAATAATGTACGCTATCTAATCTCAGATTTAATTGTTTCGGAAACCAAGACTTTTGCCAATAGTGATGTTAGATCGATCCGTGCTATACCCAAAAAGGACTATGTACTGGTGAAAATAGAGGTCGCTGCACCAGTTGACTCTGTATCTCAAAAACAAACCGATCTGGTGAGAGATTTCTTATCCAAGAAAATTGGTAAACCAGTTGAGTTGGAAATTACCATTATTCCTGTCAAAAAAATCAACTCTACAGGTTATTAGATCAATTCTCGGAATATTTAATTGAAGATAATCGGACCAATTGAAGTTCCACTTTTGAGTAATTGCTTAGACAAAATAAATTCCCTTTTCTCTTCGATCGAATACTTGTAGGCATTAACCATTCTAATAGCGAATTGATAAGCTTTCTAGTAAGTTACATTTTTTTTTGTCATCATTTAAATGTTTAATATTCAATACCCAATGCTCAATATTCAATGCTCAATGTTCAATGTTTAATGGCTTGTTGTAGGGCAATTTTGGCTTTTTCGTATTTAGTTTCTAGTTCGGCTAGAGTCTCTGGATTTTCAGGGATTTCTCCAGCACGAGCCAAATTTTCCAAATTTTTGCAGTAATCGGCAATAATTATTGCTCCTAAGTTAGCACTGCTGGAACGAAAACCATGAGCAGCTTTACGTAGAGCCTCGGTATCGCGATCTTCTAGAGCCTGGGCGATCGCTTTTAATCGTTGGGGACTATCTTCAAAATATTGATTGATAATTTTAGTTAATAAATCCTGAGCTTTTGCTCCTGCTAGCTGGCGCAGAGAGTTTAAAACACTTAAATCGAGGATTGATTGTTCAGCTTTGGTAGGAGATTCAACTACTTGTGGATGGCTATCTTCTGTAAAATCATGATGGTTGCATTCGTTATTAGGTTGTTCAATCAGGGGAACTACTTTTTGTAATGCTCGTTCTAATTCCTCAACTCGAATTGGTTTACTTACAAAGTCCTTCATCCCCGCTTGCAAACAGCGGTCGCGGTCTTCAGATAGAGCATAAGCGGTTAAACCAATAATGTAAGGAGTTTTGGCTAATTTTTGTGCCAATATTCTTTTGGTAGCCGTAATACCATCCATTTCTGGCATTTCTACATCCATCAAGACACAATCATAAGGGACGGTTTGCACAGAATTAACTGCTTCTAAGCCATTGCTGACAATGTCTGCTCGATAACCTAATTTTTCCAGAATTAAACCAGCAACTCTTTGATTAACGCTATTATCTTCCACTAGTAAAATTCTGAGATTTTTTTGGTTTTTTGTGCCAGCTATAGTAGAACACTTATCAGTCTCTTCACCAGTTTCAGGGAGAAAACCCGATAAACTGGATTCTGCCACAATGGTGAAATAAAATTTTGCACCGCAAGTATCTTCAGTAGTATTAGTTGGCTGCCAATTAGGGTCAGGATGACCAGCTACACTACCGTGGCTTTCAACCCAAATAGAGCCATTCATTAATTCCACTAACTGTTTACAAATAGCTAAACCTAAACCCGTCCCGCCATATTTACGATTTACCGAGGCATCACCCTGACTAAAAGGTTTAAATAAAAATTGTTGTTTTTCAGGAGTAATACCAATCCCAGTATCTTGAATCATAAATTGAATTTGATAGGTATTTTCTCGCTCTGTTAATAAATCCCCTGTGATGAAAATATCTACTTGACCTTTATCGGTAAATTTAACCGCATTACTGAGTAAATTGCTCAAAATTTGTCTTAATCGAGCGATGTCTCCAACAATACTCTGAGGAATAGATTCATCAATTTGATAACATAATTTTACTTCTTTAGCATTAGCTTGAGATCTTACCAGTTCTAGAGCATCCCGCAGACAAGCATACAAATTAAAGGGATGTTGCTCCAGGCTCATTTTTCCCGCTTCAACCTTAGAAAAATCGAGAATATCATTGATCAGAGCCATTAAAGTCTCGCCACTTCGACGAATAATTTCAGTAAAATATTTCTGCTGAAAACTCAATGAAGTATCTAATAACAACCCTGTCATCCCAATCACTGCATTCATGGGTGTACGCAATTCATGGCTCATAATTGCCAAAAACTGACTCTTGGCTTGATTTGCTGCTGAAGCAGCTTTGTTAGCAGCATCGAATTCTTGATTTTGTTTGGCTAATAGACTTTTTTGTTGAGTTTCTCTGGCTAATAATTGTTCCAGACTAATTTGAATTTGTTGTCGTTCTATTTCACTCCCTAACCATTGAGTCATGAGCTTTAAGAGCTTGCGATCTGCTTGGTTAACCGAAGACTGTCGGTGTATTTTGCCCAGAAAACCTAGAATACCGTAAACTTTTCTCCCTACCAAGATACTTATACCGAAATAGAAGATATTAGAAATTAAAGCATGATTATCTTCTTTTTGATGAAGATAAATCGGTTCTTTTTGGGTTAAGGTTTTCTGCCAGAATTCCCAATCAATTTCTTGGGGAAGATCGGCTAAATTCCAGGGGGACCGTAACTTGCTAGAGAAATATATAGCTTGTTGATGAAGAAAATTATGTTCAATTTTGCTCACAAAACCAACTTCTAAGTCAAAAGATTCACATCCAATTTGGAGTAAATGTTGTAGCCGTTCTTCCAGGTTTAGATCTTGGGCTGCGATCGCCTCTTGTAATAAGCGATCGCGCTGTTCTCTTTCTCTTTCTGCTCGTTGGCGATCGCTAATATCGGTGATAAAAATTCTAATTAGATCACTTTGAGGTAAATAATGGACTGATTGCTCGAATAAGGCACTATTAAAACTAATTTCTCTAGTAAAGGAATGTTCTGCTTGCTGATGCACTAAAGCGGGAAAATCTGATACGATTGGGTGTCGGCTTCCCACCTTTTTTAATTGCGGAAACTGGCGAATTGCTGCGGGATTGAGATAGGTAATTGTTCCTTGGATATCTATTTCTACAATGGGATTGGGAATTAATTCGGGAAAAGAAGCCAATCGTGCTAGAGCAATATCATTAGCCTCGGTAGAATTATTTGGGGGAGCAATTAAAGTTTGGTCTGAATTAGCAGATTTGGATAAAAAAGTAGAAACATCTTCGAGGGGATCGATTTGAGAGAATTCTGAATCTGATAGGTTTGACAAAGCATAATATTTGGCTTGAATTTTATTACCAAACTCGATTGTATCTCCGTGTTTGAGATCTCCAGAAAGACACTTGCGACCATTAAGTAAGATACCATTAGTACTTCTTTTGCCATTAAAACTACCATCAACAATACGAAAAGAAGAGCGATCGCCATCTGCCGAAGGAATACGTAATATAGTTGCGTGCTGTCGAGAAATTGATGAGCCGTGCAGCACAATAGAATTACTAGAATCTCGACCCAGAGAATAGGTTTCTGCTTCTAGTCTATAGGTTTTTTTTCCTTGTCCGTCTTTGATGGTTAGTAGATGACGAATCTTTTCCCGTTCTGACATAAATAATTATTAGTCAAATTTGGCTTTTTTTTATTTCTCCTTTGTAATCTTTAAATTGAAACTTGACCAGTTATTTCATTGGTCATTAACCATTTATCCTAAGTTATACAAAAAGTTATACCAATAGATTGGCAAAACAAACGAGATCGCTAATGGGAGCTAGCAATAATGAGAGCAATCACAAGTTAAGGTATTCCATGAAGCTCGTATCTGTAATTGTTCCTGTTTATAATGTTGAAAACTACATTGCTCAGACAATTAATTCGGTTCTAAATCAAACTTATCCCCATTTTGAATTATTAATTATTGACGATGAATCTCCCGATCGCAGTATCGACATTTGTCAACAGTTTAATGATTCTCGGATTAAAATTATTAGTCAACAGAATCGTGGTTTAGCGGGAGCAAGAAATACAGGTATTCGTCACGCTCAAGGAGATTATTTAGCTTTTCTCGATTCTGACGATCTCTGGTTGCCTGAAAAATTAGCCCAGCACGTCAAACATCTAGAGTCTTCGCCTCAAGTGGGAGTTAGTTTTAGTCGCTCTCAATTTATCGACGGACAAGGATTAGCGTTAGGTATTTACCAAATGCCCAAACTAAAAGATATCACTCCCTCTCATCTTCTCTGTCGTAATCCTATCGGTAATGGTTCAGCCCCCGTAATTCGTAAAGAAGTATTTGCAGCAATTTGTTTTCCAGCTAATCTACACGGAGAAGTAGAAAACTTCTACTTTGATGAAAATTTCCGTCAATCAGAAGATATTGAATGTTGGTTGCGGATCGCAGCGGAAACCCCTTGGAAAATAGAAGGGATTGGAGAAGCATTAACTTTATATCGTGTCAACGGCGAAGGATTATCGGCAAATGTTCTCAAACAATACGATTCTTGGGAACAAATGATTACCAAACATCGCGATCGTTCTCCCCAACTCTTAGCTAAGTGGGAAAACTCTGCCAGAGCCTTTCAACTACGTTATTTAGCCCGTCGTGCAGTACGTCTTAAAAATGGTGCAATGGCAGTCAATTTAGTCCATCAAGCTTTAGCTACTCATTGGCAAATCATCGTAAGCGAACCTAATCGCACTGTGCAAACTCTATTGGCAGCTTATCTCCTCAGACTTTTACCTCTCTCTTTCTATCGAGGATGCGAAGGTTTAGCTCTTAAGTTAACTGGTATCAGCCAACAACTCCAAATTTTGCGCGATCGCTTTGCGGTTCAATTTGTTTAAAAAGCGATCGATATTAAATATTAATCAGTTCAACGTAATACTTACAAAATCTATTTTTTTAATTTTAGTAATTTAATCATGACTAATAAAAACACTACTAACAACCAACTAATTCTGATTGTTGATGATGATGCTAGTATCCGTATGACTGCTGCTGGTATTTTAGATATCCAAGGCTATTCTATTTTAGAAGCTGATAGTGCAGAAGCTTGTTTAAATATATGCCAACAACAAACTCCTGACTTAATATTATTAGATGCAGTCATGCCAGGCATAGATGGTTTTACTTGTTGTCTC
>JASJDI010000339.1 GCA_030065155.1 Xenococcaceae cyanobacterium MO_188.B29
TTAGATTGATCTATTTCCGTAGATAAATTTTGAACGTGCAGCTTTTGTTCGAGATTTATTCTCTCCTCTGTTGTTAAGGAATTGATTATCTGTACTAGAGAATCAATCAATTTTGTGTTCATCTTTAATTTCTCACTTATCAAAGCTTACTTAATTCGTATTCAGCTTATTTATTATAAAAATTATAAGTAGGGATAGTTAAAATAGCTGGGGTACTCCTAAAGACAAAATAATTCCTGGACAATTTTTATAACTTTCGTAGTTTGGCAAGTTCTTTTTTAGTTCATTTTGGATCGAAGATGGATCGAGAATTTTTAAATTGAAACCGAAAGTCTTGTAGAGAAAAGTATGTAGCATTCAGATATCTACCATCGCACCGCAGAGGTCAGGGGTTCGACCCCCCTATTCTCCATCTCTCTCAAAAGCTCTCAAACAAACGCTCTCACAGGCATTTGAAAGGTTATCTTTTGATGTAATAGTCTCTCAATTTATAAGTCTACAGACAACAAACAGTGTCGGTATCGACTTGGGTTTAACTCACTTTGCTATTTTGAGTTCGGGGGAAAAAGTTGAGAATCCGAGGCTACACAAAAAGATGCTGCGGAAAATCAAACAGGCTAACCGTAGATTGTCGAAGGCTAAGAAAGATTCTAATCGCAGAAAAAGGCGTAAGCTAAAACTGGCTAAACTTCATGCCAAGGTCAAAGACCAAAGAATAGATTTTCTTCATAATAGGAGTTTCGCATTGACAGAATTATGAAAATGTGCATTAGCAGGCGATCGCCAGTTTGATTTCTATTATTAGGAGGAAATTTAAGTTAACCTAAGTCATTTCCAAACTGATATAAGTATTAATTGTGAATCAAACTAAACTAGATTTTCTTCTTCGTCATCAGCGTCAGATTCGGGTAATTGGTTTTGATGATGCTCCTTTTAAGCGTCATTCTACTAAAACCGTAGCAGTGGCAGGAGTAGTATGCAGTCTGACTCGTTTTGAAGGGATGTTGTGGGGAGATATTCAAGTAGATGGCTGGGACAGCACTGAGAGAATAGCAGAAATGCTGCTAACCAGTAAGTTTTATTCTCAGGTACATTTAGTTTTACTAGATGGTATTAGTATGGGTGGCTTGAATCTAGTCAATTTACCCGATCTCGCCAAACGATTGGAACTTCCCTGTGTTGCCGTGATGAGAAAGTATCCTAAATTAGAGAAAATGCAAGCAGCTATTTCATTATTGCCTGAAAAAGAAAGAAGGTTGGCAATTTTGGCTCAAGCGGGAGAAATTTATGAATATTCACCTTTTTACTTTCAGGTATGCGGTTTACCAGCACCAATTACTGCCAGGATCTTAAAACGTTTGACCGATAAGGGTAACGTACCAGAGGCTCTTAGATTAGCCCATTTAATTACTTCTGCGGTAATTAATGGTGAAAGTGGCAAACGTGCTTGAAAATAGAATATAGCGATCGCCATAAGTACCGGGGCAAATTTAATTCAACTAATGGCGATCGCCTACTAAAAGCAAACACGTAAGACACATGAATATTCGCTAAGAGCGAGGACTATTAGTCCCTACTTATATTACTTAAGCTGCATTACTGTATTGCTCGAAGATCTCGTCAATTAGCCAGCTAGTAGTCGCTTTGAAGTTATGTACGGGAGTGGGTAATAAAGTTAAGTAAGTAGAGTTGCGGATAGTATGACCCAGCTTACCTTTAATTTGATAACGATCGAATAAATTAGCCACACTTTCACCCAAACCTAGTTTGAGTAGTGTACCCCGTAAACTTACATCTGCCTCTGATAATTCTTTGCCTTTAGCTAAGGCTAACAGATTATCAGCGATCGCTTTACCTTCTTGATAGGCTACCTGGGCGGTTTGGGGTAAATCATCTTTGCTGTTTAGGGCGCAGTCTCCTCCAGCAAATACTTCAGGATATTCGGGTAACTGCATAGTGGGTTTGACTAGTAAATATCCCCGTCTAGTTTTGTATTCTTCTGAGACAGCTAAATTCTTAATTAGAGGATTAGCGGTAACTCCTGCTGTCCAAGCTATCGTAGCAGCGCAAAGGCTGGCTATTTGTCCTTCTTTTTGATACTCTACCTGGTCACTGTATACTTGCGTTACCGATGCCCCAAATAAAAAGTCTACAGAAATATTACGGTTTTTCAGAGCATCGATCGCTGTATCTTGAATGCTATTTTCAACATTTTTGCTATTACCACTTCCTTTGAGAATTTGGTAACTGCGGTTAATCAAAACAATTTTAATTTCTTCTGGGTTCCCACCTAATTCTTGATACCAATTAGGTAATAAGTCGGCTAGGGTTGCAGCTAATTCTACTCCCGATGCACCCGCACCAACAATAGCGACAGTTAGTAGTTGACGACGTTGTCTTTCATCTTCTGTTTGAGTTGCTTTTTGTAGACATTCACGCAGATGTCTACCTAGTTTAATTGCTTGTTCTCCTGTCCGGAATAAAAACGTATGCTCTTTAGCACCTTCAATCCCGAAAAAGCTGCCAACACTACCCAATGCTAAAACCAAATTATCGTAAGTATAATTTAATCCTGAAGCTAATCTAATACACTTTTGGGGTAAGTCCGCAGAAACAACAGAATCTTGCACAAAGCGTACTTTACTACCTTCTAAGAGATCTAAATACCGAGGATAAACCTGTTCATCACTCATTTCCCCGCTAAGATATTCATACATCATCGGATTAAAACTAAAGCGATCGCAGCGATCGATCAAAGTTATCGGTTTTGGATATTTGTGATGACTAAGATGTAATGCTGTAAATAATCCCGTGAAACCGCCACCCAAAATGATAGTTGGATTTA
The DNA here is from genome assembly GCA_030065155.1 of Xenococcaceae cyanobacterium MO_188.B29. Lineage (GTDB taxonomy): Bacteria > Cyanobacteriota > Cyanobacteriia > Cyanobacteriales > Xenococcaceae > JASJDJ01. The sequence goes on from JASJDI010000339.1 coordinate 2,846, forward strand.
CTGTCTGACTCATAAATAAGTATTTTTCTTAAGATTTCCTTTACAATTTGCAATATAATTAGGCGATCGCACCTCTATCGGAAGTGATAGATGATTAATTCGCTTCAGAAAAAATGTTAATGACTATTTGCCGATGGTAAATCTTGAGATGTTAACGATACTTACTACTAGAACGTTTGCCAAATACTAACTTTATGTCATCAAATTTTCAAAAAGATTATCTGAAAAACTTCAACTCCAACCTATTATCTAAACCAGAAAAAGTCCAGAAAAATATTTACTGTATTAGTGGATTAGGTGCAGATAGACGAGTATTTGAAAAACTAAAATTTAAAGGTTATCAGCCAGTTCATCTTAACTGGTTAGCACCATATAAACAGGAAAAACTTACGGATTATGCAAAACGATTAGCCGTAGAAATTAACGACCCAGAACCAATATTAATAGGTTTATCCTTTGGTGGAATAGTGGCGGTAGAAATTGCCAACCAGATGAAGATCGAGAAAGTAATTTTAATCTCAAGTACTAAAACAACAAGAGAGATTCCTTGGTATTTCAAAATTTTTCGCTGGCTGCCTGTACATTTATTAATTCCCTTTAAAAGTTTACTTTGGGCTATATATTTACCAATTAATTGTTTTTTTAGTTTAGAGAGTGAAGAAGAAAAAAAGTTGTTAAAAGCAATATTAATTGATACTGATGCCAAGTTTTTGCGATGGGCGATCAATCGAGTCGTCTACTGGAAAAATCAAACAATTCCTAATAATATCTATCATCTTCACGGAACGAGCGATCGTATTTTTCCGTTCACCTTTACCGAGCCAGATTTCACCATAGAACAAGGCGGACATTTCATGATAATGAATCGTGCCACTGAAATTTCCCAGTTAATCGAGCGTATTATTATTAATCAAAATAAATGACAGCTTAACTAATGAAACGAGTAATTCAGTTAGCTATCTGTTAAAATTTTTAACTGAAATTCTACTGCTTCTACATAAGAATTATCATTTCAGCTACAGCCACAGAAGTAATAAATATAGATAAAGGTAACAGTAACAGACTACTAATACTAATACTTAATATATTCATAATCTCAATATCTTTAATCATTTTTAAGTGTTTCTCCTGATGGATGCACTCATGTTTATTAAGAGAATTTTTATTGTTTCTGTACTCCATCTAAAGCAATAATTGACTAATTTTTATTGCCTCTATAAATATTACCTTTGATACATTTGCTTAATCAGTTTTTTTATCTACACTAAGCATAGTCAATAAATAAATTACTAATAATGCTGATGTAGTTTATTAGTTTTTTTTGACAGAGTAAGTTTTTTTCTCAAATAAATAGATATTGCCTGCTTGCTTTAGTTAATTGCTCTAAAAAAAGAGCGATCGATTATAGAAGTCAAACTCAACTTTTAGCTCAAAAAATTAATTATTTATCAACAATGCCTACTCAAGAACGTCGTCCAACTCCTAATGACATTCCCCCACAGAAACTAGACTATCCTGCTTCTCAAAGGGATATGATTCCTCAACCCGATAGCGATTTATCTAACTATAATCCTGCCAATAAATTAACTGATAAAGTTGCTTTTATTACTGGTGGAGATTCTGGTATTGGTCGCGCTGTCGCGATCGCTTATGCCCTCGAAGGTGTTGAAAAAGTCGATAACTACGACACTGACGGTATTATGAAAAGAGCAGCCCAACCAGAAGAATTAGCCCCTGCCTATGTATTTCTGGCATCTTCTGATAGTGCTTTTGTTACGGGTGCGCTTTACGATGTAACAGGTGGACAACTATCTGCTTGAAGTTACTTTAAATCTATCTTTAGACAAATGTAAAGTAACTTGTAAATAAATTAAGTTAGTAAATAAGCTGAGATAATATCTACTAAAGTGCGCTTTGCAATTCACTAGAATTAACCTCAGCTTGTAAGCATCTTGCTGAGGTCGATATTCACTGAATAAGTAAGCAAAGTTTTACTATCGCTGAATTCTATCTCATTGAGATGTCTTACTTGTTACTACTGCTACTCTTATTTTTAGGAATAGATTCCGGATTGCGGACTTGAGGTGGTTCGCTAAGAGTCGCGATCGCTCCAGTACGACTAGTTTCTATGGTAGAGTCAAAAAGAATATCATCTACCTCAACAGCTAATGTTTCTTCGATCAGATTTTTTAGCTTAGGCTCAATGGCATCATTGATCGCCGTATTTAATTTTTGTACAGTCTTATCTTCTTCTTCTGTATCAGCTAAAGTTTTCTCCACTGCTGTCAAGGCATCTTCAATCACAATTGCTAGTTGATTGCCAAAAAGCTGACAGGTTACTTTTCCAGGAGAATGTTCTAGTTCTTGACGATATAATTTTTGTATGCTTTGAGAAAGGGTTCGTTCCAGTTGCCCGCAAGTAGGTAAATCATTATCCATTTTTTTGTATTTCAACAAAGATCATCTTTTGAAGAATAGTCTTAGTTTAGATTTTTTTGTGAGGAAATAGCAAAATTATATTTGAGAGTTGAAATTTGCGCATTCCTAGAGAAAAAGTGGAATTGAAATTCTCTAGCGGAAATTCTCTTTTAATTCTCCTTCTTGAGGAAGATGAAATTTGGCTACATTATCTGTAAGATTACTAGCAACTATTTAATTTTTTAATCCTGATTATTAATGCAGATAAAAGTAAAACCATTTTTTAAGCTACTAAAGGAAGCTTTTCGTCAATGGCAAGCAGATAAAGCCTCTTTATTAGCTGCTGCTCTAGCTTACTATACCGTATTTTCTATTACACCTTTATTGGTTATTGCGATCGCGATCGCTGGGGCAGTTTTTGGTCAAGAGAATGCGAGAGGAGCAATACTAGAACAAATCAATGAATTAGTTGGCAATCAAGGAGCGCAAGCTATTGAAACTGCCTTAGCTAATGCTAATCAGCCTCAACTGAGTAGTCTAGCTTCGACTATTAGTGTAGTAGTATTACTCATCGGTGCGTCAGGGGTATTTGCCCAACTACAGGAGGCATTGAATACCGTATGGAATGTCAAAGCTAAGCCAAATGGAGGAATTTGGCAATTGATCCGCAAGAGGCTGCTATCTTTTGGAATGGTTCTAGCGATCGGTTTTTTACTATTAGTATCTTTAATCTTAAGTGCAATTTTGTCGGGGATCGGCAATTTAGAAATTAATCTACTTCCTGGTTTTGACCCTCTTTGGCATTGGTTAAACGTGGCTATTTCTTTTGGCTTTATTACTTTATTGTTTGCCCTAATTTATAAATATCTCCCCGATGTCAAAATTCGCTGGAAAGATGTGTGGGTAGGAGCAATCATGACAGCCTTACTATTTACTTTAGGCAAATCCTTAATCGGATTATATCTAGGAAGAGGTAGTTTGGGTTCTGCCTATGGTGCTGCTGGTTCTCTTATTGTTTTTCTAGCTTGGGTATTTTATTCGGCTCAAATTCTTTTGTTTGGTGCGGAATTGACGCAAGTTTATGCTCGTAAATACGGTAGACAAATTCGTCCTGACAAACATGCAGAATTGACTACTTCCTTTTAACTAAACCGCGTCTAGTTTGAAACCAGTAGTTTTTTAGATAACTTTTTTAGGGAGTCGGGAGTAGGAAATAAAAATTGCTTCTTTAAAAAACTCCAGTTCTCTATATGGACGCGGTTT
>JASJDI010000041.1 GCA_030065155.1 Xenococcaceae cyanobacterium MO_188.B29
CGCAGAAGATGGAGTCAATTGGCAGCACAACGACAGGAATTTCACCTGTAAGTTACATTAGTTATTCAGATGTCTAGGTTCTGAACGGGTGGTTTTCAATTTTTATAATTGATTAGCACCCAACAAGTCGCACTATTACCTATTACTTAGGGACTAGGAACGACATAAGGAGAAGATATTTGCTCTATTCTGCCAGCTTTTACCAGTCCTTGATAGATCATACCTACAACTTCAGCGCGAGTAGCAGGTTCATTAGGATAAAGTGAATTTGTAGTAAAATCAGGTCGATTGACTACTAAACCCGATTCTATTGCAGCAGCTATTTGTTCTCTTGCCCAATTTGGTATTTGGCCTGAATCTTGATAAGAGCTTAAAATTGCTTCTGGATCTTGGCTTGTTTTTAAATCTAAACCAGAGACAAGAGCAACCAAAACTTGCAGACGGGGAACTTTTTGATCGGGACGGAATACTTGTCCTGGATAACCTTTCAAAAAACCTGTTTTAACTGCTTCATCAATCTTTTTAGCTGCTTGACTTTCTTTCGATATATCTTCAAAAGTAATTAAGTCTCGATTTGTTTCTTGTTTAAAAGCTGTTTCAATTTCTGATGCCAATTGCGCTCTAGTAATTGGTAAATCTGGTTGAAATTCATTATCAGAGATACCTACTATCAATTCTTTTTCGATGAGAGGTTCGATAAAAGGATAAGCCCAATGATTTGGAGGAACATCATCAAAAGTAACTACTGGGGGAGTAGGAGTCTCCTCTGTAGTTGGGGGTGTTTCTGTTACTGGAGGGGTAGGGGTTTCCTCCGTTGTCGGTGGAGTTTCTGTTACTGGTGGAGTAGGAGTTTCTTCCGTTGTCGGTGGAGTTTCTGTTACTGGTGAAGTAGGAAGTACGATAATTGGTTGTTGAGAATCGCCTATAAGAGTTTTTGGGCTTCTATCAGTCCTAGAAAATCTAAATAAGCTAGGTTGCTCTGGCTGAGATGGAGTTTCTGGTAAAACCGCAACATCTCTTTCTTCTACTTCACTATCTCTCGATAGTCTTATATCAAAACTTCTTTTTGTTTCTGTTTCTAATACCGCAGTATCCTCTACAGTAGATTTTAATTTTTGCCAAGTCTGAGAAAACATTTTACCTTTTCTCCCTCCCCAAGACCAAAACAAAATAGCACCAATAGTTACAAAAGCAACAACAATTGCTACTATTTCGTCAAAACTAAGAATAGGTCTTCTTGGTTCGGGAGATTGAGAAGGATCGGGAGGGGGTGAAAAATTAGTCATAGCGATCGCTACAGCTAGACAACAATCAGTACCCAAAATTAAAGCATATAGATCTAATTTCGGGATAAAAAATAATAAAGTTTTTCTTCTTAGACCAAATTATCCAATTATCAATTGTCAATTGTTCACTGAATAACTTAAGGTACTACCAGTACAGGACAGGGAGAAAGATTAATCACTCGATTAGTAACACTTTCGGAGGTTCCATCTTCGATTAATCCTAATCCTCTACAGCCCATCACGATCAAATCCGCATTAACTTCATCTGCCACATCGCAAATGGCAAAAGAAGCAATTCCTTCCTTTTCGATGATTTGTGCCTCAATTCCCTGTTGAGAAAATAGGGCTTTAGCTCCTTCGAGTATTTTAGCTACTTCACTTTCTGAATTCATTGCCGATCCTTCTTTTTTTTCTACTACAGAAAGTATTATTAAATCGCTACTATGAATTTTGATTAGATCGGCTACGATATCTGCTGCTTCGCGAGCTTCTCTACTTTGGTCTACGGGAAACAAGATAGTTTTAAACATAAATATTACACCTCTTTACTTGCACAAGAAGTTAATCCCTGAATGAATTTAACTCATTTCGTAGTAGTTTAATCAGAAGATTTTCTGCTACTGATAATTATCGTAAAAAAAACTGCCTCCTAAAAAAGATAGGCAGTTATCATTATTTTCAAATAGGATTTTTATTTGATATTGATTATCTTATGAGCTTTTATTGGTTAAATTCTGAACTTGTCTTAGAGCAGCAGCACCAATATTGAAAATAGCCCAACTACCAGCTATGATCACAGGCAAAAGAACGATTAAAACGCGCCAGTCCATAATTTGACTTTTCCTCCCTGGAACTTTTAAGTTATTTTAAATTATTTTAATTTCATCTCCTATTATATATATCTTAATTTGTCACCTTTTCCTAGTCATTAAGCAAACAAATATCAATCAGTATTTTTAATAAAACCTAAATCTGTTCCTTTTCCTGCATGAACAAGGGCTAATTTTTGGTAACGCCGTGCGTGTTCTAATAAATTTTCAGTTTCTTCTCGATCGAGTTCCCGTACTTTTCTAGCAGGGACTCCTACCATTAGCGATCGCGGAGGTACATCTTTAGTTACAATACAGCCAGCACCAATTATACTACCACTGCCTACTCTCACTCCGTCTAAAACTACTGCCGAAATACCAATCAAACAACCCCTTTCAATATGAGCAGCATGAATTACAGCCCGATGACCAACAGTAACATAGTCTTCCAGGATAGTCGGTTTACCAGGATCGCCATGTAAAATTGCCCCATCTTGAATATTAGTGTACTTACCTATTTCAATTCTTTCTACATCTCCTCGCACTACTGCACCATACCAGACGCTTACTCCTTCTGCTAAAGCTACGTCGCCCATAACTACAGCATTATCCGCAATAAAAGCAGCTTGAGAAAAATCTGGAGTAGGCCAATAAGAATTAGGAGAAGATAATGGTTTATTCATAACTAAGTTAACTAATAATCGATACAATAAGAGTACAGATGGAGGAGCGTGTTGTAAGGTAGATAAAAAACCTTTAATAATGAACCCAGGTTTACAATATCCTATATTTGGTCCAGAAATTAACTGTCCTCACTGTCGCAAGGCTATTCCGGCATTGACTTTGACTGATACTTATCTTTGTTCCCGTCATGGTGCTTTTGAAGCTAACCCTGATACCAAAGAATTAATTCATCTCCCTTCTGGTAGACGCTGGCGACTTTGGGACGATACGTGGTATCGACAGCATACTCATCCTGATGGTATTCGCTTTGAAATTCACGAAGCTTTAGACAGACTTTATACAGAGGGATACAAAGCCACCAAGGTTATTATCGCTAATCGTTATAAAGATTTGGTTAGTTCCTATTTGGAAAGGAGTTATCCTTGGCGAGATAGCAACGAGACTAAAAGTCCTAAACTATATGGATTACCAGTAATATTTAGTCCTGAATCGAAAGAAGATCCTCGTTGGGAAATAATTAATTTTTCCTTAGAAAAAGAACCAGGAGTTCCGCTTCGATATCCCTATTTTCGTTTATTTGAATGATGCATCATGCTTCTATTCGTACAGCTAATATTCACCAAGCGATCGCTTTTTATGAGTTGTTAGGCTTTGAGGTAAAAGAGCGTTTTACTACTGGCTATACTCTGGCTTGTTGGCTAGAAGGTTTGGGGGGAAGAGTAGAATTAATCCAAATTCCCGAACCCAAACCCGCGCCTGATGCTTTTGGTGATGAGCATTATGTGGGTTACTACCATCTTTCTTTCGATCTAACTGATATTACTCAGGATTTACCTAGTTGGTTAGATCGACTGAAAACTAATTTTGCCAAAGCAATAGAAACTAATCCAGAACAAGTTAAGCCTCTTAAGATTTTATTAGAACCAACTCAACAAATGATCGGCGATCGCGTTTATGAGGTAACCTTTATTGCTGATAGCGATGGTTTACCTCTAGAGTTTATTCGGGTGGTGAAAAGCTAAAATATACATCACAGTAAGCTAATTTCTTCAAAGATTGAGTATAGTCTAAGATTGAATTTATCGTGATCTAGACTATTAATTCTATGTCTAATGACCAACTTTTAGAATCTTTCCGAGAGGCTTATCGCAATTTACAACTAATTCCCCTGATCACACCAGAAGAATTAGACCGCTTTCGAGTAGAGTATGGAGAAAGAACGATCGCAGAATTGGAGCAAGTTGTTGAAGATTGTTCGCCGACTAATAATAAAATTATTTTTGCAGGGCATAGGGGTTGTGGCAAGTCCACCCTCTTAGCTGAATTTAGCCGTCGGATTAAAGATCGCTATTTTGTCGTTTTCTTTTCTATTGCTGATGCGATCGAGATGTCTGATATTAACCATATTAATATTCTCTATGCGATCGCCGTGCAAATGTTATATGTTGCCGAAATAGAGAAAATTAAAATAAAGAAATCTATTAAAGAAGCTTTTTATAGATGGTTTTCTACTACTCATAATCGCATCACGATTGAAGATGAAGATAGAGGTATTAGTGGCGGAATTAATTTTTTAGGCTTATTAAAAACAGAATTTAAAGCAAATGCAAAAACTCGCAATGAAATAAAACAGAAGTTTGAAAATAACTTCACCGATCTGATTAATCGAATTCACGAAATTGCTGCTGTTATTCAAGATGCTGCTAATCAAGATATTTTAGTAATCATTGATGATTTAGATAAAGTAGATTTAAAAGTAGTTAGAGAAATTTACTATGAAAATATTAAATCCTTATTTCAACCTCAATTTAGGATTCTCTTTACCATTCCTATCGCTGCAATGCGAGAAATCGAATTACGTCGAACTTTAGAAACAGAGTCGGGTAATCAAATTCGCTTTATGTCTGTAGCTAAATTATTTTCTAAAGGAGTAAATCGTAATCCTAAAGCCGAACCATTTCCTCAAGTTATCGAGACTTTTAACCAAATATTAAATAAAAGATTTAAGCCAGAATTAATTGAACCAGATATTAGCAAGCAAATTATTATTAAAAGTGGTGGCGTATTGCGAGAAGTAATTCGTATTTCTAGCTTATGCTGTTCTAAATGTTTACTGCTAATTCGTATGGATCGTAATAGGCAAGATATAAAAATTAATAGTGAAATATTAGCAGAAGCCATTAAAGATATTCGTAATGATTTTGCCGATCCTTTATTCAATACTGACTATAAAATCCTCAAGACAATTTATCAAGAATTTAATCCAGCAGGAGAAACAGAAGCAGAAAGACAAAAATTCCTCGATCTATTACATGGCTTATATATTCTAGAATATCTTAATGATGATAAATGGTATGACGTTCATCCCATAGTCGCCGATCTATTGCAACGAAAAGGCTACCTGTTATGACTTTAGCTTCCCAAATTAATCTTAGTCAACAGAATTATCTTAGTTACCAAGAACTATTAGTTCAAATTGAGGCTAGTATTGGCATTTTCAGTCTTTTAATCGCTGTTTGTGATGATCGAGATTTACAAAAAAGGTTAATAAAACAATACGAACAAGAATTAGCCAGTTCTGCTAATTTTTATCAAGTTAAATTAGATAATCAAGAACCTAGTTTAAAAGCAGCAATTACTCCACAGAATCTAGATGGGACAATCCCTAGCGTAATAACAGTTCTAGGTGCTAATAATTTATCTTTTGTCAGAAATAAGGAGCACAAAAGCGAACAAGATAAATTTTTTGGTTATTTACAATGGACGAGGGAAGGATTAAGAGAATTTAATTGTCCGATTATTTTATGGATTAATACTCAAATATTAGTCAATATTAGTCATAAAGCTCCTGATTTTTGGAGTTGGCGCAAGGTCGTATTTAAGTTTGAATCAGAATCCAAATTAGTTGATAATCTATCTTCAAAGATTACTACTCAAGATTTTATGAATAAAAATGACAAAAAGATAGATGATAGTTATTTATCTCTAGAAGATTTACAGGAATTAATTACTAATACAGAAGCCACAAGAGGGCAACAAGAACCAACTTTAGTTAGTCTATATCATCGTTTAGGACAGCTATATGTTCGTAGATTAAAAAGCGGAGAAGCACAACATTATGCTGATGAGAAAGAACGAGCTAAAATATGTTTTATTAAAGCTATTAATTTAGCTACAGAATTAGGCTTGCGCTCAATTTTAATCTATATCTTAATTGACTTAGGATTATTTTATGTTTTTCAAGCCAAATATCAACAGGCAATTGATCGCCTTCAACAGTCCTTAGAGATTGCACAACAAATAGACGATCGCAACGGAGTAGCTTCTTCTTTAGGTAATTTAGGTATTGCTTACAAATTACTAGGAGAATATCAAAAAGCTATTGATTACCTTCAACAGTCCTTAGAGATTGGACAAGAAATCGGCGATCGCAACGGAGTAGCTTCTTCTTTAAATAATTTAGGTATTGCTTCCTATTCCCGAGGAGAATATCAACAGGCAATTAATTACTATGAACAGTCCTTAGAGATGACACAAGAAATAGATGACCGTCAGGGGATAGCTAATTCTTCAGGTAACTTAGGTATTGCTTACAAATCAATAGGAGAGTATCAAAAAGCTATCGATTACCTTCAACAGTCCTTAGAGATTACACGAGAAATCGGCGATCGTCAGGGGATAGCTAATTCTTTAGGTAATTTAGGTATTGCTTACTATTCCCTAGGAGAATATCAAAAAGCTATCGATTACCTTCAACAGTCCTTAGAGATTACACGAGAAATCGGCGACCGCCATGGATTAGCTGCTGCTTGGTCTCATTTAGGTAATGCTTACAAAACACTAGGAGAATATCAAAAAGCTATTGATTACCTTCAACAGTCCTTAGAGATTACACGAGAAATAGGTGATCGTCAGGGGATAGCTAATTCTTTAGGTAATTTAGGTAATGCTTACTATTGCCTAGGAGAATATCAAAAAGCTATTGATTACCTTCAACAGTCCTTAGAGATTATACAAGAAATAGGCGATCGTCAGGGGATAGCTAATTCTTTAGATAATTTAGGTAATGCTTACTATTGTCTAGGAGAGTATCAAAAAGCTATTGATTACCTTCAACAGTCTTTAGAGATTACACGAGAAATCGGCGATCATCAGGGGATAGCTGCTGCTTGGTCTCATTTAGGTAATACTTATTATTTCCTAGGACAATATCAAAAAGCTCTTTATCACCTTCAACAGTCCTTAGAGATTAAACGAGAAATAGAGAATTCTCTTGGAGAAGCTATTACTTGGTTTAATTTAGGAGATACTTGGAAAAAACTAAAGCAAACACAAGAAGCTAAAACAGCTTATGAAAATGCTAGGAAACTATATCAAGAAATGGGATTAGATAAAAACGTAGAGAAATGTGATCGAGCAATTCAAGATTTAGAAAATGATGATCTCCAATCAGGGTAGTAAACAACCTTTAAACTGGGGTGCTAGGATTCGAACCTAGGAATGGCGAGACCAAAACCCGCTGCCTTACCGCTTGGCGACACCCCAACGCATCTGCATTAAACATAATAGCAGTTATATCCCAAAACTTGTCAAGTAATTTAGAGATTTTTTTTGTTGACCCTATTAATCTAGAAATTATTGATTAGCATCAGTAAGATTATTTATGTTTTTGCCAAGCCAAGACTAATAACGCATTGAGAATAGCAGCAGCTACAGGAGAACCTCCTTTTCTTCCCTCCACACGTATTTGAGGTACATCAACTTTGGCTAAAGCTTGTTTGGATTCCACTACAGCAACAAAACCCACGGGTACACCAATAACTAGAGGTGGATAGTTAGACGAATTGACTAATTGGGAACACAGTGCGAGTAAAGCAGTAGGGGCATTGCCAATAACGTAAATGGCTTCGGGATATTTTTCCCAGCAACGAAGTAAACCTGTTTCTGTGCGAGTTTTACCTACTTCAGCTACATCTGCTTGTTCAATGGCGGTAATAATTGGATTATTAAAGGTTTTACTTACTAGAGTTATAATCCCCTGTTTTACCATCGTTACATCGGTAATAATTGGCACTCCGCGGCGCAAAGCAGCCATACCAGATTCGATGGCATGGGGACTAAAGCGAAGCAATTGAGTATATTCAAAATCGGCGGTAGCATGAATTACCCGACGAACGATCGCATATTCCCAGGGATTAAAATTATGAGTGCCGATTTCTCGATCGATCAGGGCGAAACTTTTTTCTAAAATAGGATGATTTAGCTGCTTCAAAACTTAATAACTGCCCAATCTGGTTCTCGATAGTAATGAACCATGTTATCAAATTTGTGTAACTGAGCTCGATCGATAGTTAAGATTTGGTCTTCGGTTTCCATGAGTTGCTCGCTAATCTCAGAGATAATATTACTGAGGCGATCGCTATTGTTAATTATCTCGCCGAAATAGGCTAAAGTAACATGAGCAGTATAATCATACTGTTGTTCGATCCCCAAACTCATCAGCTTTTGATTCTGATATATAGAGCGACGCAATTGTATAATGGCTTCATAGCTTTCACGGTCTTTTGGTACTAGACAAGCTGCTATGGCTCTTGGTCTAATTACCAATCCTAACAACTGCCAGGCGATCGATTTAGCTGGAGAAATTGCTTGTTGATACTGCTCAAAGATTACTTGAATTTCTTTTCTTAATTCTTGTTCAAAATTAATATCTTCTTCTACAGCGTGATTATAGGCATTTTCCCAAATCAAATCCACCAAAGTGACATGGAAAGTTTCTGGTGGTAAAGCTATAAGTAAACCTGAGTCTGTATTTTGCAGTAGTTTTTGCTGTAGTGTCTCTAGATGACTATAAAAATCTCTATTAACAGAATCTTTGTTCTTTAGAGGAGTAATAATAGTATACCCAGGAAAATTAGCTGGTTTACCCTCAACAAACTTGGGGGATGATTGAATACTTTTTAACTGAGTACTATGACTCGCTGGCAAAGTCTGCCTAGCTACTCGATTGATATAGTCTTGATAGGTTTCGTCCAATCTTATTCCCCTTGCCCTAATATTTCCCTACATTGTAATGATAATTGAGTTATTTAATATCTTGGTAGCAAATTTTATCTAAACTCTTTTATGTTAGTACCAAAAAAAGTAGGGTAGGCAAAATAAAAATCGAAAAGCTTATTTGCCCACCATTTGTAACAAATTAAGGCTGTGTGCTACTTGTCAATTGTTTTTTGGTGCAGGACTCAACAATAAATCAAATGGTCGATCGTATCGAGCATAAACTAAACATGGCTCTTGACCGCAAACAACAGAATGCTTTGTCCCACTCGGTAAGTTGAGATAAGAGTCTGGAGCTAAAGTCTGTTTGCTGCCATCATCAGCAATATAAGTAAACTCGCCTTCGCTCCAAAAGAGAATCTCCCGACTGCTGTGAGAGTGATGGGGGAAAAGATATCCAGCAGGTAAACGAATCATCACTTCTGAAGCAGATGTGGCTGGATTACCACTCAGTACCGCAACTTCTGCTCCTTCTGGGATTCCTGCTAAAGGTTGCCAGGTTAAGGTTGATGGATCGGCGATCGCACTTTGGGTATTTTCTACTGCTAGGGCTGATTGAGCAGAAAATAATATTCCTGCTAACAACAGTAACAAAATAACCGCAGTTCTGATGAATTTGAATGTTGCTGTTTTTGCTTGTTGTAAAGTTTGAGATCTCATGGTGTTTCTCCTGATTAATAGACAATGAATTACAATCATGTGTTCAGAAATTTAATTCAGTATCGCTAAAAAATATTTTTCTCATTTGCTCGTAATGCTGGCAGAGATTGTCTAGTTGAAGAACATAGTCAACAATAGGATGAGGCAAGGATGGCTTGATTAAGTTACCGATAAAGGTATAGGAAGTTACATCTAACGTCATGGGCCGCTCTCTGAGAAAAAATGGTTTATCATCCAGGAAATCCGAGAGTGCTTGAAAATCGTCACGAAGAATGTGATAGATTTCTTCATTGCTATGACGACCCATACCCTGACAGTGCATCTGAGTAAGAATTTTTTCTCGCAACTGCTCTAGTTGTGGCTTCCATTCTGCGGTTGGAGCATGAGGAGATATCATACTAGCTAAAACTTCTCGATATACTTGCCAGTTTTCTTCCACCTTATAGCGAATATGACAAATCCCCCAGTAAGTGTTTTCTTGGAGCATTCGGCAGAAAGCAAGGGAAATGGCTCTTTCCTTAGCAGTTAAGCCTCGATCGAGGTCTATGCCCTCTTTCTCTTTGAACATCTCCATAATTAAGCTCGAATCGCCAATCAGTTTTCCTTGATAATCAATGTAAGGAATCTTGCCCTTAGGAGATTGGACTAAATTGATTTTCGTCACTTTTTTGTAAGGAAGCTTGACCATACGCAGCCAGGTTTCGAGCCTCATGCAGGCTGGACTAATGCTTGGTAGACCCCAAAAAGATGGTGTTGTGTATAAGGTAATCATCGATCATTTTCCTCGTAACTAAACTTTTTAAGTTGTGTTGCCAAACCTTCAGTAATATGTGAGGTGCGAATAATGCTGTAGGTAACTTAAGCATGCTCATTACTTCGATTAAGGTTTGGTGTACCGTGTTATTGTCAACGGTAGCTTTCATTACTTGGTTTAAGTATTTTTGCCTTAATCGCGTTATTAGATTAGGTTTTGCTCCAACAGTAGTTGACCAACGCAGATCGTAACTCGTTGAAAGTAACCAAGAAGTTTTATTGACTTTGGCTATTTGCTGACATCATGATTCTGTACTAATAAAATGCTCAATTAATTACTTAGCCCCTGACAGTGGCATTGATTGAGAAGAAAGATATTGATGAAAAGCTTTCACTGCTTGGGCTACTCTATCTTCTGAGCGAATTTTTTGACCAAGTACAGCAGCACGCTGGGGCAATAAAAGGCTGGACATCTCCACGAGAGCCAATAGTCAAAATAGTAATGTGCATGGGGAGTAACTCTTTTTAATGAGATAAAAGCATCTAAGCAGAATGAATCACCTTGTTATGAGGGCTTTTAAGGATAAATTGAGCATCTGATTTCTGACAAGCAACCATAGTTTTGATATGTTCTTCTTCGTCGTCTCGAATAGCAACAAACACATCATAAAGATTGTTAACGATCGGGCGACGTTCCGCTGGTAGATGAGAGGTTTGAAATTCATCAAACATATAGAGATCGCCATCACGGTAATAGTTAATAGCTATGGGAGGAGCTTCTAAAACTTTGAGTTCATCCCCTTTTTCTTGCAAGAAGGTATCGTAAGTATGGTAGGCGTGTCGTTCCACCAGTTCGGCAAAATAGTAAGCAGAGTGGGGAGCAATTAGATAAAGAAATACGATAATCCAGTAGTAAACTAGGGCAGCATGACGAGCAATAAAACAATCAAGCCACTGGCGATCGCCTCCCAAAGATTCCATAATTAAAAGATGATGCAGTTCATTCCAGGATTCGGCAAAGTGAACCTTGAGCCAATCTGCCTTGCGCCAACAGCCTAGACTCTCGTAAAGATGTAGCACGGAGATGTAGGCAAAATAAGGAACGCGAGCCACTGTTTCTAAGACATAAAATCGGGGATACCAACGATTTCGGTAGAAGCGGTTGACAAGGAACTCTAGAAAATTGACAAGACAACGAATCATTTAGACACCTCCTTAAAACTCGCTTTGTTGAAACCAGTCTTAGAGCTTATAGCTGCTAACCTGGAAATCAAGTCCTAGTAATTTCTTCAAATAAAGATATGCTTCTGATGGAGTGAAAAAGTTCGATTCATTGTTGCTAGAAATATAAAACTCCCAACAATCTGGAAAATGACGAACCACAAAATTAGAAATAAGTCCTAAATCCATCGCTTTTTTGCCTAATTTTTCGGCTATTTCTTCTAAAGCAAGTTGAGTACTAGGTGTTTGTTTAGTCATGATTTTTGACTCCTAAGATCAAATACAAAAAAGAATGATACTAATAGTTATTAGTTATTAGTTATTAGTTATTGGTGATTCTCAAAAGATAAAATTCACCGTTAAGGTAGGATGAGCTTTTCCCATCAATGCTATTTCTTGTTGCTGACAGAGAAATTCGCTATAATCGGCTAATTCATCTAGTCCGATCGAAGTGAGCAAAATTTCTGCACCCAGCCAGAGGATGATTTTGAACCATAGTTTTTGCCACTGAATTTTCATAACTCCCTCCTGAGAATTAGCTTGAGGGAAGGAAGACAATTTGGTTAGAATTGCCTTAATTAAGAGTTGCGAATCTCTTATTGAGATTCTTATGGAAGTATTAGACTAAGAATTTAGACAATTGAACTTTATACTTTTAGTTTGCTGTAGTTTCTAAATAGTGTCGAGGAAAGATAGCAACTTAAGCAGGTAACTTAACAAGGAACTATTGTTTTTTTGCTACTACGATGAGACGCTCAGCACTGTGATTATAGGGCGAGCCTTTAAGGTTTCCATAGAGTCTAACTTCCCTAAAACCAACAGATTCAAGAATATTTCTAATCCTGTAACTTCAAATCCTGCTTTCTTGAGTGGAATGCTATATCTTCCTGGACCACAGCATAGGTCAAGAACTTTTCCTGAAGTGCGTTCTAATAACTTCTTAATGTTGTCAATCTGTGCTTCTGCCTGGTCAAATGAATCTGTCGGAAACATCCAATCATAAAATCTATACCAGAAGTCAGCTTGTTCAAACCAGTTCATGATTTACTGGAAGTGGCTAAATACTGATTATATATGAATATTATGTCTGATTGCAGGAGAAAATACGCGATCGAGCCAGTCAAACATCACCTGATTAGGTAAAGCCAGATTATCGATCTGACAATGAGCTTCTCCGCCTTCTTCATGGGTAAAAATGACTAGTTTTTTGAGTGGATTTGGCAGTTGCTCATAACACTCACGAGTAATATCAAGAGTAATTTGAGCTTCTCCTTCTCCTGCAATGCAAAGAGTTGGACACTTAATCTTACTTAGCTTGACTTTACCAAACAGTAAATAACTGCAAGCTTTGGCTATACGCCGAAAAATATCTTTGGGGTTAAGATTAATCTTTAAACCCATTCGCCAAGCAATCTGCTCGAAAACTTTTTGGCTGATGGGGTCTCCTATGCCATGATTTCCTTGCTGTGCCAGAGCAGCACGAAATACATCAGGCATGGCAGGGTTCGCAATGAGAGCCTTGATCCGAGGCTCGTCTTGAACACCTTGAAAAACCATGTGTCCACCCCAACTAAAACCGAAAAGTGCTAAATAGTTCGGGTCTATTTCAGGACGAGTTAAAGCATAATCCACCACTGCTTTGACAGAATTACCCATTCTTGCTCCCAAAAACATCTCACTATAAGGATTAACTCCTTGACCTGGTAGATCTACTGTCATAACGTTATAGCCTCGTTTAGTACCAGTTAAACCAGTCATGAAATAACAGTCTTCGGCAAATGTCTCCAACCCCCCGATAACAATGAGGGTTGAACGTTTCCTTTTGCTTTCGTCAACGTTCTCCCGCCGGAAACCGACGGGAGCTGCGTTGACTTCGTCAACTTTCCAGAAATAACCTGGTAACAGCTTGCCTTGAAAGGGAATTCTGATGCTCTCAATAGGTGGGTCAAATAAGGAAACTGCCTTGTGGAAACAGAATTTCATCTTCTGCCAGTTATCTGAGAAAGCAGGATTTTGCGGATTCATCATAAATAAAGGCGATCGATAATAAGTACAAGCCCGCAAGTAAAACTCCTTGGCACTTTCGATATTTCCTCGATCTAGTGCTTGTGAACCCTGCTTTTCTAAATGTTGAGCGAGTTTGACCCATTCTTGCTGCCAGCTTTCTAGATCGCCGTCCATGATACGAGAGGCTACATCAAAACACTCTTCTACTTTACTTCCTTCGTAGATATGACGACCAACAATCCAGGCAAAATAATAGTCCATATCTTTATGGTCAAAGTATAATTTTTGCTGGCTGCGTTGAGCGATCTCTGTCTGTGTGATTTTCATAACCATAATCTAAAATCATGTTTTCATTCATTGCGCCCTTTTTCCTGTGCTAGAGGAAGATCGGGAGCAAAAATATCAATCAACTTTTTCAAAGCTTGGTTATCTTCGCGAAGATTGACACATTCAGTTTGAAGTTGAATACAGTACCTAAGCAATTCAACATAGTCTACTTGAAGTTTTGTGTACCTAGATGTAGGAGTTACAGAAGATTGATGAAAATTCTTTTCTAGTTTTTGGTACTGGGAAACAAGCTCAAGATAATCATAAAAATGAGCGATCGCTAAAGAGGCAGCTTGCTCAGGATGTTTTTGTAGATAGCGTTTGAGACGTTCAATCTCAAATTGATAAGGTAGAGATAGAGTAGTCATACTAAATCCTTTCTGTATGGGTTACTAAAATGTTGAGTAATAAGTAAGGAGTAATGAGTATTATTCAAAACAATTGAAGAACTGGTCATTCTCATTTCAATCCACTTTTTGTCTATCTATATTAAGTGAGGACGTAAAGCTTTAAAATTAACTTGACCGCATAACTGTGCTAAAATTCTCAAAATACATTGCTAAGCTAAGTCCTGCGATTAGTGATAGTTTGGTAAAATTAAGTTTCATCATTAATATTCGTCCTTTTTTGGTTGAGATTGGGTCTGTTCAATCTTATAGACGGAAGACCCTATTAAAAGACACATTGAGGATTAGTATCCTCGGCAAATCCTCAATTGGACTGCAAGATTTTTGTCTACCTTTAGTTTGTAGTGGCTAATAAAAAAGCACCAGGCAAGATAGCAACTTAAGCAGACAACTTAAGCTCAATGGCACTTAAAGCGATCGATACTAGTTACCAAGAACTTTAGAAGACTGATAGAGTCATTCCAATTAATTTCCGCAGCTTTTCGGTAATGGTTGTTAGCTATTAGTTGTTAGTTGTAGGGGCGGTTCGCGAACCGCCCCTACAGTTAGTTGTTGGTAAAACAAAAGCAGCAAAGCAAATATGACAAAAAGACTTTTTTATATTTGCTTTGGTATCAAGACATATTGTTAGACACTTTCATTGCCTTGATTAACGGTACTTAAACAATTTTTAAGCCCAAACAAAGCCCAAACTCGCTTTATAAGCTATAAATACGTCACGATTATGGTTGAGCCATTCGACAAAACGATAAGACATGGCTGTACGAAATGACGGTCTTAGCTTCAGGAAAAGTCTTCAAAGGTTTGTTGGCCCAACGCCTTCTCAAACCTCCAGTTAACTTGTGCCAAAGGATAAAAGTATAAGCACAAAAAACTAGAATGAAATGTCTTTCTAAACTTCTTTTTTCTCTAACTTGATATTCTTTTAACCCTAACCACCCTTTAGCTTCCCGATAGAAAACTTCCACCCAGTTTCTTTCTGAATAGGTGTCAACTATCCACTGTTCAGTTATATCTTCTCCCTCAACATTTGTGATTAAGTAGTCAACTCGCGCGTTCCTTAGCGGAGGAAACCTCCGCAGGGTCGCTCGTCAATATCTTCGGCTTCTTCAAAGACTGGTGCACTCATGACGATAGCTATTTTTCTTTGACCTTCTAGCTTTGATATTTCAACGGATATAATTGCTACCCACACGGTTCTAGGTTTTTCACCTGGTATTTGAATCTCCTTGAATTCCTCTGAGCATATCCATTGAGCGTACTCATCTATTCTTATTGCTTCTGTTTTTCCTGATTTATCTTTAAATAAAATATTGCGATTAAGAGCGATTCCTCCTATATATTTTAATTTCCTTTCTTCTAAGTTTTTTAAAAAAGATGTGTTGTTACCATAGGATGAATCTATTAAAACTATTCCTGGTCGATAGCCTCGGTTCAAACTTTTATCTATTAGTTCTAAAGCTAAGGTGGGTTTTTTCTTAAACTCTGGGTCTTCTTTGCCTTCAGGTAATGAATCGCCATGCTGGTATAATTCTATGTCTAAAGGTAAGCTTTTTTTTCCATCATATAGATGAGTTGTTACCACGACATTTCCATTATCTGTTTTGTGAGGTAGTGCGTTGGGCGGTTTCACCGACTTGAAGCAACTACCGAACCCGAAGGGCCGATTTCCCCGATGTATTGACGACCTACTCCTGCGGTAAAATTGCGCACCGCCCGCGCTGAGGTTTCCTCAGCGTAAGGACGGAGCAAGCAGCCACTTTTCCTGTGTCCTGAATCGTCAACAATTAGACTGAATCCTCGACTTATTCTGGTTTGGTTGCATTTATTCATTACCTCTAAACGACGTTCATTTATTTTCTGTGCCGACCAGGTTGCTTCGGTTAAGAAGCGATGCAGCGCGGTCTTGGGGGTTTCCCCCATGAGCGACTGCATCAAGACAATGATGTAATCTATGGTATGTGACTTCTACCGCGTCTTTAGCCATTTGAGATACATTTTTTCGCTCACTTTCCCCCAATAATCCCCCTAAATAGTGCCTAAACTCTCTTTTTTGTGCTTTATTTCTCAGCAAATCATCAAACTTTTGACACCATCTATCGAAGCAAGGAGGCATGGCTGCGGGAGTGGTTTCTTTCATCGCTAGCGATCGCTATTTAGGATAATGTTAAACTCAATCAGCAAAACTATTTTATCTCATTTTGATTTCTAAAATTGTTTAAGTACCGTTAAGCATCCGCCTTGGTTGAGTTTTTACTCACATCCAATACTGTCTGAAGGGTAAATATTGAACTTTTACTCAAATTTGTGCTGCGATCGAGTAAAGCAGCCTAGAATATCTTTAATTTCTAATCCACTCACTTAGGAATTGCCATGTTGCTCAAATCCTTATTAAGTATTTCCCTTCTTGCTAGTATGGGGACTTATATACTATTAACCCCCGTAGAGGTTAAGGGCAATTCTCCTTTACAAAAGAGGGAAGAGAAGACAACGGAAATAGCTGTAATTGCTCAACTACCCAAGCTAGAACTAGAAACCATCGCCAGAGCCATTACAGTGCAGGTTTATGTAGGAAAAGAGCGCGCTTCGGGGATATTAATTGCTAGAGACGATAACACCTATACAGTTATCACTAATGCCCATGTCGCCGAGAGAGGAGATACCTACAGCATCGAAACCCCTGACGGCGTAAAACATACTGCCACCCTCACCCGTCCAGATGGTTCGGAGACGGGCAATGATTTAGCCTTACTACAGTTCCACAGCAGCAATAACTATCAGATAGCTACAGTAGGAGACTCAAGCAAGGTAACAGTAGGAGAGGCTGTAATAGCTGCGGGGTTTCCCTTCGATGCCGATAAGTTAAAGATTACTACAGGAACAATTTCTCTGTTACCCGATAAATCTTTAGAAGGTGGTTATCAAATTGGTTTTACCAACGAAACCGTACAGGGAATGAGTGGGGGAGTATTATTAAACGCTAATGGTGAAGTAATCGGAGTCTTGGGGAAAGGGAAAGGTGCCATCTTTGATAGTGCCTATAGCTATAGTGATGGGACTAATCCTACAGCAGCAGAATTAGAAAACTTGAAAGATGCTAGTTTTTCCATTCCCATCGCCAAAGTAGCCGAAATAGCACCCCAGTTAGTAGCAATTTTACCTGAAACACCAACAGGGCAAACGCCAACTCAAACCAAACAATATACAGGCATAGTCGGCACAGTAGATAAGATCGCTCGACAAATTACCGTCAGAATAGATAACTTAACTGACAAAAGTAATGGTTCGGGAGTAATTATTGCTAAACAAGCTAATAGTTACTATGTAGTTACAGCCAAGCACGTCTTGTGTACTAACCTAAAAACCTCTGGATGCGAAGCTAACGGACAACATCAGATAGTAACTCCCGATGGAGTAACCCATAAGTTAGATTACCAAACAGTAAAAGCATCGGGAACATGGCTAGATGTGGCGGTATTTAAATTTGAGTCTACTAATAATTACTCGGTAGCTACTTTAGGGAAATATGATGTGGGAGTTAAAGTAGTATTTGTTTCGGGTTTTCCTGGAAAAGACTCAACCAGTAAGACTCAACCAACAAGACTGCTGACTGGGGGATTGGTTCAGAAAGAAGAAGAAAAAGAGTTTGCCACCAAAGATGCTTATTCACTTCTGAGCAACGGAGAAGGGCTAGTGTATACTAATCTCTCCTATGGGGGAATGAGTGGGGGAGCAGTCTTAGATACTCAAGGCAGATTGGTAGGGATTAATACTGGTGCAGAGAATGAAATCAAGTTTGATGAAGAAGGCCATTACTCACAGTTGAGCCTGGGTTTTAGTTTGGGAGTAGGGATTCAAGACTTTCTGGGATTAGTCGAGAAAGGGAAGACGGAATTAAAACCCCAATGGTTGCAAGTAGAAACTAGCCCCACTTCTGAGATAACTAAGGCAGATATTGTCAGCATACAAGAACAACTACTCACTG
The DNA here is from genome assembly GCA_030065155.1 of Xenococcaceae cyanobacterium MO_188.B29. Classification (GTDB taxonomy): domain Bacteria; phylum Cyanobacteriota; class Cyanobacteriia; order Cyanobacteriales; family Xenococcaceae; genus JASJDJ01. The sequence goes on from JASJDI010000041.1 coordinate 18,197, forward strand.
CCACAGAACCTAATATTGATGCTGGGGTAGTAGCTTGGGTCAATTATGGCAATCAACTCTGGCGATACGGAAGATATACAGAAGCTGTCAAGGCTTTTAGGCAAGCTATAGAGTTAGAACCCAGCTTTGATAAAGCTTATTATGCCATGGGGTTGGCTTTTTGGTTTCAAGGAGAATACGAGCCAGCGGTTTTCGCTTTCAAAAAAGCAACAGAGATTAATCCTGCACCTTACTATTATTGGCGTAGGTTGGGTAGTTCTTATCTCTTGCTAAAGAAATATGCTGAAGCTAGGGCTGCTTACGATACAGCTATTAGCCAAAATCCCGAAGATTTTGTTCTTTATGTAGAGCGAGGGTCTGTACTGCGAGCATCCGAAGACTATCGAGGTGCTATTGAGTCTTATACTCAAGCACTCAAGCTTAACTCAGATCATCCTTGGGCTTACAACAATCGCGGTCTAGCCTACGAAGATTTACAACAGTATGATAAAGCACTCGCCGATTACAATCGGGCGCTCGAGATTAATCCCCAATTGGCTGAGGCTTACTCCAATCGCGGTAATGTCTACCTTAATTTACAACAATACGATAAAGCACTCGCCGACCAAAATCGGGCACTCGAGTTTAATCCCCAAGATGCAAATGTGTACAATAATCGCGGTAATGTCTACCTTAATTTACAACAGTACGAGAGGGCACTCGCGGATTACACCAAGGCCATCGAGATTAATCCCCAAAATGCTAAAGCTTACTACAATCGCGGTCTAGTCTACCGTCATTTCAAACAGGACGACAAGGCCCTCGCTGATTACACCAAGACCATCGAGCTTAATCCCCAAGATGCTGATGCTTACTACAATCGCGGTCTGACCTACACACAGTTACAACAGTACGAGAGGGCACTCGCCGACCAAAATCGGGCTATCGAGCTTAATCCCCAATTGGCTCAAACCTACTGGGGTCGTGGTCTGGTCTATGTTTTTTTAGGAAATCTCCCACAAGCGCGGTCAGATTGGCAGCAAGCAGCTACTCTATTCCAACAACAAAATAATTCTCAAGGATATCAAATAGTACAGGAACTCTTAAAGAAATTGTCACGAATGGAAGCACAATAGTAGGCGAAATTAAGTATTTAAGCTAATACGCATCTAATTGAGATTATTGACAATTTGCTCGGAAAACACCAACCTTTCTCCCCTGCTCCTCTGCCCCTCTGCTCCTCTACTCCTCTGCCCCTTTGCCACCCTAACCATGCAATTTAAATGAAGATAAGCTTATTACCGATGCTATCAAAACATCTTCTAGAGAACGGACAACTATTAGATCGACGTTATCGAATTACACAACTTTTAGCTACAGGAGGTTTTGGACATACCTATCTAGCTAAAGATACTAAACGTCCAGGTAATCCTGTGTGTGTGGTTAAGCATTTAAAATCTCATCGCCCAGAAATCTTAGCAAAAGCTAGAGAATTGTTTGCTCGCGAAGGAGAGATGTTAGAAAATTTAGGCGAACATCGTCAAATACCACGTCTCCTAGCTTACTTTGAAAACGATGGCGAATTTTATCTAGTACAAGAATATATTGAAGGAAAAACTTTAGCTCAAGAACTTAATAACCAAAAAATTTTATCAGAAAAACCAGTAATTAATTTACTAGACCAACTATTAAAACCACTTGAATTTGTTCATAGTAAAGGAGTAATTCATCGAGATATCAAACCTGCCAATATTATCTGGAGAAGAAAAGATAATCAATTAGTTTTAATTGATTTTGGTGCAGTTAAAGAAATTTCTACTTTAGGAAATCAGTCAATAATAATCTGTAGCCAAGGTTATGCACCTCCCGAACAATGGCACGGAAAACTAAGTATTTCTAGTGATATTTATGCAGTGGGAATAATTGGCATTCAAGCTCTTACAGGAATTCATCCCAGTCTCGATAGCTCTGAAGGTGGATTTGAATTAAGCGATCGAGGGGAAATTATTTGGCAAAACAGGGCAAAAGTAAGCCAAGAATTGGCAGATATTCTTACCAAAATGGTGCGACAAAATGAACGAGAACGTTATCGATCCGTTAGAGAAGTATTACAAGAATTACGACAACTAAATAACTCCAAGGTAGATAGAGATTATAGAGAAATTGAGTCCAATGTAGAGTTACCCAAACCAATTCCATTTTGGCAAAAATTCAAATCGTCAATGTCGAGCGCGATTATTTGTTTTATTATCGGTGTAATGTCAATTTCCTTAGCCCAGAAATTTTCACCAATTGAAAATATTGCGACTGCACCACAGTTATTTTTCGATGGTCAAACTGTACAAGGAATTCTAAATCTTAATAGTCAAATCGAACCAATCAAAAATACTTACTATGATGTTTATCTTTTCCATGGTCATAAAAATCGACAAGTTACAATTGAGATGAATAGCAATGAATTCGACCCTGCTTTAACTCTCTTAAACCCCGATCTCCAAATACTAGCAATCAACGATGATATTTCTCCACATAACTTTAATTCCCAAATAGTCGTCACTCTTCCCGAAGATGGTAACTATCAAGTAATTGTTCGCGCTTCTCAACCAGGAGAAACAGGTAATTATCAATTAACAGTTTCTATGGAATAACGAACATCGATCGATTAAGTTAACTAATGTACAAACAATAAAATGTCTAGAATAATAATGGTTTATGATACTAAATCCTCTTCTAGCAGGTTACATGCTAGTAAGTGGCAAGTAGCAAGTAACAAGTAGTATTTGTGATTAAATTTACTACAAATGACTCATAAAAGGAGATTAGCTAGATAGTAAATAAATTAACAACAATTAATCCATTGAGTGGTGATTGTCCCATCTAGCTCTTGGATATACTCTTTTTTCCAAATAGGTGCATTATATTTGAGAGTATCGATCGCATAACGACAAGCTTCAAAAGCTTCTACACGATGAGGACAACCCACAGCAACTAAGACACTAATTTCACCAATAGTTAGATGTCCGATGCGATGATGAATAACTACGCTATTGGTATCTTGCCATCGCTGACGGATTTCTGCTGCAATAGAACGAAAAACCACCATAGCCATGGGTTCATAAGCTTGGTATTCTAGAGATTCTACCTTTTTTCCATCGGTTTGGTTGCGTACTGTACCGCTCATGACTACTACTGCACCATTACCAGGATCGTCTGCTAGGCGATAAACTTCTTCTAAAGATAGGGGCGCAATAGTAATAGCAAAATTATCTTGAGAGTGAGTTTGAGTTAAATTCGATCGAGTAGTTGTATTTAAATTCATAAACCCTCAAAAAATCTAGGCAAAAGTGGAAAAACCTTTATCAGTAGGGACATCTTGCCAACGTCCATTACCAACAGCTTGTATGGCTTCCCTTAGGTTAACATCTCCAGTGTAAATAGCACGACCAACGATCGCGCCAGTAACCCCTAAAGATTCTAAGGCTAATAAACTTAGTAAATCGGTCAGAGAACTAACCCCGCCAGAAGCAATAATGGGAATCTTCACTGTACTTGCCAATTCTCTTAAAGCCTCCATGTTAGGACCCGAAAGAGTACCGTCCCGATGGATATCTGTATAAATAATAGCTGCTGCTCCTCTTTTAACCATATCTTGGGCTAAATCTGTAGCTGCTACTTCAGAAGTTTCTAGCCATCCCCTAGTGGCAACTTTACCATTGCGGGCATCTATCCCTACTACAATTTGCCCAGGAAAACTAGTGGCTAATTCACCAACTAAGTCGGGTTGTTCTACTGCGGATGTACCTAAGATAGCCCGTTGAACACCGATATTAAGTAATTGTGCCACAGAAGCGCGATCGCGCAATCCTCCTCCTACTTGAATAGGTACAGATATTGCTTTAACTATGGCTTCGATGGCTGCTAAATTACTAGTCTTACCTGCTTTTGCCCCATCTAAATCTACTACGTGCAGACGAGTTGCCCCTTGTTCTACCCAATTTCTGGCTACTTCGACTGGATTATCGTTGAATACTTCTGATTGAGCATAATCTCCTTGATAAAGGCGTACGCATTTTCCGTCTAAAAGATCGATAGCAGGGATAACTTCCATAGTTTTTGGTTTAGATAATCAACAAGAGGTTAGCAAGATAGTGGCTAAATGCAAAGATATGTAACTAAACTTAAAGATAAATAACAAAGCGAAATTCAAAAATAACTTATACAACTCTAGATTAAAGCAATGAAGTTACCACCACAACTAGATACGCCTCGTTTTCTGCAGAGATTAACCTGGATTGCCGATCCTGTTAAATACATGGAAACAGCATTTCAAAAATATCCCGATATTTTTAGGGCTGAAGTTCTTGGTTTTGGAGGTAATCTAGTTTTTGTCCATCATCCTGAAGCTATTAAAAAACTTTTAACTAGCGATCGCACGACATTTTTTGCTTCTGGCAAAGTCAATGAAATGTTAAAACCTCTAGTAGGAGATTATTCTATCTTTCTTTTAGAAGGCGATCGCCATAAAAAGCGCAGAAAATTACTTTTACCTCCTTTTCACCGGGAGAGAATGCAAGCCTACGGTAATCTTATCTGTAATTCAACTGCCAAAATCTTTGCTCAATTACCACTTAATCAGACTGTAACAGCCAGAACTCTTACTCAAGACGTTTCCTTACAAGTGATCTTGGAAGCTGTTTATGGTTTGCAAACAGGGGAACGTAGTAAGCAAATTAAAAAGTTGTTAACTGATATTGGCGATGTATTTCGATCGCCTCTTACTTCTGCTTTTCTTTTCTTTCCCTCTTGGCAAAAAGATTTAGGTGCTTGGAGTCCCTGGGGCTATTTTCTGCGTCAACAGAAACAATTAGATCGATTAATATATCAAGAAATTGCTGAACGTAGAGAAGAAGGTAATCAAGATCGTCAGGATATTCTCTCTCTCTTGATGTCTGCCCGCGATGAACAAGGTCAACCTATGACAGATCGAGAATTGCGAGATGAATTAATGACATTAATGTTAGCAGGACATGAAACTACAGCTACTTCCATAGCCTGGGCTTTATATTGGATTCATCATCTCCCAGAAGTACGGAGTAAATTACTAGCAGAGTTAGACAGTTTAGGAGAATCTCCCGAACCAATGGCAATAGCTCAATTGCCCTATCTGAATGCCGTCTGTCAAGAAACTCTCAGGATTTGTCCTGTGGGAATGTTAACTTTCCCCAGAGTTGTTCAAAAACCTACGGAGTTACTAGACTATCATTTAGAGCCAGGAATGGTAGTTGTTGGCTGCATCTATCTAGCTCATCAGCGAGAAGATATTTACCCAGAAGCGAAACAATTTAAACCAGAACGTTTCTTAGACAAGCAATATTCTCCTTACGAATTTATTACTTTTGGTGGTGGGGTGCGTCGTTGTATTGGAGAAGCCTTAGCACAAATGGAACTAAAACTCGTTATAGCTACAATTCTCTCTAACTACGAGATAGATTTAGCTAGTCAGAAGCTAGAAAAACCTAAACGTCGTGGTGTTACCCTTGCTCCTGATAATGGTGTCAAAATTATAATTAAAGGTAAACGCAAACCTCCAGCAAAATCTATTTCCCAGCAAAAAGCGATCGCCTAATCTTTTTTGAAGTTAGAAGCGGTGCTTACACGGAGCAGGGTAATCGCATCAAACGGATAGAGAAAAAAATGGGACAATAATGTATTTATTCCCATGAGGAAAGAGTCCCTAAAAGAATCGATAGAAAAGCATTTTGGCAAGATACCAGACCAGAGAGTTGTGAC
>JASJDI010000340.1 GCA_030065155.1 Xenococcaceae cyanobacterium MO_188.B29
TGTTCGGTTAAGAAGGTTGTCTGTTGAGACAGAGAGAGGGAAGACAAGGGAGAGAGCGAAGAGAGGGGAGATTAACCTTAGAACTCTTGCATAAGTCCGATAAACTTCGGTCTTGTTTGGGAAAAGGTTAAAGGTCAAAGGGAAAAGGAAGGTAAAAATAACCTTTGACCCTTCCCCTTTTCCCTTTCCCCTGACTTCTGCAAGAAGTCTCTTAAAAGTTGTCTCCTCCCACACTTCCCACACTCCCTAATTCCATTAAGTTTTCAGGCTTATCCGAACAGTATTGAAACCCTATCTCCTTTTAGGGCTTAATTTTTGTCTGTATTACTAACGTCTACTTTTCTTCTGAACTAAGAAAAGTTTAAGATGATCTTGAATCAGCAAAAGGATTTGTAGTAGTGCAACCCATAACTCCAAGATCAATAAAACAGCAGATAACTTATGGTCAACTACCTTTAGCGGTATATAGAGAAATAGTTGCTCATCTAAGACAAATTGATGGAGTTAGTGCGGTATTAATTGCTTATTCCAGCGAAGATGAACAAAAACAGCAATTCGATTATGCTCAAAGTCAAATTAAAGGTTTATCGATCGAATACTCTGATAACTTAGATACACAGAGTAAAGAGCGTATAGCAAAAATTATCGATTATTACGCTCAACGCTATTATCCTTGGCAAAAACTAGATAGTTAACCTCGATCGCCTTAACTCAGTAGATTATATGTCTGATATTCTAGACTCTATTGCTTACCACTACCATGAGCGAACTAAATACGCTCCAGAAACTATTGCTGCTAAAAATAAAAGCTTGGATTGGGCAAATCAACCTTCGCCTTTTAAAGAGTATAAAATCGGTAATAATTTCGATCTCAGACCCTATTTAGCCAATCAATCTGACAATCTTCAATGGATAAGGCTATCAAAATTACTTCTCTGTAGCTATGGACTCACGGCTAAACTGGCAACTATGTACGGTGATTCTCTTTATTTACGTGCTGCTCCATCAGCAGGGGGATTGTATCCAGCAGAAGTTTATGTGATTTCTCGGAATAAGTCTTGGTTACCTTCGGGATTATACAACTATCAAGCTAGTAATCATTCTCTAGTTCATTTTTGGTCGAGTGAAGTATGGTCAGAGTTACAATCTGCTTGTTTTAACCATCCAGCTTTAGAAGAGACAGATATAGCCATAGTTACTACTGCTGTATTTTATCGTTCGGCATGGCGTTATGAAGATAGAGCTTATCGACGAATTTTTTTAGATACTGGACATTTACTGGGCAACATTGAGTTGGCGGGGGCAGTTAATAACTATCGACCTTATTTAATTGGTGGTTTTCAAGACCAGAAAATGAATGAATTACTGTATCTTGACAGTCAACAAGAAGGAGTTATTTGTGTTATTCCTTTGTTAGATATCAACAAGTCTTCCTCAGCTAATTATGAGGGAAAAACGGCTTTACCTTCTACTAGTCATGTCGATTATCCAGTGATACCAGATGGAGAATTATTAAATTATTTCCATCAAGCAACTGAAATCGATAAATTAGAAGCTGAGGTTTTTTCTCCTCAAGAAGAAGAGAATCTCCTGGAAGACAAGTATAATTTTCCATTTTGTAGCAAAATTTCTACTAAGACCAATAAACAAATTAATTGGGGTAAAGAACTATCTAGTTTAGAAGATACTATTCTCAAAAGGCGTTCTACCCGTGCTTATAATGGGGGAAGTTTGACGTTTGATGAATTAAAATATTTACTGGATTTTACTTATCAACCTCAAAATTATCAACAGCAAGGGTTAGATAAAAATCCTGATTATTTTACCCTCGATCTACTAGAAACTTTTATTGCTGTTTCTGGAGTAACAGGGTTAGAAGAAGGGTGTTATTATTATGCGCCTAAAGCTCAAGAATTAAGACAAATTCGCTTTAAGAATTTTCGCCAAGAACTGCATTTTCTTTGTTTGGGGCAAAATTTAGGGAGAGATGCGGGTGCTATTGTTTTTCAGACAGCAGATTTAAATAAAGCAGTTGCTCAATACGGCGATCGAGTTTATCGTTATCTCCATATGGATGCAGGTCATTTAGGACAAAGATTGAATTTAGCTGCTATTCGTCTGGATTTAGGTGTTAGCGGTATTGGTGGTTTCTTTGACGATCGAGTTAATCAAGTTTTGGGTATTCCTACAGAAGAGGCAGTAATCTATTTAACTACTTTAGGTCGTCCTGCTTGAGTTTAAATATCTATGCAAAATAAATTACTTAATGGAGGTAGGTATTAGGTATTAGGTATTAAGTATTAGGTATTAGGTATTAAGTATTGGAAAAATCAAATTTGTAAACAATTTTGCTTAAGGTTATCGCTGTATTTTTGCTAACTCATGAGCAGCTTTTTCTGCAATAACAGTATCACCTTGAGATTTAGATAATTTTTGTGCTTTCTTAAAATTTGAACGTGCTGCTTTAAAGTTACCTAAATTAGAGTAAATAATCCCTCTAAACAAGTGAGTTTTAGCATTCTTAGGATCTAGAGAGATAGCTCGATCGAAATCATGCAAAGAAAGTTCTAATTGTCCTTCTTCAGCGTAAATAATCCCTCGATTGTAGTAAGCTTCAGCATTCTTAGGATCAATCGAAATTACTCGATTGAAATCAGTTAAAGCTAATGCTAATTTTTTGTGTTGATTGTAAATTATGCCCCTATGCAAATAAGCTTTAGCATCATTAGGATCGATCGAAATTACTCGATTGAAATCAGTTAAAGCTGATTTGAATTTTCCTTGTTCTTTATAAGTAACACCACGAAGAAAGTAAGCAAGAGCATAATTAGAATCAAGAGAAATAGCTTGATTAAAATCAGTTAAAGCTAATTCTAATTGTCCCTCTTCAGCGTACTCAATACCTCTCTGCAAATAATTGTTAGCATCATTAGAATCGCTCGAACCCTTTGGTGATTTTTTGTTTTTTCCCAAAAAACCAGCAGTTATTATTAAAAAATAAGAATCCATGGTTGACTAGAGGTACGATAAGAATTCCTGAATTCTTATACTATATTTGGTTTTTTTCGATTACAATTTGGAAGAAAGTTAAATGTTGCACTAATATATATTCTGATTATTATAGCGTTTGTGATTTAAGTTGCAATTATTGCAGTTCATCACCAAGCGATCGCTTCTAATTCTAAGGTAATTTCTAAGCAAGCTTATAATTTGTAAGGTGGGCAAACTAACTTTCTACTTAGCAGGAAACTTGAAAACTAATTTGTACCCACCCTACTTTTTGGGTTACTTTCTTGGTTGGAAATATTCTAATTTATGCAACTGCCCGTTTATAAGCTTCATCTAGAATTTCCGAGAGAGTAGGATGAGTATGAACGTTGAAAGCCAGCTTGTGAACAGATTCTCGCTGAGCGATCGCATTAGCTGCTTCTTGGATAAGATCGGAGGCATGGATACCAATTATATGTACTCCTAATAGTTCTCCAGTATCTTTGTTATAAATTATTTTCGCCATACCATCAGTTTCTCCCTCAGCCAAAGCTTTGGAGTTTCCTTTATAGTAAGTTTTAGCTGTGGCTACTTTAAACCCTTCTTTTTCTCCTAATTCCTTAGCTTGTGCTTCGGTTAAACCGACATAACTAATTTCAGGATGGGTAAAAGCTGCTGCGGGAATACTGCGATAGTCTATTTCTTTAGCTCTACCACAAATATTTTCTACTGCAATTACTCCTTGCCCTGATGCTGCGTGGGCTAACATCATTTTACCTGTGGCATCGCCCACTGCCCAAAGATGAGGAACTGGTTTACCATCTCGCAATACTTGCATCTTATCATTAACAGAAATAAAGCCTCGGCGATCGACTTCTACAGCTAGAGATTCTAAACCGAGATTTTTAGTGGCAGGAATACGTCCTGTTGCTACCAAGCAAGCGTCTACTTCTAAGACTTCTATTACTTCTTTAGTTTTGGCATCGGTTAATTCGATGGTTACAGGTGCGCCTGGAGTGACTTTTGTGGCAAAAACTCCCTTATAAGTCTCAATATCGCGGGGACTAATTAAAACTCGTTGAGCAATTTTAGCAATATCGCGATCGAAGCCAGGCATTAAATTATCTAGTGCCTCAATCATAGTTACTTCAGAACCTAAAGCCGTATAGACATCAGAGAATTCTAAACCAATATAACCGCTACCAATAATCGCAATCCAATCAGGAAGAGATTCTAATTTAACTGCCTGGTCGCTAGTATACACAGTTTTACCATCTAGTTCGATACCTGGGGGAACGAAAGGAATTGAACCAGGACATAACATCACATCTTTAGCCGTGATAGTTTTTTCGCCACTATCAGTAGATACAGTTACTTTTTGCTTTCCTGCAATTTTACCCCAACCACGAATAATATCTACTTTAAGACGTTTAAGGCTATTAGTTAAATCTCCTTGAATTTTACTAACTAAATTGTTAGCATGGTCTGCGATCGCGCTACGCTCAAACTGCACACCTCCCACAGTAATCCCCAAGTCTTGGAGATGATCGGCATCCTGAAACTCTCTAACTCTACCCGAAGCAGCCAGCAAAGCCTTAGAAGGAATACAACCACGGTTAACACAAGTCCCTCCCATATCTCCCGCTTCAATAATTGCCGTTTTTAAACCGCATTTGACTGCGTGTAAAGCTGCACCATGTCCGCCAACACCAGCACCAATAATAATTAAATCGTAATCAAATTTGCTCATTACTATTTTCTGCTATAAATTGCTGCAATCTTTTATTTTGACATGATATAAGCCTATCTGTTTTAGTCTACTCGTTATGTCAGAGTAGGTCAGTAAGAGACTATTTGTAAATAAAATATAAGCTTATTGCCACGCTCGATCTTTAAAAACCCTGAAAAAATACCTGAATTTTTCCCCTTTGATTTGTTTTCTTCTAACCGCATAATACTAACGTAGATACAGTTTCTTAAATCTCCGTACATCTTTATGACAGTACCTCAATTCCCTCTACATACCACTATTCCTGTTGCTGAGGGAATTTATATGCTGAAAGGTGAAGGTGGTAATATTGGAGTTTTGGCAGGAGAAGACGGCGTTTTCCTAATTGATGATCAGTATGCTGTCTTATCAGATAAAATTATTGCTGCGATAGAAGAGATTAGCCAATTAACAAATCAAGAACAAGATGTCCCTTAACCTATAATCGATATCTAGGCAATAAGTAGATGCACACCCGTCTAGCTCAACTCTCAGATGTGTCCGCAATTGAGGCACTTATACCTTTGTCTGTGCGAGGGCTTCAGGCAAATTACTACACGCCAGAGCAAATGGATGGTGCGCTTGGCACTGTTTTTGCAGTAGATTCTCAGCTTATTCGAGACAAGACATATTTTGTTACAGATCACGACGGGGAAATCGTTGGTTGTGGTGGTTGGAGCCGTCGCCAAACACTTTTTGGTGGTAATAATGCAAAAGTTGCGGAAGATACTTTGTTAGATCCAGAAACAGATCCAGCAAGGGTGCGAGCATTTTTTATCCACCCTGACTTTGCTCGTCGGGGGATTGGTTCGCTCATCATGCGTCTTTGCGAAGAAGCGATTATTGAATCTAGATTCAAACACATTAGAATTGTCGCAACTCTGGCTGGCGAACCCTTTTATGCTAGGTTTGGGTATATGGTTACTCATCGCTACGATATACCCCTTAATAATGGCAAGACATTGCCAGTTGTGGATATGGAAAAACAAATATTATTGAGCTAACTGAGGTAGGCTACTGTAAATTCAGACTAAGAAAATCATAAGCTTTCGATCGCATTTCTGGAGAAAACATATGTTTGCCAGAATAGATTTTGTGTTCTAGTTTGCCATGAACGAATGCCGATTTTGCATATTCAATAATCTCCTCAATATTTTTACTCCATCTATCATCATCTGTACCAAGAATCAGAAGGTTACAAGGCTCTACTAGGCGTACAACATCTTTAATATCACCGTAAGCAAGAAAGTTAGGAACGACAAAATCAAACTGTATTCCTATCTTTTGTGTCAACATCTCCTTGAATGTTGTAGAACCACAATTACTAACTGCAACCTTAATTCTTTTGTCTATTGCTGGTGCGAAAAGGGCAATTCTACCACCATAGGAATGACCAATAAAACCGATTTTCGTGGAATCTACCTCTGGTAAACTCTGAAGTAGATCGATCCCTACACTAATATCAAACAAAACCTTTCCCAGTAATGTTTGTCCTTGCATCAACCGATTGTGCAGTTGACTAGAACATCGATTCAGTATTCATAAATTCAAGAGAAGGGTAAGACAAGGGAGAGTGGGAAGACAAGGGAGAAAAGGGAGGAGCAAGGTAATTTCTTCCTTGTCTACCGTGTCCTCCTTGTCCTCCTTGTCCCTTTTTTCCAAGACTTTTGGGATT
>JASJDI010000341.1 GCA_030065155.1 Xenococcaceae cyanobacterium MO_188.B29
GCCTTGTTTTCTTCTGCGGTCTGGTAAGCCAGCAAATACACCAACGAGAGCGATTTCAGCCATATTCAACTTAGTGTTTTTAATTTAGCACGATAATCTTACCATCTAGCATGAAATAGCCCTGAAAGTAGAGTGAAGTTGAGCGATGAGCAGTTAATAGAGTTTTTGAATTATTTGAGGATGAGTAAATTACAAGAATTTTTGGTAGAGCAGTCAATCTTGGACTGCCAATTGCAATCAAGACGAATAGCACAAGATCAAAGACTAATTGATAATAAATCTGCCAAAATTATTATTCGTGGTGAGAAGATAGTTCGCCGATTTCAGAAGTTTTTTCCCGCTCTCAGCTTCATTAATTGGACGGTCACTTGGGGTAGTGAAGTTGTATTTAGAGCGAACTCTGAAAAAGTGCAAAAATTTGAAATATTTCCAATCATTACGGCCGATCTAGATGAAAGGCTAGTAGTATCTCTCACTGTGATTCGCTTTTTCCCGTTCCCTGATGATTTTTGTATATCTTTTAAATTCAAGGTGGGCGATGGTGCAAGAGGAATTCACGAATATTTATCAAAGAAATACGAGACTTTATCACTATTGCTTGAAGGAGGAAATAAATATTGATGCTTTCCGTGTACCACCGTCCAAAACGCTTTGAGTTAATTAAATCCCTTAAGAAAATCTGTAAATCTATAGTAACAGAATAAAAAGAAGGAGATAGGATTAATGAGTAATTATTATTATTTTAAGCCTGATTTAGAAAAAGATTGTTCATCATTTTCGTTACTAGAAGGAGTCGCTGACAATCCTCAACTAACGAAATTCGTAATTAAAACAATGTCAACAATCTTCAATTACGAATTGAACCCTGAACAGAAAGCTTTAGTAACCCAATCAAGTCAAAGAGTAGCAGAAAACAATCAAGAGATAACGATGCTAGATTGTTTTGAAGAAGGGAATAAATATCCTATTTTAGATAATTGGAATGCTTACATACAGAAATATTTCTTGTTTTAGTTATCTACTTGAAAAAAAGATTTGTCCAAGTTTTCAAGACTAAAGATAGGGTAAATGAATAATCAGATTCTCCCCCAAAAATATACAATCATTCGGGCTATAAATAGTAGTCCAGTTCCTGCCACTTATTTAGCCCGAAATCTCAGGACAGGTTCTAGAGTTATTATCAAAAGCTTTAGTTTTGGTTTAGTTGATAGTCAATGGCATAGTTTCAATCAAATAGAAAATGAAATCAAAACTTTAAAAAGATTAAATCATGCTCAAATCCCTAAATATTTAGATTCTTTTCAAGAAGAAAGTAGTTTCTATTTAGTGCAAGAATTTATTAAAGGGGAAACATTATCAACCCAAAAAGTCTACTTAGAAGAAGAAGTTATAGCTATTGCCAAGCAAGTACTATCAATCTTGATTTATTTATCTTCACAAAATCCTCCAGTAGTGCATCATGACTTGAAACCAGAGAATTTATTAATTGATAAAGATAACAAAATATATCTCATTGATTTTGGTATATCGAAAGAAATAAAAGGGGAAACAATCGGGCTAACAACTCAATTCGGGGGTACGGAAGGATTCATTGCTCCTGAAAAAATATTAGGCAAAAAATCAGATATAAGGAGCGATCTTTATAGTCTAGGGGTAACTTTGGCTTGCTTGATAACAAGAACTCCATCTTCAAAAGCAGTATCGTTGCTGAATGATGATTTTGAGTTAATAAAGGGAGCATTAGATAGTTATTGCAGCAAAGAGTTGTCTAATTGGGTTCAAGTTCTAGTCAAAAGAAAGCCCGTTGATAGATACTCAGATGCAGCAGTTGCTCTTTCGTTATTAGAAAAGTCAACAGCCTCGTCTTCAGGATTGGTCGAAGGGAAAAAAGATTTAGACTTAGCAATTGAATATAGTTATTTTAATTGGCTCAAAGGAAGACTTGTCGTAGAAGGGGATGAAAACTGGTTTATCGTTGGGCGAGAAAAATTTGCATGTGAAGGCTTCATCACTAAAATTGGACAGGAGGAAGCCTATGGTCAAATAAACATGCCTACCAATGGTCTGATTTACCAAGGGAGAAAAGTATCAGGTTATGTTCGGGAACTAAGAAGGCAATATAATTATCAAAAAGAGCTTGATTCTTCTTTAAGTCGCTTTCAAAACTACGCTCTAATTAAATGTGCTAGTGAGTTAGGAGAAAAGAATCAAAAAAGTTTAAGGGCTTTATTAAATAGAGGAGAAATTATTAGCTCCTGGAGCAATTATAAATTACTAAAAATTTATCTTAATCCTTCTTTATTGAGAACGCATCCCGTCAAAATCCTGATTACTCCAGAAAAATCTAATAAATCAGTTTGGTTAGTACCCGACTATATGAAGAGTGCTTATCGGGCATTGCTGTGGTGTAAGGGCTATCCTATTAAACTATCAGAGTTCATTGTTTGTTGTCGAAATCTCCAAAAACAAAGTAGACAGAGAGGAATTATTTAATATTGACACCAGCTTTAGCAACGGGAGGTTCAAGAAGCAGCTATAATGAGCAGATAATGACGGTTTGGATTCGGAAGTACGAACAATGAGTATAGAACGGATTGTCCAAGAAATAATCGCCTCAAAACCTAAAGAATACGCTCTCGGCGAATTTGTTGAGATAATTATAGCTAGATTAGAAAGGGAAAAAGAGCGAATTGAGCTAGAAGAATATCAGGCGAAAAAAGCAGCAGAAGAAGCGGAATTCTGCCACTATATTGACTCTATCCAGAAAAAGAGCCAGCATCTTACTAAAAGTGATTTGACTTCTTATCAACGGGAAGTAGAAAGGAGAGCCGAAAAACTCGACCCCGAAATAGCTTCTTCGTTGCTAAAAGCTCACCAATCAACTTTAGATTTGCTTCATGAGGTGCAAGAGTTTGGCGTTGCCCAACAAAATCTAAAATAACCCGACTTGGCAATAAACCAAGTTGAATCTAAACAGATAACAGATAAATACAAGTAGTATACTTGAAGTCGATACTGGCAAGAGCTTAGGGTGCTGCAAGTAAAGATCAAGGACGGTTTTAAGTAGTATGTTTGTGCTAATTAGTCTGTCAAGAGGTGTCAGGGAGTGGAGAAATAACTCCTTCTGAGAGTGATTATCATATAGAGGGAAAATAAAAGTAGCTGGAAGCAAGAATGACAGATAGCAGCAGAAGAAGAAGCAGGAGAACTCGCTCGAATTTAACGGAAGGAGAGTGGAGTAAGCCAGTCTTGTTAGAAGAAGAGTTGGAGATAAGTGATATTCCCGTGACGGTAGAGAAGAAAAGCTATGGGGTAATGATAGGTGAGGTAGACCAAATTAGAGCGGAACTAGTAGAAGAGAGAGGTTCAGCACTATGGGAGTCAGATTATTGGGATGAGACTCACAGTTGGGGTTCAGATGATGAAGAAGAATCAGATGAATACTGGCATTTTCTGGGTAGATATGAATAGTTTTTGGTTGAGGAAAAACCTGGGTAGTGGGTAGTAAGTTAATGTAGCATCTATTACCTACTACCTTTTAACAGGGGGATTTACAATAAAGTTCAATTATCCGCTAGTATGGAGAGAATCGAATAGCTAAACAACTCTCTTTTTTCAAGCAGCCATATATCTATGGGTCATAGGGATTAATGTTCGCGAATCCCCAACCCGAATAGCAATAATTAATTATCTATTATTTTACAGGTCACGATGAATGAAACTTCTCCAGGAAAAATGCTAGAACTGCTTCTGGAGGTATTTGCTGAGCCTTTAGAGGAAGACATTAATGCTTTGATTGAAGCAGAATTATCCGCTTCGGGTGCTCAAAAATCATCTTCTCGAACTAAAAAACAGCAGTCAGGGACTAGAGAAAGAAAGAGAAGGACAAGAAAGGATAAATCCGCCGAGCAATTGAGCCTCGCTCTTGACGGCGCGTACAAGCGGAGCGATTCATATGGAGTGACAGCACCTCAACAATCTTCAGAAGAACCTGTTAGAGAAAGAAGAAGAAGGGTTATAAAGGATAGCTCTTCAGAGCAATTAACATCTTCAGTTGATAAATCTCCTAGAGAAACTGAGACAAGGGAGAGAAGAAGAAGAATAAGGCAAGATAGTTCTACAGACAAATGGGCATCTTGGGTCGAGCAGGGCTTAATAGACCCAGAGACAGGAGAAAGAAGAAGGAGAGTCAGAGGGGATAAATCCACTAGTCGGAAAGTAGAAAAGAAAACTATCCCTCATCCAATTCCCGCTCAACAATCAGAGCTTAACAATCTGGCGCGAGAGATGGCTTTGCAAACCGCTCAAAAATTTCTTGAATGTATCCCACCAGAAATGAAAGAAGTTTTATCAGATGAACAGCTAAAGTTTCAGCAAAATGAATTATCGGCTAGCCTTGCCCATACTTTGAGAAGCCAGTTATCTTGGGCTTTAAATCAGGCTTGGCTTGAAGCTAAAAACAAGTAAGTTATTAGTTGTTAGTTATTAGTTGTTAGTTATTAGTTGGAACGTTGGTTATCGAGAGAATCTAAATTCTAATTACTAGCTCGTCGGCTTCAATGTTTCGACTCCGCACTAGTTGCTAAAAAAAACTAAAAACTAAAAACTAAAGACTAAAGACTATTAACTTACAAGCCTGATTAACAATTCTTAACAAAACCAGAGTGAGGTCGATTTTATTTACACGTAAAAGTCAAAAAGAATCAATCGAGTCTAAGCATTTGTCTGGCTGACTTTCATTTATTTGTCTGACTCAAAAAATGCCGATTTTATTTACACTTAAATTCGGGGTTGTTTTTCCTGGTGAGCGTAGCTATTTTTTTAAGGCTGGATTGACTTTATTAGAAAACCTTTTATCATGATTTCTAGGAAGCTCGCTTACGCTTGAACCTAAGCTTAAAAAAGTTTTGAGCCAAAGCGCGAGGGCGTGTAACTATCGCCTTATTATTTAGTTAAACTCTTAACTAATAATTAATCACAACTACTAATAACTAAGAGTAAATTAGTTTAAGTATTTAACTCTTGTTAGCTTAATTTTGAGGCAAATATTCTTAAACAATTTGAGAAAGATTTAACTAGCTCTTTTAAGTCTTTCTGATTCGTTTCGATTGCATGTATAGAATTTCTACTGAAAAAAATAATGAGTTCTTTAGCTTCACAGTTCAACAAAATTGTTTTCCAATTTGATGGCAATAACAACGATCCAGACGACATTGCTGCTGTACCCGTAGCAGCAATGCTAATTAATAGTGCTGGCTTACAAGATAAAACGACATTTTTTTATGACAACAATTTAGCTGAAAAAAATGAAGATTTTCAAGTTGACAAGATGCGTAACTCGGCTGAATATGCCGAAAAACTGGGCATCGATACCGTAGATTATCAATCTAATATAGGAGCTACCACAGACAAACTAGTTGACATCTTCAATTCGGGAGAAAAAGTTCTTTCCATTGAGGGTGGACCAATGGAAGCAGTCTATCGCGCTTTAGAACAAACCGACCCTGAAAACCGCCAGAATATTACTTTACTCTCTCATTCTTGGTGGAACGAAAACCACGATGTCATTACTAGAGATGGAGTTGACGAAGCGAGAACTTGGTCTGACTTAAAAGAGGATTTTCCCGAAGTCACTTTTTTAGAGATCGAGGATCAAAATGATGGTTTTTATAATGATGGTTGGAATTATTTAGATAACCAAAGCGATCCTGTTTACCAAGAGGGAAGGGACTTGATGATCGATTCCAATAAAAGAAACGATCCCTCAGATGCAGGAATGTTATTTTATGCCCTCACAGGTAATGAACATGGCGACCCTTATGATGCTAAGAATTTTTTAGAGGATAATCCGCCTCAGTTTGAGAACCAATCTCCCCCTAACCCAGAGCCACCAAAAGAGCCTACCGAGACTAATAATGATTATGACATCGAACTTGATGTAGATTTGTCATCATCAGGTAATAGTCAATTAACTGGAGAGCTAAGTTTTACCAACAATGGAGACTCTTTTGAAGGCTGGACGATCGAGTTTGAGGCAGCGTACGAGATCGATAAAATTTGGAATGCAGAAATTATTTCTCATTCAGGAGATCGCTATGTTATTGGAGATGTAGAGTCTAACGATTATGTCTATGATGGTGAAACTACTGATTGGGGTTTCACAGCTTCTGTTGATGACAACGATTGGGTTGAACCAACTAATTACTCATTCAATGGAGAAAAGTTAGAGACAGGGGGTAAGTAACCGTTCATTTCCCCCTCTGAAAAAGCTAGGAAAATTGGGGACATAGCGATCGCCATGTCCATTAATTAACTGCCCACAGGAAATGGTGGTGGAGAAAGACCTTG
>JASJDI010000042.1 GCA_030065155.1 Xenococcaceae cyanobacterium MO_188.B29
AGCAGGGCTATTTCATTCTAAAAATCTCCAAGATGCGATCGAGACCATACTTGCATTTTCGTTCTGCTTGAGCCATATTGTTGAAGCCTGCATCCCGATATAAATTCAGGGCTAAATTACGGGCGATCGCCATAATTTGAGGTAAAGGTTTGGTACGAATTCGAGACTTATCTTCACCTTGGGTAACATCTCTGACATAATGAACTTTGTTTTCTACGCCCCAATAGCCACGAATTCTTTGTCCAAATTCCCGAGCTGAGGAGGTTAGATCGCTAATGTAATATCTAATCCCCTGTTCGAGTTCATCTTTGGTTTGTCTTTCATACTCGACACGAATGATGGTATTTAACTGAGGCCAATCGGGGTAGCTGCCTTGAGCTGGGCATATGCTAACTCTTCTTTTCTCCATGCGACCATGACCTTTATTCACTTGATAATCAGTTTCAATGGGGACAAATTCGGCTTGAATAGCTTGATTTAAAGTCGGTTGATTATCTTTAACTGCGGCTAAGTAATGATTGCCACTGTCTACAATAGCGTTAATTGTTTTTTTTGCGTATTCATGGAATCGAAGGCAAATACTACTCCTTTAACGGCTAAAATCTTGATAAATTCAGGGATAGCTGTAATTTCATTGCTTTTATCTTTGACTTCACAAGGTTGTAAGATCAACCCTCTTTCTACCAAATAAGCCGTAACTAAAGTGATCGCCTTATGGGATTCACAATGGGGATTATCAGTTTCCTCAAGATAAGAACCCCTTAAAACTTTGCCGTCAAGGGCTAAAGTTTCGCCTGCAATCGGCTCGATTTCAAAGAATTGAGCCAGTCTGCCCGAATACTCTTGATAGTCAAGAGGCAACAGCGCACGCCGAATCGTACTGTACGAAGGAAGGAGCTCGACCTCAAACAACTCTTGTAACTGTTGCTTGTACGATTTTAACCAATCTCCTATCGCTAGAAATCCCTGGTTCCCTGCTGCTACAGCCAAAGTAAACAAGCGCACCGCCCGCGCTGAGGTTTCCTCAGCGTAAGGACGGAGCAAGCAGCTAGACATAGTGGTAGAGAGTGTCTCCTACCTTGTTTTCTTCTGCCATCTGGTAAGCCAGCAAATACACTAACGAGAGCGATTTCAGCCATATTCAATTTAATGTTTTTAATTTAGCACGATAATCTTACCATCTAGCATGAAATAGCCCTGGCTAAGAGGTAAAGCAGCAAAGGGAATTTGATGTAAATATAAGTGAGGAACAATAATTAGTTCTTCGATATCTGTGAGTTGTTCACAAACCAAGTTATTGAGTTGCAGACGTTGAGATAATTTAGCCAGAAAAGAGTTAATTTGCTTCTTCCAACAGTCTTTTTGTTCTAGATAGGGTGTTAACCAATGTCGATCGATCCATTCTTGCAGGCTATCTCCTTCTGGTTGCAGGCAAAGATGATAATCGATACGATTTTGCCTAACTACAAAAATATAAGTATCTTCTTCGGTAGTGTAGAAACTAAGGATTGCTGTAGTTGGCTTATCTATTAATTGCTGAATAGATTTTAAATCGGGAGGGCTTACTTGAATTTCTCCCGCTAATACTGGATCTAAACTACGGATTTTTTGCCAAATTACTTCTTTCTCTGTTTCTAAAGTGGCAATTTTTTCATTATGGGCTTCGAGGGCTGCGCGATTACGTGTTGGTTTTGCTAAAATAGGTTGTAAACTAGCACCCATTCCAACTAAATTTTGCTGAGTTTCCAAATTTACATTATTGCTTAGGCGTTCAATATCGATTTGTTGCTGTAAAGCATCGTATTGTTGCAAGTAATTATGAACTTCTGTGGGAATTTCTCCCCCTGCGTAAAGATCGTTACTTGCCATCAAATCTACTAACCGCCGACAACGAGAACGTTCGACATATTCAAAGGCTTTATCTAGTTGTTTATTGTTGATATATGCCTGAATGATATTCTCATAGAGATCGATACCTTCTTCCAGCATATTTTGACGTTTTTCATCGTCGATAGTCCATACCCTTAATTGTTCTAAAGCTGCGATCGCAATTTTATATCCCTCGATCGCTTCTTGCCATCTTCCTGCTGTAAAGGCTACGTCGCCCAAGTTTTGTCCTACTTTACAACATACGAATGGATTACTTGCAGGAGTGTAAATTTCTAAAGCCAAACGAAAATAATTAATTGCTTTTATTATTTCCCCTAAATTACCATGAACTAAGCCTAAATTTTGTTGAATGTCTGCCCATTGCTGAGGAAAAGCATCACGATTAAATATCCTTAGTGCTGCTCGATTATGAATTACCGCTTGTTTCAAGTCACAATTTTGATTGTTACAAATTTTGTGGTTATACGTACTGCCAAGATTCATCTGAACCATTGCCCAATCTTGAGGAAATGATTCAGTAGTATATACTTCTAATGCTGCTTGATAGTGACATATTGCTTGCTTTAAATTTTCTACTCTACTTCTCTTCACTCTATAGTTGTATGCACCACCTAGACTATTTTGAGTTTCCGCCCAATCTTCAGGAAATAATTCACAGGTACGAACTTTTAAAGCAGCTTGATAACAGTTAATGGCTTTCTCTATATTGCTTGATTTATTCCCAATAATTCTATAACAGTAAGCATTTCCCAACTTATGATTAGTGTCTGCCCAATTTTTGGGATAGATTTCAGAGGTATAAATTTTCAATGTAGCTTGGAAAATGATAATTGCTTTCTCTATATTGTCTGCTCGATTGCTATAAATTCGCTCACAATAGACAAGACCTAAATTATTTTGAATAGTTGCCCACTGGAGAGGAAATTTTTCGCGAGTATAAACTTTTAGAGCAGATTTATGATAATTAAGAGCTAATTCAAGATTATTAACTCTTTCTCCTCTAATTCGATTACGATAAGCAATTCCCAAATTAGTTTGAATCCTTGCCCAATCTTCAGGAAATAATTCAAACTTAGATACTTGAAGAGCAGATTGATAACATTTAATTGCTAGTTCAAGATTATTAACTCGTTCTCCTTTAATTCTATTAATATAACTTAAACCTAGATTGATTTGAATAGCAATCCATTGTTCAGTCAGCACTTGTGGACTACAAATTTGTAAAGCAGATTTACAAGATTTGATTGCTAGTTCAAGATTATTAGCTCGTTCTCCTTTAATTCTATCCTGATATGCAGAACTAAGATTATTTTGAGTACTAACCCATAATTCAGGAAATTGATTATAGGTATCAATTGACAAAACAAATCGATAACATTGAATAGCCTTTTCTAAAGTTTCTTTATGATAACTACCAATGTGTTTATGATATTCATAGTATACATTACCTAAATTATATTGATTTTCAGCCCATACTATTGGAAAATCATTAGAATTAAAAATTTTAAGAATAATCTCAAACCCAATTATAGTGATTTGATAATTATGCGATTTATTACCAAAAGGAAAGTCACTAATTATATGACTTAGAAAAACAAGATTTAAAGCAATTGGTATTTTCTTTCTTTGTTCTAGCTTGAATAAAATATCTTCTGCCCAATACCATAATACTTCAGCAAAATCCTCATCAAGTTTATCGATATTTGCTTCTAGCAGAGGATAGATGACTTGTGGATCGGCATCACTATCTGCGATCGCAGTTAATACTTCTTCTAAAAAATTAGAATAGGTTTCCCAAAGTACTTTATTCAAGGCTAATAGACAAATTTAAGGTTGACAAACTTATAATTCCCGAATATCTAGCCTTGGTAACGTCAATAGTTCTGTGATTAATTACAGTTTCACAAAATAAATTTAACAATCTAATAGTCAAGCCAATCCCATCAAATAAGTTTAATTATCCATTGTCAATTGTCAATTGCTAACTTTCAGACCAAATTTGATTTAATTTTTCTACTACCTCTTCTGCTAATTCCATTAATTCAAAATCATCATCTTCTACTGATGTTTCTCTCTCTCTTCCTATACTGAAAATGTTACCTGCTAGCATATCTTTAACTGCATAAGGTTTTTCTGTATCAGCTTCAAGGCGATAAATTCTTTCTAACTGAAAAACAAGATCGTAAATGTCTACATCCTCTAATTTTTCTTTGACTTTAGTTATGACTAGATCGTTTTCGTTACTAAACAAATTATTAGCTAATTCCAAACGGTATAGATGATCGATCAAATCATCAAGAGAATGTAAATCATCAATAGCTATTGAAGTTAGAGAATCATTAAAACTAGGATAAAACCCCAGTAAAGTAGCCTCATCTAACTCATCATTTAACTGTACTGCTACATAACCAATGCGATCTTCTGTAGCTTCCGTAGGAACGAGAAAATTAGTTTCTTCTGACCATAAAAAACGGCATTCTAACTTACCAATACCTGTAATGAATATATCCGCTACATCTAGGCGCGATCGAACTATTACATTCCCAAAATCACTTTTACTATTATTAGTTTCATAACCTTGCCATTGTAGATAACTATCAACAGCGTAAACCGCCAAAGTATTCAAATATACTTGTTTGCCCCGATCTTTTTTTGTAGATTTTGCACCCAACTCCATAGCTTCAGCAGCAAAGTAACTAGCAAGATGATGAGCTTGCCTTCCCAGAGGTATATTGACCAAATTACTTTCTATTTTATTCATGACGATATCCTAAGTCTTCAGCAATTTTTTGTAATTTTGGTAAGCAATTACGTTTCCAATGGGAATTAAGAGTTTGATAATTTATGTTTAATTCTTTCGCGATCGCACTTATTTTTTTAGGAGGTTCTTGTAATAATTTCTTTTTACTTATTAATTGACAATTTCCTTGAGGGTATTTTCTAGGATGGCAATTACCAAGTATTTTTTGAGGGTCTTCGATAATATATTTTTCTATTGTAAGAGAAATATTTTGTTTTTCTTGTTTTGCCAATCTTTCTATATAATTATCTATCTCATCGCGATGAGGAGAATTAAAACCATCTTGTGTTAAAAAATCCATCAAAGTTTTATCTTCATACTCTCCCATCGCTTTACCTAACCTAATAAATTGAACTTTATTATTTTTAGGAGAATATTTTAAATCATGAAGTCGCCAGTAAAAAGTTTTATTGAACCATTGCACAAATCTTTTTTCTACAGCAGGTTGATGATAGTCAAATTTAGTACAGAGATTGCGATTAACATATTCAAAAGTTTGATTTAAAGCATCTAAACGATGAGGACTGTTAGATTTACCTAATTTGGGAAGCTTTTGAATTTCAATTAGTAACCTATTCATAGCCT
The DNA here is from genome assembly GCA_030065155.1 of Xenococcaceae cyanobacterium MO_188.B29. Lineage (GTDB taxonomy): Bacteria > Cyanobacteriota > Cyanobacteriia > Cyanobacteriales > Xenococcaceae > JASJDJ01. The sequence continues at coordinate 5,276 of JASJDI010000042.1, forward strand.
TTCGCCGTTGTGGACTTTGAGGCGGATGCTGACAAACTTCTTGGATTAGTTCAACAAGCATAGACAGCGATTACAAGTATATGGATAAAACATCGACCAATCTAACACAACTTTCTTTGTTGATTCACGTAGCTTTAAGGTTAATCTTGACAAGAAGTATCAATCACCATTGTTATGGTGATTCATTGTGCTATAAGAAAGCTAAGCAGATAGAATTCTGAATCTTGAAAGTTATAAATTGTGCTTGATTTGCTCCAATAAGGTTTGGCACTTCTGAACCCTTAACTCAAAACTAAAAATCAAGCTATGCTGGAGGCAATTATATCTGTCTACAAGCTAGTTCTCTCAAACGCAAATTACTCAAATGAATTTGAGCCGACAAGAGATATTTATTGCCTCCACACTAGCGATCGCTTTCTGTGTTAGTGTTGTCTTAGTCTTATTTCGCAGTCTTCAGGCAAGTTTGATTGGTGCAGCGATGGTATTTGCGATCGCTATTGCTTATCGGTATCCCCGTAAAGGATTGTGGCTATTTCTAATCTATATGCCTTTGGCTGGCACAGTTAGCTATTCTTTAGCTTCAATTTATAGAGCCGTAGGTGCCCATGTATCCTATTCTCAGGATTATGCTCTATTTCATTTAGCTAAAGATGCTTTTTACTTGCCCGCATTATTCTGTATTTTAATATCAGGTTCATGGTTGAGAGGACTTAAAAATCTTCGAGGCAATCTGAGGATTTTAGTAATTGCTATCTTGTTTTTATTAGGAGCTTGTCTACTTACTCTATTTTTGGTTAATTTTCCCCAACAGCTATCAGCTTCAGGTAGAGAAAAACCTTTTTTAATGGGAATTATTGGCTTAAAAAAATTAGTTGGCTATCTTCCGCTAATGGCTTGTAGTTATTATCTCATTCGCGATCGACAAGATTTAAAGTATTTATTCCGCTTACAAATGATTATTAGTTTGGTTTGTTGCGGATTATGTTTAATACAGTATTTATTGCTAACTCAAGGGATTTGTGCTGGTAATATTGATTTACCTGAACCAGCTTTTAGAAGAGTTACTCTTCAAGCTAGGTGTTTTGTGGGAGGCTCTCTTCTTTACAATCCTCAAATTAAATTAATTAGTTTACCAGGAACTTTTGTTGCACCTTGGCAATGGGCATGGTTTTTAATTGCTAATAGTTTTTTTACTGCTGCTGCCACAGCCTATGAATCTTCTCGTCTGTGGCGTATATTGGGTTTTATCTCGATCGCTTTAGTTATCTTTGCTACTGCTATTTCTGGTCAAACAACAGCTACACTACTTGTACCTATTATCCTTTTTGTTCTTTTATGGGCGACAGAAAGAAATAATAAATGGCTTCCTTATAAACTGGGAATTGCTACTTTTTTATGTATTTTAATTGCTAATAATTTTGGTGTATTTGGTTCATCTTTAGACAGTATCATTTCTCGTTGGAACTATAGTCCACCACAGCAATTTATTATTGGTCAGTTTAATTGGATTATCAGAGAAGGTGTTCCTCTTCTCGGTCAAGGTTTAGGTAGATCCGCTAGTGCTGCCCGCAAATTAGGCGATATTCGACTCATTGAAACTTTTTATCCCCGCTTACTTTATGAAATTGGTTGGTTAGGTACTCTGGCTTTTTTGGGGGCAGTTTCTCTAATTACTATCTATACTTTTAAAGTTTATTGCTCTATCCAAAATTTACCTATGCGTAGTTTAGGAATTTGCTTATGGCTATTTATCTTGTTTATTAGTTACAACACTTTTTACTATCCGTTAGCTGTTGAACCCGTAAATATTTATTATTGGTTTTTTGCAGGAGTATTATTGAAATTACCGATGATCGATCGTGCTGAGAGAGAAATAAAGGATTAGGTAGGGGTAAACGGCTGTTTGCCCCTACAAATAATACTGATAGCTATTCAATCAACCTTTAACACAAACTACTTGTTTAAGAGTAGCGACTACTTCTACTAAATCAGCTTGTTGATTCATTACCTCTTCGATCGATTTATACGCACTAGGAATTTCATCGATGACACCTTTGTCTTTACGGCATTCAATACCCTGAGTTTGCTGAACTAAATCATCTACGCTAAAACGTTTTTTGGCTTGAGTACGAGACATAGTTCTCCCTGCGCCATGACTACAAGAACAGTAGCTATGGCTATTGCCTTTTCCTTTCACAATAAAAGATTTTGCACCCATAGAACCAGGAATAATGCCATAGTCTTCTTCTTTGGCACGGACAGCACCTTTACGGGTAACATAAACTTCTTCGCCAAAATGAACTTCTTTTTCGGCATAATTGTGATGACAATTAACAGACATTAGAGGTTTTGTGGGTTTTCCTCCAGCCAAGTGCTTTTCGACAATACGCTTAAAACGCTCCATCATCACATCTCGGTTAAAACGAGCATAATTTTGCGCCCATTGTAAATCTCGCCAATAAGCTGCAAATTCTGGTGTTCCTGCCACAAAATAAGCTAAATCTAGATCTGGTAATTTAATATCTGCTAATTTAGCTAGTTCTTTCCCTGTCGCAATATGACACTGCGCCAACATATTACCAATATGACGAGAACCAGAATGAAGCATTAACCAAACCTGATTTTCTGTATCTAGACATAATTCAATAAAGTGATTCCCTCCACCAAGAGAACCCATTTGTTTCATAGCTTTGTCTTCTAGACGCTTTACGCCTGGATGTAACTCTTTAAAGTCTCGCCAACCTTGCCAGTTAGTAACTGCTTTGGCTATTTCTTTATTTTGATTGAAGCCAACAGGAATAGAGGATTCAATATCTTGGCGAATTTTTTTCAGTTTTCCTTCTAGTTGAGTGCCATTAAATGGAGTTTTAACAGCAGCCATCCCGCAGTTATGAACAAATACACCTGCACTAAGAGCAAAGTTATTATATTCTGGAACACTCAGACAATATACATCTTCACGTTCAGTTAAGGGAATCACTTTTACAACTTTGTGATTATATGTCTTTTTGGAGTTGAGGCGATCGCTTTTAACTATATTATTACTAGCGTTACCATTAATCTCTTGTGCTTTTTGCCATCTACCAGAATAATTTTGTTGAATCAAAGTATACCCATCTTTGTCCGTTTTTGAATAAAAAGGCATCAAAGAATCACCAGGCTCTAACGTATCTGCTTCTTGATAATTGCCATCTCTCAACATGAATTGATGATCACGAGTGCATCTGATTTCCTCGCCATTATCCAGAATGACTTTGACTAAAGGTGCTTGACGACGAGTTAGACGAGCGATCGCACTTGCTGCTACAATTTTTCCAGTCGAAGTACAGGAATAAATATAAATCTGAGATTTTTGTTCAGCTAATTTTTGAATAGGATAAGATTTTCCATCTACTAAGGGAATTAACGTATCTCCCGTAAAACAACCAATATCTACCCCCACAGCAGCAGGAATAACAGCATCTTTCGTGGCAATGACTGAACCAACTAACGCTCCTTTACCTAGATGGACATCTGGCATTAATGCTACGTGTTTGTATACGAAGGGCAAAGACGCTACATTTTTTGCCATCTGGGTTTCGTTAGCCCCTAGTTCGTGATTTGCCCAGGATAAGACGGGTTTATCTGTTGATGCAGTTAACTGTTGATAAGGCATAGGAACAATAAATCGATTACTAATATAATACAGTATTTTTTTAGCAAACACTACAATCGCTTTATCTACAGCTTTTGGACAGAGGTAATCACCTATAATATCTGTGAAATTTTTAATTCCTAATTACAATGACTACACAATCAGAACTGCCTACACTAGCTAGCTTAGACTATTTATCTTATCTAGATGATAATGGTTCTGTGGGTGAAGATACTCAAAAGAAAATTGGTGTGTATGCTATTTTTGATCGCGATCGCCAATTACAATTTGTCGGCTACTCCCGCGATATCTATCTTAGTCTAAAACAACATTTAGTGAGGAAACCAGAAGCTTGTTATTGGCTAAAAATAGAAACGATCGATCGTCCTACCCGCTCAATTTTAGAATCAATCAAACAAGCTTGGATTGAAGAAAACGGTGTTACTCCTTCAGGTAACGGAGAAGAAGAGAAAATTTGGACACAACCAATAGATGCTAAGCTCACTATGACAGAAGAAGAAAAGGCACAGTATCAGAAAAGTGATGAGTTAGGACGAATTAAAATTCTAAAGAAAATAGCTAGAAGAGTAGAAGAAACTATTAAGGAACAATTAAACTTACGGGGAGTCAATATGGATATGCGTTTTAACCCCAAAATCAAAGAGCAAGGTTTATTGGATTTAAAATAGGAATTAGAAACTGGTAATTAGAGATTAGTGACTAAAAACTAATAACCCTAAGGGTTCATCATTGGTTTATGGCGGAAACTCCCTAGAAAGCAATGATTCACTAACAACTAACGACTAACAACTAACAACTAACAACTGTATGAAAGCTGCACTACTAAATAAACGCTATCGTATTTTAGAAACTCTAGGACGAGGAGGATTTGGAGAGACTTATCTCGCTGAAGATACCCATATGCCTTCGGGAAGAAAGTGCGTAATTAAGCAGCTTAAACCAGTTGTCGAACAACCGCGTATTCCTTTGTGGATGAAAGAAAGATTTCAACGGGAAGCAGCGATTTTAGAAGAGTTAGGCGAAGGGCATAACCAAATTCCTCGACTTTATGCCTATTTTTCTGAAGAAGACAAGTTTTACTTAGTTCAAGAATGGATTGAAGGACAAACCTTAGCCGAAAAATGGTCAAGTACGGGAAATCTAAATGCTGAGCAAGTAATAGGTATTTTAGTTGAGCTTCTACCTGTACTAGATTACATTCATGAGCGTCGAATTATCCATCGAGATATTAAACCAGAGAATATTATTTTACGCGATCGCAATCTGATTCCTGTTTTAATTGATTTTGGTGCAGTGAAAGAAGCTATGGCTACAGTAGTTAGCCCCAAGCAAAGTAGCGCGTTTTCTGTGTCTATTGGTACTCCTGGCTATATGCCTTCAGAACAAGCTGCTGGTCGTCCAGCCTATTCTAGTGACTTATATAGTTTAGGATTAACCGCCATCTTTTTACTATCAGGAAAATCTCCTCAAGATTTAGAAGCGGACCCTCGTACAGGAGAAATAATCTGGCAAAAACACATTCCCAATCTAGATCCTAAATTAGCTGCTATCTTAGATAAAGCAATCCGTTTTCATCCTCGCGATCGCTTTTCCTCTGCTAGAGAGATGTTAGCAGCACTAGAATCTTCTTCTCCAGTAACTAAGCTAACAGGGGTAACCATGAGGGTTGCTCCAGGAAATATACCTTCTCAACCTGGCGATGTTTCTCAATCAGGTAAACATCATACCGTTGTTTACGATGATCCTAATACTAAACAAAGTAATTGGTTTGTTAAAATTTTCTTGTTTCTCTTTATTGCGACAGGACTCAGTATAGGTGCATTTGCTGCTGGATTTTCTCTGTTATCTAACTGGTGGAATTCTCGCCCATTACCTTCTCCCCAAGTTAAGATAGAGCAGCCTAATCCTATTCGTATTAATCTTCCTAAAATTAATAAGCCAGAAGAATCAGAAAATCCAGAAGAATTAGCAGAATTACCTGAAGAGTTAGACGAAGAAGCCGAAAATCCAGAAGAAGAGATCGATCCAGAAGAAACTAATCCAGAATCAGAAATAGAAGTTCCTGAAGTTGTTATCGATACTCCACCCACACCGAAACCCGTTCCTCAACCAGAACTAAATGTACCAATTATTACTACCGGCACATCAGAAAGTCAGCTTGTCAGTACCTTAGGTAAACCAACCACTCAAAGAAAAGAAAGAACTGGTACAGGAAACACTTTAACTTATCACAATGTTGGCTCTAATCAAGTCCATTTAAGCTATCGCTCTGATAGTAATGGTAAAATTCGTCAAACTGACATAGCCTTGAATCAATCAGTTAGCTTAGGAGCAATGCAAAATACTCTAGCTGACCTTTTAGGAGGTAATGCTCCTGCTGGAGTTAAAGAAAAACTCAGAAGGGTATATTCTCGCCAAACTGAATTTAGTTTCTTTAAAGTAGGTAATCTAGAAGGCAAAGTTCAGCGCGATGCTAAGGATAGAGTTCTTATTTCTGTTTGGGAATCAGGGTTTTAAAGTCAATTCAGGTTAAGAAAGTTAATTGGTTTTGTTGAATGGACAATTGACAACGAGTATTTCAAGTGCGTTTATGTGACAAAGAAATCATTCCTGTATAACGTTCCACATCTTAGCTGCATTTTCATATTCCTCTTCTGACCACACCTGATTTTAACGTTGCTTTCTTCCCTTTTCCTTATTTAGTTCACTTGTTCTAACAAAACTGACCTGCTCCCCAATATTGACGCAATAATAGAATCCATATCGATAGATTTATTGACATGGATTCTAAACTAAAGATACAGAAGAAAAAGACAGATCAAACCAAATCAAGAGTATTATGTTAGCCAAGCACGAACATCGATCGCGAGTTTTTGTCCTAATTTGAGTAAAGGACGAATTTGAGATAAGTCCCAACGGCAACTAGTAACTGAATTATTCTCAAAACAATCAGGTATAATTTTTTGGTGTAGGCAACGGAAATAAACTTCTTGAGCGCGATCGAGGAATAAACCTAAATTCAATTGATAACCAAGATCGATAATAGTTTCTAGTCTGTTTACATCTTGTTCTAATAAAGAAGGATCGCCGTCATACAAGACTCGCCACAACAAACGCAGAATAATTTGCTCTAAAGTTTTCTTGCCTTCAGGAATAGTGAGTTGACATTGCAGTTGTTTAGCTTCGGCAGCGATCCCCTTAAGCTCAGTTAAATGATTATCTATTTCTGTTAAGTTTTCGATCGATTGTTCTAAAGCAGAAATGGATAATAAGCAACGATGAGACAAAGCTATGTCGGCTGCTACTTGCAATTCTTGGGGAACTGGTAATTCTTCTCGTTGAAAAGCAGCTAAAATACTGTAATTTTCTCGATAAACTTGAGTATAAAGCTGGTCTAGACGCTTTTTCGTTTTAGCTGTTAATTGCTGCATAATTCGATGTCTTTCTTCGGCAAACAAATGTTGCAAACTGAAGAATCGATCGCTCAATAGTTGATTCATTGCCATAATAGTTTGAGCAGCACTAGCTTGTTCGAGGGTAGCAAATAACTGCTGTTTGACTTCTGTGTAAGCTAGACGACCACTAAAAGGCTGAATACAACAATGGAAATCCCAACCACCCAAGTGTAAGACAGCAAAAACAAAATGATGAGATTCCCAGGTAATTTCTGAAGTTAAACGGACTTGTCCTACTGCTAAGGTAAGTACCCCTAACTGTTGTTTCTGATAGTCTAATCTCTCCGCAGCGTAACAATAAACTCTTTCTCTTTGAGGATAATTAGTAAATAGAGAACTAATAGCGTAGTGAGCAGCTACCTGATGAAAATTGATCTGGGCAGGAGCTACTAATTGATGGTATACTCCTGCGCCATTACCAAATACCTCTACATTGCTAGGAGCTTTTGCTAACCTTTGGACAAATTCTTGTCGCCAATGTACCCCTGCTACTTCTCCTGCTAATTCTAAAGCACGAGCAGCATAACGAAGAATTTGAGTTCCTTCTGGACGAGATATTTCTTCAAAAAACCAACCGCAGCTAGTGTACATCAACAGAGTATGCCGTTGCATTTCTAAGAGCCGTAAAGCATCTATTTTTTCTGCGGAAGTTAGTTGACGGCATTGATGAATTGTAAAAAAATGTTGAACTTTGTCGGGAGAACGATCTCGGATAACCTGAATGTATTCTTCTCTTGCTTGCCAGGGATCGTGGAATAACTTGCTAGCTTCGTCTACATAAACCTCTGCTAGTTTATCTCGCAGCCAGTCAAGAGCGTCTCTTAGGGGTCTGCGCCATTTTTGGTTCCATACGCCACCTCCACCACAGCCACAATCTTCTTGCCAACGATCGACACCATGAGAACAACTCCACGCTGTTACTGGCTTGAGGACTACTTCCCAGCTAGGTTGTCTAATACTTAGATAATGAGCATAATTAGTGACTGTCCAACCTCTAGAGAGAAATTCTTGGGTAAAAACATAAGCTAGGCATTTTTCTGTGCCTCCTTTATGATGACCGAAGGTTTCTCCGTCTGTCGCTACATTAATTAATTGAGACTTACGGTTATCGCCCCGTATGGCTTGTCCTATCCTAGCAATAAAGTTGTCTCCAGTACTAAGAATATCACTAAAACCCATATCACGGGAAATAGGGCCATCGTAGAAAAAGATATCGATATAGCGACCATCTTCGATAAAACAGCGATAGGGACGAGTGGGATCGATCTGACTACCGCCTACTTCATGCCATTCCGGTTGGGGATCGTTGTCTGTAGGTAAAGGACGACATCTTTCTGCTTGAGAGGGAGCAAGAATAATAAAGCGAATATCCTCATCAATAAGAGCTTTTAAGGTGGAATAGTCTACGGCAGTTTCTGCGAGCCACATCCCTTCTGGCTCTCTGTGGAAGCGGGAACGAAAATCAGCTTTACCCCAACGAATTTGGGTATATTTGTCTCTTTCGTTGGCTAAGGGCAGAATAATATGATTATAGACTTGGGCGATCGCGTTGCCATGTCCATTTAATCTTTCACAACTATTTCTATCTGCTTCAATAATGCGCTGGTAAACTTCGGGATCGTATTGTTCCAACCAGGACATTAAGGTTGCACCGATATTAAAACTGAGATACTCAAAGTTATTAACGATCCCAATTAATTCTTCATGGTGATTAAGAATTCTGGCAAAAGCATTAGGACGATAGCATTCATAATGGATGCGTTCATTCCAATCATGGTAGGGATTAGCACTAGGTTGACGCTCGATCGTATCTAAATAAGGGTTTTCCCGTGGTGGTTGATAAAAGTGACCATGAATAGTTACGTATACACCCTGAGCCGTTTTTAAGGGATTAGTTTCATCATTCTCTACTATCGATGCAGATGCAGCATGGGCAGTCTTATGGGGAAGATTGTTCGCAACAGATATCATAAGTTTAAAGGATTAATACAATTAGCTTAAATTTTCTAGTCAGAACCAATGAGGCGAAAGTACTTTTTATATTTAAGCTTAAGTATTAGAGAAATGGAAACAATATTTTAGTTATTTTAATAAGTCTTTCATCTTAATTATTATTTGTTTAAAAAAAATCTCTCTTTAGTTTAATAAATTTAACATTAAACTAAAGAAAGTTAGTATATTTAGCGACAATTTATCTAACTCAAGTATGGTGATTAATGTGCAGTCTATCTGTATGATCGATTTTAAATCACTAGTATGTTTGGTGGTAAATGTCATCCTTTTACATTCATAAATCCTTGAGCTTTTCTTGGTTACAGAGAAAGCTGCTCCTCATTCAAAAATTTAAGTCATCGTTTCACCGACGTGAAACGATGAAGCCTGCGGTGAACAGTGTTCCCCGGTCAAATGCTATCGTTTTGACAAAGTCGGACAGCATAGTTAATGTTGAGAATTTATTCAAGAACTATGCACCTTCCATATCACTTTTTCTTGCTTTATTGGCGTTATCTTTTACAGCTATTTTCTTTAAATTAGGTGAAACAGAAATTAGCTCTAATGCTGTAGTTTTTAATCGTCTTTGGATTGCCACTATAATTTTAGGGGTATCTCAAAAAACTAGTAAAGTAAAATTATCTTCCCCAAATGAGATTAATCAAAAAATTCATGAAAACAACTTAAAAACTTATACTAAGCGTGAACTTTGGTTAATATTATTAATGGTAGTTAGTGCCACTGCTTCTATACTGTTTTGGGCTTGGTCTTTAAGTCAAACTAGTGTGGCTAACTCTACAGTGTTGCGGAATTTAACCCCTTTATTTACGAGTTTATGTGGTTGGTTAATTCTTAAACAAAAGTTTGATCGACAATTTTGTTGGGGAATGTTAATCGCTATAGTTGGTGCTGTAGCAATAGGTTGGGATGATTTACAAGTAAGTAATGATAACTTTTTGGGGGACGCTACTGCTTTATTATCCGCTTTCTTTTATGCGATCTATCTTTTAGCAGTTGAAGATTTGAGATTACACCGAAGTGCTACTACTATCTTATTTTGGCGTTGCTCTTTTGGTACTCTTGTGATGTTACCTATTGCTGCGTTTACAGGAGATTCTCTTTTTCCTACTTCTTGGTTAGGTTGGATCTTAGTAATTGCTTTAGCATTTGTTTCCCAGGTTTGTGGACAAGGGTTATTAGCTTATAGTCTGAGTAAATTTTCGTCTAGTTTTGTGGCGATCGTTTTGCTCTTGACTCCTATTACCACTGCTATTTTAGCCTGGCTAATTTTTGCTGAAAGTCTTGGATGGCTTAATGCGATCGCTTTTATTTTAGTTTTATCTGGTATCTATATAGCGCAGTCTAGTTCATCTGTTCAAAAGACTTAAAGGTATCCAAACAAGCCAAAAAACGTTTGGCTTCTGGATGTTCGGATTTGACAAACTCTTTTGGTTTTGCCAATTCTACTAATTTACCAGCGGACATCAAACCAATTCTCGTAGCTAGAAAAAAAGCTTCTTGAATATCATGAGTAACAAATATAACGGTTTTACCCAATTGCTCTTGTAAATGTTGAAACTGTTGTTGTAACTCCAAACGAGTAATGGGATCGAGTGCGCCGAACGGTTCATCCATGAGTAAGATAGGGGGATCTGCTGCCAAGGCTCTAGCAATCCCTACTCGCTGTTTTTGTCCCCCAGAAAGACTGTCAGGATAGCGTTGAGCAAATTGTTCTGGCTCTAGCCCTACTAAATGTAACAACTCATACACTCGCGATCGTACTTCATTTGCTTTCCAACCTAGCAAACTAGGTACAAGTCCAACGTTTTTGGCAACGCTAAAGTGAGGAAATAAGCCAATTTCTTGGATAACGTAGCCAATATTGCGCCTAAGTCTAATTTCTTTCCACTCGGTTGTTTTTTTGCCCTCTACCGTTACTGTTCCTGCTGTGGGGGTAAGTAAATTATTAACTAGCTTCAGGGTGGTTGTTTTTCCGCTCCCACTACGCCCTAATAAAACTAAAGCCTCTCCTTGCTCGATCGCTAAATTAAGCTGAGATAACAGTGTTTTTTCTTTTACTTGGTAACTGACATCTTGGAAAGCAACGGCAATTTGTTTTGATGATGACATTGGGTTTTTTAGAAGTTCAGAATTGGGAAGTTCAGAAGTTCAGTAGTATTATTAAAACATAAAATTATTGTTTAAACTCTTTAAAAAATTCTCTTTCAATATCTAAAGGACTCTCCTTAAAACTGCGATTAATATAGTTAATTAAAATACTCGATTTAATACCTTTAAGAGTGACACTTTCATCTATCTCTACATATTTATTTTCTTGTAATAAATAAAATTTTATTTCTTTATGCTGCCATATCCAGACTTCTTCAATCTTGAGGTATTGATATTTAGTTAAATCGTTGAGACTACCACTAGAGAAATTAACTTCTACTGCTAAATCTGGCTTAGTTTTGTCTGAGTTAAAAGCATAAGCTACATCAGGCTCTTTGCCTTCCTTGCCTTCTTCTTTGAGTCTAGTACTGTTAAAAGTATAATAACGAATATTGAATTTTCGACAGTAGCCAGTGATAATATCTCGAATCATATCTGCTATTCTTTCATGATTTCTTCCTGGTGACACTATGGTTATTTCTCCGTTTAGAAAAGAAATTAAATAAGAGTTATATTCTGGAGCATCTAATTTTTCGTAGTACTCCCAGTCTGCACCAGTTAATATCAGTATTTTATCTTCTTGGGAAAATTTTCCTGAATTGATAGATAATTTATCGTTGATTAACATCATTGTTTTTAGAAGTTCAGAATTGAGAAGTTCAGAAGTTCAGCATCAGCCTATAATATTCTGTACTTCTGTGACTCCTGTATTTTAATACCCTGTGAATAATTCTTGTTTTTCTCAATTCCAACTGATCGCAGCGATCGCGACTACTCCTCAAGCTGCTAAAATTCTGCAACCTTTATCTAAAAGTATTAAAGCAACTCTATATTTACCAAAATCTGTAAATTGGTCTGAAGAAGCCCACATATATCATGAGTCTACCAGAAAACACTTAATTTCGATCTGGGATAAATATCAAGCTTTTATTTTTTGTTTGGCTACAGGGGCAGTAGTTCGTCTGATTGCTCCTTTACTGAAAGATAAATCTCGCGATCCTGCTGTGATAGTAATTGATGCGGAAGGACGTTTTGTGATTAGTCTTTGTAGCGGACATCAAGGTGGTGCGGATAAACTGACTCAATTAATTGCTCAACAAATCGGAGCAACACCGATAATTACAGGGGCATCTTGTGGTTTAAATTTACCCGCGATCGATATACTGGGTGTTCCCTATGGTTGGCGCAAAGGAGAAGGAAATTGGACTAGGGTAATGGGTGCAATTTCCCGTAGAGAAACGGTACAGGTAATTCAAGAAGTAGGTTCAACTCTCTGGCAAGAACATTTACCAGATCAACACTCTTTTTATTTTGGTTTTCCTGAATCTCAAGAATCTATTACACCTAAAGCCCGCATTTGGATTAGTCCTACTAAAAGAAAGTTTAATCCTGACTCAAATTTACCCAAAGTCCAATGGCATCCCAGAGTATTGTGGTTAGGAATTGGTTGTGAACGAGGAACATCTAAAAAATTAATTGAGACAGCCATAACCACTACTTGTCAAAAATATCATCTAGCAACAGAAGCGATCGCAGGAATTGCGACGATCGATCTTAAAGCTGACGAAAAAGGTATTTTAGAACTATGTAAGAGTTGGAATTTACCTTTAAAAACTTTCTCGGCTGAAGCATTGAAGCAAGTTGAAGTGCCAACTCCCTCTGCTGTGGTTAACCAAGAAGTGGGTACTCCTAGTGTGGCAGAAGCAGCAGCAATATTAGCAAGTAAAGAGGGAACAGGGAAAAGGGAACAGGGAACAGCCTTGGTTAAAAATAAAAATTGTTTTTTAACTGATGTTTTACTAGTCTCTAAACAAATATTTAAACTAGACCATGAACCAGGTGCGGTAACAGTTGCGATCGCCCAATCTGAACTAGAATATACAGGGCGTACTGGTAAATTATATCTAGTTGGTATCGGTCCTGGTAGCCTTGAGCAAATAACTCCTGCTGCTAAAACTGCTATCACCGAAGCGGATGCAGTTATTGGATATTCTCTCTACACTAATTTAATCAAAACTCTATTTCGCCCAGGACAAATTATTGAATCTTTACCCATCACTCAAGAAAGACAAAGGGCACAAAGAGCAATAGAATTAGCCGAGTGGGGTTTAACTGTCGCTGTAGTTTCCTCTGGTGACTGCGGTATCTATGGCATGGCTGGTTTAGTTTTGGAAGAATTACAAACAAATAATTGGGATGGTAAAACTCCCCAAGTAGAAGTATTCCCCGGTATTTCCGCCATCCAAGCTGCTGCTGCTAGAGTCGGTGCGCCTTTAATGCACGACTTTTGTGCTATTAGTTTAAGTGATTTATTAACTCCCTGGGAAGTAATTGAGAAACGTTTACAAGCTGCTGCCATGGGCGATTTTGTCACCGCAATTTATAATCCTCGATCGCAAAAACGCACCCAACAAATTATTATTGCCCAACAAATCTTTTTACAACATCGTCATCCCCATACCCCTGTTGCCATTGTTCATTCTGCTTATCGTCAAGACGAACAAATTCATCTTACTACCCTGGAAAAGATGTTAGATAGTTCGATCGATATGATCACAACAGTTGTTATCGGCAATAGTAACACCCGTAATTATGCTAACTGGATGATCACTCCTAGAGGATATTTAGGTTTTGAGCAACAAAATAACCAATAGCTAGTCTTACTAGGCGTAAGTAGCAAGTAATAAGTAGGGAGTAGGGAGTAGGGAGTAGGGAGTAGGGAGTAGTAAGTAGGGAGTTATATATTATCTGAATAAATAGTCTATTGCTAGCTAAGAGCTAAAGGCTAATAGCTAAGAGCTTTGTTTAATAATCCTGTTGTTCATCTATGGGGAAAAACTGATTAACTAAACCCGATACAAAAGAAAGGACGATCGAGCCAAAAATAGCAGGAAAGAAACCACCCACGGTAAAACCAGGAGTAAGATAACCTACCAAACCAAGAGCGATCGCGTTGACTACTAACAAAAATAGTCCTAAAGTTAAAATCGTTAAAGGTAAAGTAAACAAAATTAAGATTGGTTTAATGATCGCATTTACCAATCCCAACACTATTGCCCCTACAGCAGCAGCAGTAAAACCGGTAATCGTTAACCCAGGTACAACCCAAGCTGTAATTAACAACGAGATAGCACTTGCTAGCCAAGTAAGTAAAAATTGCACCATTGACTTTGATTGTTAATTCTGTTAATAGATTTCATAGTTTAATTGTACCTTTTCTCTTGATTTGACTTGAATTAATTGATCGAACAAATAATCTTACTGCGCTTTTCAAATGAGTAGACCACAATAGTAAAAAAGCTAAGAGCTAATAGCTCTTAGCTACGAACCAACTTTAAAAACGTAGTCTATTTAACTATTTTTAATAATGTTGTAGCCTGTGACTACTGTTTGACCATTAGGATAAATTGTCCAAATCCACTCTACTGATTCATCTTCAGCTACTTCAACACTGATTACTGTTGAGGGAATGTTGGTTGTAGTAGTGGATAAGGATAAGGTTGATGGAGGTGCAGTCAAAATCCTTTTTTTCTTTTCTTGGTTATGAGTAACAATCATATTGTTTGCTTAGGTTTAATTACTATCTTCTATAAGCTTTAGCCGAAGCTCTAATCCATATTGAGGCAGCAATAATGAAGGGGATGAGAATAAAAAGTAACCCAGAAATTAAAGCGTATTCTCTAATAATGGCAAAAGAAGCCATTGCTGCTATGCCTAATCCACAGTAAATCAGACCGACAATGGGAAGACCAAGAACTAGAAAAATTAATTGTGTATTGGGGTTAGTCACAATTTTGTTTTGCATTTTAATCACCAACAATGTTGATCTCGATCGCATTTCATTTCATTCTAGAATCTGAATCAATGCTCGTAAACCGACGATAAAACTAGAAAATTATACCTGGCAAAATTAATAGGTATTGCTATTAGTGCGCTCGAAATCACTTC
Source organism: Xenococcaceae cyanobacterium MO_188.B29 (assembly GCA_030065155.1). Classification (GTDB taxonomy): domain Bacteria; phylum Cyanobacteriota; class Cyanobacteriia; order Cyanobacteriales; family Xenococcaceae; genus JASJDJ01. Next base: position 20,495 of record JASJDI010000042.1, read on the forward strand.
AATATATTTATCTTTCCTATTCAAATCAATAGGTATTTTTTTATTATTGCTGCTGTACTTTGCTTGATTTTTTGGAGTTAAAGCTTGCTCTATCTGGATTGTAGGCAATATCCTCGACTTGAAAAATTGTCTTGAGAATGTTCTTCAAAATACTCATAAAATCAGGAGTTACCTTAACTCCTTCAGTACCGATAAGCTTGAACAGAATTCATTTTTAATAATCTTAAATCCCATTCTAAGTAGCTCCACTTAATTAAACATACAATATTTTGTAGGTTGGGTTGAAGAATAAAACCCAACAGCCATAGGTAATAGATGGGTTTTGCTATCGCTCTACTCATCCTACAAATAATTAGATCGATCTACTTAGCTGTCGTTTATTGGTAAAGAAGATGGCGAACTCTCTAAAGTCCACTAAAAGAAAGCCTTCCAGAATAGAAAAAATTAAAGCCAATAGTAATTTTCTGCGCGAACCTCTCGCAACAGAGCTTTTACAAGATACAAACCACTTTAGCGAAGCTGCTCTGCAAATTCTTAAATTTCACGGTTCTTACCAACAAGATAATCGAGATAACCGTGTCAAAGGTCAAGAGAAAGACTATCAAATGATGTTACGAACTCGTACCCCAGGGGGATTTGTTCCGCCCCAATTTTATCTAGCTTTAGATCGTTTATCAGAAGTATATGGTAATCAAACTCTTAGAGCTACTAGCCGTCAAGCATTTCAAATGCATGGCATCCTCAAGCAAGATTTGAAAACAGTCATTGCTGATATTATCCGCAGCATGGGTTCAACCTTGGGTGCTTGTGGCGATCTTAACCGCAATGTCATGGCTCCACCTGCGCCTTTTAAGAATCGTCCAGAATATAAATATGCTTGGGAATATGGGAATAAAGTTGCTAATTTGTTTACGCCCCAAACTGGTGCTTACTATGAAATTTGGCTCGATGGCGAAAAGATAATTAGTGCTGAAGAAACTCCCGAACAAAAAGCAGCGCGACAGCAAGATCTTAATGCTGAGATATTTACTGATAGTGTCGAACCTCTTTATGGTACAAACTATCTACCGAGAAAGTTTAAGTGTTGCGTAACTGTCCCAGGAGATAACTCTGTTGATGTTTATACCCATGATCTAAGTTTAGTAGTCATTACCAATCAAGATAACAAGCTAGAAGGATTTAATGTCTTGACTGGTGGGGGTATGGGTCGCACCCATAATAAAGAAGAAACTTTTGCTCGTTTGTCCGATCCTCTGGGTTATGTAGCCAAAAATGATATTTACAAGCTACTAAAAGCCATTGGTGCGATTCAAAGAGATTATGGCGATCGCTCTAATCGACTTCATGCTAGGATGAAATACCTAATTCATGAGTGGGGAATTGATAAATTTAAAACCAAAGTCGAATCTTATTTTGGTAAAGTTTTGCAACCATTTCAAGAACTACCACCATGGAAATATCAAGACTTTTTAGGTTGGCACGAACAAGGAGATGGCAAACTGTTTCTGGGTATCCCTGTTGAGAATGGCAGGGTTCAAGATAAAGATAACCTGAAGTTAAAAACTGCCTTAAGGAAGATTGTCGAACATGTCAATTTACCACTGCGCTTAACTCCCAATCACAATATTATTCTTTACGAAATAGAGCGATCGCAAAAATCAGAAATTACGGCGATTCTTGAAGCTCATGGAGTTACTACCAATCCCGAACAACTCGATGGTTTAAATCGCTATAGTATGGCTTGTCCTGCATTACCTACCTGTGGTTTAGCAATTACCGAATCCGAAAGAGCATTACCTGGAGTTTTACAACGAATTCACTCATTACTTAAAAAGCTAGACATGGCTGACGAGGAGTTAGTAATTCGCATGACAGGCTGTCCTAATGGTTGCGTTCGTCCTTATTTAGCAGAATTAGGCTTTGTAGGTAGTGCGCCAGAAACTTATCAAGTATGGCTTGGAGGAACCCCAGATGGTACTAAACTCGCTCAACCTTATGTGCAAAAACTAAAAATGGAAAATTTAGAAGCTTTTTTAGAACCGATATTCGTCTATTTTCAAGCCAATCGTGAATTGAAGGAAAGTTTTGGTGCTTTTTGTAATCGAATTGGCTTTGAAGTATTGAGGAGACAGCAGCAAGAACAATTCTACTAGCAAAGAGAATCGACTCGTTAGCCCAAAAAAAGATGAATTACCAAACTAATACTTACCGCCAAAATCGTCGATCGATCGCTTTTGTCGATGCTGAAGTGGTTAAAAATCAAAATTTCATAGCAAATCTAAATTTAGAAACTGAATTGATCTTAATTGACTCTAATAGGGATGGGATCAAACAAATTACCGAAATCTTAGCGGAACGTCGTAATATTAACAGTCTGCAAATAATTACTACGGCACAAGGCAACGAAGGCAGTATAAACCTAGGTTTAACTCAGCTAAATATTCATACCATCGAGGCATATATAGATGATTTACAGCAGTGGAAAAATGCCTTATCAGCCACCCCAGAAATTATGCTCTATGGCTGTCTAGTATTAGTCGAATCGATATTTCAGAACTTTATCCATCAGCTTGCCAAGATAACAGAAGCAGATATAGGTGCGTTCGTTACTTTTCCCGACAATGTTATGGCAAATAATCAAGAGATCGATCCTTATTCTCTCATGGTGGCATGGCGATCGTGAATCAATACTGTTCGGTTAATAAGGTTGTCTATTGAGACAGAGAGAGGGAAGACAAGGGAGATACGGGAGACAAGCGGTGCGACCCTGGCGAGGTTTCCTCGCTATCACGAACGCGCACCAAGAGAGGGAGAAATTACTTCCCACACTTCCTAATTCCATTAAGTTTTCAGGCTTATCCGAACAGTATTGAGGTCAAACCTGGCATTCTTTCTCCAAAAAGATTTATGTGAAGAGTTTTTCTCTCTAGTTAAATTTTTGACACACAACCCGATTTATTCCCTATTTATTCCCGATTTATCTCTACATTTGTTATTCAACCGTTTCCGCTTGGTGGGAGAAACTGTCCACCAAACATTTGGCGATCGCTCCTGACGGATTAACTATTACCGAACTGGCAGAGGAGATTGGTGTTTCTTTTTCTAGAGCGGATGTACTAAAAGGAGAAAGTGAATGTTGAAAAAAACCAGGTTTTCTTCCATTCAGAAGCTTATTTTAGGACTCTTAATCCTGTCCAGCAATGATCTTGCTAATGGTCAAAAATACTACCCAAATAATAAAGCTCTGGTAACAGAACAGAATACTATTGGGAAGCGCGAACAGCAGAAAAATGATGCTGACGCTAAAGAGAATATTGATAGCTCCAACCAGGTGCAGAAATACCGTTTAGGGGATAAGGTGATTCCGAGGCAACAAAATGTTTTTCTCAAACTCGATCCGAGTCAAGAGGACTTTAGCGGGAAAACCAATATAGCAATTAAGGTTAAAAAAGCAACAAATGCAATCAGGTTCAACGCAGTAGATATTAGGGTAACATCTGCCCATCTAGTTAAATATAATCAGCGTATTCCCTTGAGAGTTGAAGTTTTAGGCGAGGGAATCCAGTCTGCTTCGACTAAGAAAACCATTGCGCCAGGGGAATATCAACTAGAATTAGAATTTGAAGGGCCTTATAATCGTCAAGCGGTAGGACTATACAAAACCATCGAGCAGGGGACTCCTTATCTATTCAGTCAATTTGAATTTACGGATGCAAGACGAGCATTTCCCCTGTTTGATGAACCTATTTTTAAAATCCCTTTCCAACTCACCATTTCTGCCCCCAAGGGACAACAAGTTTATAGTAATACTCGGCATTGTTGCATAAAAACTATGAGTTAGCTGAGATAATTAGAGAGAGTAATTCAACCAACCCTTCTGAACCATGTCAGAAAAAGAGACCAAGACGAGCTATCGAATTCGGAATTGG
>JASJDI010000342.1 GCA_030065155.1 Xenococcaceae cyanobacterium MO_188.B29
AATTACCTATCTACGTGCGGTAGTACCATCGAGGGGAGTAGTTTCGCGTCTTTCTACAATAACCTCTTTTTTGGTTTTACCAGCTAAACCAAATAAACCGAGTAAACCGAGTAAACCTAACCATCCCCAGTTAGAGCGATTATTAATTGCTTCTGCTGCTTCGGCAATTTGAGCTTCTGCTGCTTCAGCAGCTTGATTAATTTGTTCTTCTGCTTCAGCAGCAGTTCTTTGAACCTGTTCCTCGGCTTGTTCGTAGTTGCGTTCGATCGCATCTCCAGCGTTATCTAATCCTTCTCCTATGGCTTCACCAGTATTTTCCAAACCTTGTCCTGCTGCTTCACCAGTATTTTGGATACTATTACCCAAGGCTTCTCCCGCATCCTTAAGGTTTTCGCCAACACTATCCATATTTTGTTCGGCTTGATTCAAATTTTGCTCTACAGTTTCTTCTTGTTGTTGAGCGAAAGCAACGCCAGTGGGTAAAGCTAAAGTAAGAGTAAGTATAGTAGTTGTTGTTAATTTAGTTAAGTTCATAAAAAACTCCTCGTTTTATTTTTTGTAAGTCTGAAAGTATCTATTGTGTATGTGCTTTGGTTATGGCAAGATTGCGACGGCAACTAACGAAAGTCTCGTATAGTTTTAGCGAAATCTGAGCGCAATATATATTTGTGATGTTTATTAGATAAGTAATCAGTAACTCAAGATCTAAGAATAAAAATCTTACGATTACTTGATTCTATGAATGTTAGCTCTTAATTACATCTCTCACAGGATATAAATCCTTAGGAGGAACTATTAACATTAGATAAGCTTAAAATAACAAGAAGGAAAACAGTAATCAGCTACTATTTTATTTGCCAATTACTGTTTGCTAATTAGGTTAATACTGATTTACTACCACTGGCGATCGCCATTTTCATCAGTTCTTGCTTGACGAATCACGTCAGATATTTCTTCTGCATCTTTAACATGATGCAAGACTTTTTCGTCACCATTTTCGTCTTCTACTGGAAAATAGGCAGGTACTTTAACGTGACCAGCAATATCCCAGCTATCAACAGCAATTTGCTCTTTTTTTTCTTCTAAAGATTTAGAATTATCGATTACATCACCTTTATTAGCAGTTCTGTGTACTTTATTGTTTGTCTGATTATCCATAATTATTTATTTTCTCTTAATTCTTTCTTTATTGAAAACTATTATTTTTCTAATTATTATCTGTATTTCGATATAAACTCCTATATGGCTGCTGATAGATTCTAGTTTATTTTGTCTGACATCTTTAGTGTATTAATAATTCGACATTGAAGATTTGATTAGGCAATTTCTATATCTTCTGTCAAAAGATATAATAATATGATTTTTTTTTTACTGTAAGAAGATTTTGCTCCCCAAATAAGATATGCTTTGACCTCATTATGCAGTTACTTATTAATAAATTTCTATCTAGAGATAGATCTTATTGGCGAGATAAAATAATAATCATATTATGCTCTAAAAATCAATAAAGCTACAGTGAACATTGATAGTCGAACTCTTTTTTACGAATTTAAAAGAATCTATTTCTTTAGTTAGATGCTCTTCTATTGTATTAATTGCTACTAATTAACTAAGTTAAAAATTTATTGAGGTGAACATATGTTTCTAACTAAGTTAAACAATTGGTTAAAATCTTCTTTCCGATTAGTATTGACAGCTATGGTATGCGGTTTATTGTTTATCTCTAGTGTTTATCCTGCTCAAGCAGCTACTAGTAAACCTAGTGATGGTGAAGCAAGCTTAAATAAAATTCAGGCTAAAACAGACGATGTAGCTAGTTCTAACCCACGAGGAATGGAAGAAATTACCAAAGAAGCTCAAGGTGGATTAAACGCAGTCCAAGGTAGCGCAGACAAAGACAAGATGATTTCTCGTGAAGACGCTAGCGATGCAACTACAGTAAAAGAACAAGCAGCAGGTTTCTTAAAAAATTTAACGAACTAAGTAGTTAATTAGGGTATTTTTAGAAAAGTAAAGTACTCAAAAAAGTAGGGTGGGTCAAATTAAATTTTCAGTGCCCTGCTAAGTTGAAAGTTAGTTTGCCCACCTTAGAGGGTACAAGCTTTCTTAGAAATCGCTTTAAAAGTTGAGAGTAGATAATCAAAGATTGCCAAATTTAATCAATTGAATCTCACCACTAACAAGTGGCAGAGACCTATAAGTTATTGGTTTAATCTACTAGCTTAATTTAAAGCAAACTCAACTAGATAAGAACAAGAACAATTGTAATTTTCCTGACTGTTTCCTACATGAAATGGTATAGTCAGGAATTTTAGTATAAATTTAATTTACAGCAATAATATATTTATGTTTAATCTAAATTCCTCAGAAAACTTTCTTACTGAAGCAGTTAGTACGATCGATGAATTAACATCCACACTGACTAGTGAAACTCAAAAAATTTTAGAAAAAACTACAGTTTCTACAGGACAAACTCTGGCATGGATTGCCTCTAATCCTGTTCTTCAAGCAGCAGATAACATTATTGGCTTAGATTGGCTAATGACTTTTCTGGGTAAAGCAGATACAGCTAAAATACAAGCTAATGCGATCGAGTTGCGATCGCAATATCCTGAGGAAACACCAAATCAACTTGCTCATCGTTTAATTGTGCAAAAAACCTGGGAAGGCGGACGGATAGGACTTCTGACTAATATTATTCCACCTATTGCTGCCTTCTTCATGGGGATAGAATTAATTGCTACTACTAAGCTGCAAACTGAGATGGTGTATGAAATTGCCTCCGCTTATGGTCTAGATTTAGACGAACCTGCCAGACGAGGAGAAGTGTTAGCAATCTTTGGTTTATCGTTAGGGGCAGACGTACTAAAAACAGGCTTAACAGTTGTAGAAATTGTCCCTGGTATCGGTGCTGTTGTTGGGGCTTCTACTAATGCAGCTATGCTATATGTTTTAGGACAAACTGCTTGTCGTTTCTATGAAGGAAAAATTGCTCAAACAGATATGGCATCTGTGCAGCAAGAAACTGATGCAGATTGGCAAGTTGCTTTTAATCAGTGCAAAGTTATGGATCGTATTTTGGCACATATGGTTAAAATTAGTTATCCAGAACAAGATTGGTCAGCAATTTTACCAACAATTAGAGAAATATCTCCATCTTCAGTCAAAACTATTGCTATAAATTTACAAGAAAATCAAAATCTATCCTTACTACTAGAAGAGCTACTACCAGAATTTGCACCTTTAACTTTAAAAAGATGCTACGACATTGCTCAATCTAATGGAGAGATTACTTTAGAAGAACAGGAAGTATTGAGTCAAATTGCGATTAAATTTAATTTAGATATGTCAACATTAAATTAATGATTGAATAATAAATATAGAGATTGTGCTGTAAGCCAATGGTAAAAGCTCGATGATAAATGTTAAATGAAATGACTGCCCACCAATACACTATCTTAATAGTTGATGACTCGGCCGAAGATCGAGAAGTTTATTGTCGGTATCTAAAAAAAGAAATTATATTTGACTACAAAATTGTTGAAACAGAATCTGGCGAGGAAGGCTTAGAACAATGTATATTGACGCAGCCAGATATAATTTTACTTGATTATTTATTACCCGATCTTGATGGTTTGGAGTTTATAGAAGAATTAAACGCTCAAGGCAGTCTACCTCCCCCAATCATCATGTTAACAGGTCAGGGGAATGAAGCGATCGCGGTAGAAGCAATGAAAAGTGGAGTTAAAGACTACCTAATTAAAGGAAAGTTAACTCCCGAAATTTTAACCAATTCTGTTAAAAGTGTCTTACAGCAGTATCATCTACAATCTCTGCTGAACCAAAATATACAGCAACAACAGTTAATTGCTGAAACTTCATTACGCATTCGTCAATCTTTGGATTTAGACAAAATTCTTGGTACTGCCGTTGAGGAAGTACAGCTATTACTCAATTGCGATCGCGTTATCATTTATAAATTTGCTCCAGACATGACTGGAGATATTGTGGCTGAGTCGGTCAAGTCTGGTTGGAAACAGTCTTTAGGTCAAAAAGTAATTGATACTTGCTTTCAAGAAAAAGGTGCAGCCAAATATAAAAGGGGAGAAACCTTAGCAATTAATAATATTTACGAATCAGGGCTTTCTGAATGTCACATCAAGCTCTTAGAAGAGTTTCAAGTTAAAGCTAATGCCATTGTTCCTATTCTACTTAGCCCTACATCATTAGAACCTGATGATGCTCGTCTTTGGGGTTTATTAATTGCTCATCAGTGTAGTAATCATCGCCAGTGGGAAATAGATGAAGTAGCGTTATTAGATAAACTATCGGTTCAGCTAGCTATTGCCATTCAGCAAGCAGAAATGTTTGACAATCTGCAGAGTGAACTAAAGACAAGAAAGATCCTGGAAAGAGAATTAGCTAGAAGAGTCCAGACACTAGAAGAAACCAAACAGTCTTTAAAAGAAAGAGCCGAAAAATTAAAGTGGTTAAATAAGGAATTAGTTAAAACCTCATCTTTACTCAGAAAACGTAACCAAGAATTAGACCACTTTGCTTATGTTACTTCTCACGATCTTAAAGCACCATTACGGGCGATCGCTAATTTAGCAACCTGGCTAGGTGAAGATTTAGAAGGGCAAATACCCGAAGAAAATCAACAGCAACTACAATTAATGCAATCTCGCGTTAAGCGCATGGATGGATTGATCCAGGGTTTACTCGAATATTCTCGTGTAGGCAGGAAAAATACACCCCTAAAAATCGTCAATGTCAATGATTTGATCAAAGAAGCGATCGACTCTGTTGCCCCATCACCAGAATTTGAGATTGTTATTGCTGAGCCTATGCCTACATTCAAAACGGAAGCACTATTACTACGGCAGGTTTTTGCTAATCTCATTGACAACGCGATTAAATATCATCCCCACAATTCAGGCAAGGTTACTATCTCAGTTACAGAAACAGAAAAATTTTATCAGTTTGCCGTTGCCGACAATGGCATGGGTATCGATCCTCAATATCACGAACGTATTTTTACCATTTTTCAAACTCTACAAGCAAGAGACACCATTGAAAGTACGGGAATTGGGTTATCCATAGTCAAGAAGATTATTGAAGGTCAAGGGGGAAAAATCTGGGTAGAATCTCAACTTGGGGATGGGGCTATTTTTTATTTTACTTGGCAGAAATAAAGCGAAACTATAATTTAGATAATTCTTTTGGTATTTATCCGACTATTGGCAAATAATTTATGAGTTATGTACTAGCTTGGATAATTTATATCTATTAATATATAGCGGTTCTCGAATCACTGAGGTACAAAGTTGTTCGTTTTAAACTGAGAAACGCTATACTAACCATGATTTTCGTTTCTCGAGCTAAAAAATGCTGAACCTGAAGATGACATTAAATTGGGGCAAAATTTATCTATCTACCTCTATATTATCACCCAGGCACATTATTTTGAGACAAGGTTCTGTCAGTTTTCGGCATTTATTTGCGAATAGTTCTGCTTTAGCAGTACATCCATGCTCTAGCAAGTCTATAGGTTGAGTTGCTACGCCAGGGAGGGGACAAATATTATCGATCTTCGGACAAAACTGAGGTGGATACTCATTAACTTTAACCATTCGGCGATTTTTCAGATTTAAGTCTCCATCCAAAGATAAAAGAAATTCACAGTAATCCGCAATGTTATCTAAGCCAACTAGATTGAGCCAAATTTCAGCAGCCAGCCAAATCCCTGTCTGATAAACAACTTTTTGCCACATTATTCTTGGTTTTTTAGGATTTATTTAGATTTCCATTATGAAAAGCTGAGTAGTTTAAATAATTATTTAATTAAGAAGGACTTATTAGGCTCAACATAAGTAGCCATAAAGGATTATCTGTTTGCAGGAGGTGAGGGGAACGGGAGAATTACCTTTGACAGAACCTAAACAATTATTACGATCGAAATAAGATTAAATAACTTTTATTAGAAAATTTAGTTTTCAAAACTCCTAATTGCATTCAAATTAAAGAAAGAAACAAACTTTAAACTACTAACGAAGAATTGAATCGCGTCTCTGTGTTTATGGAATCAATGAATTAACTCTCAAAGCGATCGATCGACGAGGTAAAACCATTTCTCGAAAATAGCTAGATAGATCGTTAAATGGTTAAAGGTTAAAGGTTAAAGGGAAAAGGCTTATTTTGACAAAGCTTTAACCTTTCCCCCTTTCCCTTTTCCCAACTCTACTAAGTCTCTCATTACTTTTAAGAATTGGT
>JASJDI010000043.1 GCA_030065155.1 Xenococcaceae cyanobacterium MO_188.B29
GATGCACCAACGGGATTATTATGGACACAAATTATTGGGATGTTTTTAGGGCGTTTGGAATTTTTTACTATCTTTATTGGTATTATCCGTCTTTGTCAGGATGTTTTTCCCCTCGTTTTTGGTAAAAAGTAATTAGTTATTAATTGGTATAACTGATTACTAAAAATTGGGAGGGGAAATATTGTGCGTTTAGGAACGCTAATTGGATTTTTAGCTATTATTATTGCTCTCTATGTTCTCTGGAGAATTAAACAAGTTTTATTACTAGCTTTTGCTGCAGTTGTATTTGCTACTGCTATCAATCAAATAGTAAAGCTGTTACAAAAAAAACTTTCCTTAAATAGAAAGATCGCGATCGCTATTTCTGTTAGTGGAGTATTAATTTTTATTATTGGCTTTATTGCCTTAGTAATTCCTCCTTTTATCGAGCAATTTAGAGAATTAGTTACTTTAGTTCCTGTTGGGTTAGAACAACTTAGTAGTTGGAATGAATGGCTAAATAATTTATTACCTGGTGAATTAATTGATGATGTTAGAGGATTAGAATCTTTAACTCAAAATATTCAATCTTGGGCTAATGGATTAGTTGGTAATTTCTTCGACTTATTTTCTAGTACTTTGGGTATAGTCCTTAACTCATTATTAGTCATAGTAGTAACAATTATGCTGCTAGTTAATCCTACTCCTTACAGACAAATTTTCTTGTTGATGTTTCCTGCTTTTTATCGCCAGCGAATTCAAACCATATTAAAAAAGTGCGAAAAAAATTTGGGGGGTTGGGCAATTGGTATCTTATTTAATATGGCGATAATTACATTTTTAAGTGGGATTGGCTTATTGAGTTTAGGTGTTAGATTGCCTTTGGCTAATTCCCTACTAGCAGGAATACTAACTTTTATTCCTAATTTGGGCCCTGTACTTAGTGTTGTTCCACCCTCTGCTATGGCTTTACTAGATGCCCCTTGGAAAGCATTTGCTGTAGTTATTCTTTATATTATTATTCAACAAGTAGAAGGCAATATTCTCACACCTATTGTTATGAAACGACAGGTATCCTTATTACCTGCTATTACTTTACTTTCTCAAGTAGCTTTTGCTGTATTTTTTGGTATCTTGGGTTTATTTTTAGCTCTACCAATTACTGTTGTAGCTCAGGTTTGGCTGAAAGAAATAGTAGTAAAAGATATTTTAGATCGCTGGCAAGTAGATAAAAATAAAGTAGATAAAAATATTAATGGTTTAAAGCACTGCAAATTTGAGATCAGTAATCAGTAATCAGTAATGATAGGATCTCTGTACTAGTTAGCGACTACTAACCAGGTCTATATCTCTAGCTACATACTTTCTTCTTTATATCTACTTCATAAGTTAGATGTAACCAGTTTAGATAAACAATAACCTAAAGATAATAAATTAAAACAAAGAGGAATCCTTAATTATGGCATTAGTAAAAATTGCTGATTTATATCCTAACTATAAAGAAGATCTTTTTGGTGGCGATGATATCAAAAACTTTTCTGTTTATGACTATGCTAATGACAAAATTGGTTCAGTTTATGACATCATTGTTGATGAAACTGGTCGTTTTCGCTATTTAGTTATCGATACTGGTTTTTGGATCTTTGGTAAAAAAGTGCTATTACCAGTTGGTAGAGCTAGCATCGACTATAGTGATAAGAGGGTATATGCCAGTGGTTTGACTAAAGAGCAAGCAGAAAACTTACCTGAGTATGACGAAAATATGACCATTGATTATGACTACGAAGAAAAAGTCAGAATGGTTTATAGAGGTGTAGAATACGACAAAAATAGTAGTACCTATGCTGAAAGTTCTCAAAGCTATAGCTATGACAAAGAACCCAATTTATACGCCTATCAAGAAAGTGACGGTCGTGAAAGTCTTAAGCTTTATGAAGAACGTCTTGTCGCTAACAAAGAGCGTTTCCGCGCTGGTACAGTCACATTAGGTAAAAGGGTAGAAACTGAAACAGCTAATGTTTCTGTTCCTATCGAAAAAGAACGAGTTGTCATTGAACGTAGTAGTCCTAGTGATGTCAGAGAAGTTGCGCCAGGAGAAGCTAGTTTCAACGATAGCGAAGTAGCCAGACTAGAAGTTTACGAAGAATCAGCCGATATTGAGAAAAAGGCTTTTGTTAGAGAAGAAGTCAGTGTTCGTAAAGAGGTAGACCGAGAAATTGTATCTGCTGAAGAAACTGTCCGTCGTGAAGAATTGCAAGTAGAAACAGAAGGTGAAGTTGTAGTTAATCGCGACCTATAAACATCACGAGTAATCATTTTTCTTTGATTACTCCCTTACCATGTAGGAGCGATAAATTCTTTTTGTTTCTGCATGGTTATCTCACTTATTGACCCATATTATTTCAATAATGACTTTTAGCCAAAACGACTGCGTTACTAGTGAGCATCTAAAGTCTCAACTATCTAGGTTAAATCAAGAATTAATTTCTTATCAAATTATCGATCGCCAGGGAATATCTAGAGCAGAAGTTAGAGATGTTTATTATGATGCTAATAATGAACTAAACTTATTAATTAAGATCACAGAAATAGACGATAAAATTAGCTTACGGAGATTAGAGTATCAGGATATCTGCAAAATAGACTTAGCTAATAAATTAATTTTAATCAATCTATCCTATCAGGAAATAGAAAATCTACCTCTTTATCAATCTGTACCCCCACATTTAAAAGAAGCACTAAATGAGTCTCCTTTATATAATGATTGCGAGATGAATCCTGCTCATAATGACTACAACCAAAAATCTAATGAACCAGAAGTTTATCAAATCCCTTTATTAGAAGAAAAGTTAGAAGTTACTAAACAACGGCAGAAAGTTGGTGAAGTTGTTGTTCACAAACAGGTTGAAACTCGAATAGTTAAAGTACCCATCAGACGAGAAAAATTAATTGTCAAAAGAATTGGTAAAAATCCTGAAAAATTAACTGAAGTTGTAATTGCTGAAGGAAAAATTTGCGGTTTTAAATATGAAGAATTAAACGATAATAATAATCTGCATATAACTAAAAGCAGTTTTCTCGATTTGCCAACAGCCCAAGAATTATTAGAAGCCCTCACTCATCTTTCTTCAGCAGCTAATGCCAAGGTGCGTTTGGAAATAGTTACTAATTGCTCTGAACATCAAGTAGAGCATCAGGATATTTGCGATCGCTATCAAAATTCTTAAAATATTTATTTGGGGAGATTGAGGGGAATTTTCACGATGAAAGTAGAACCTATATTAAGTTTAGAGATCAACTCAATTTTCCCTCCAAGCATAGTTACTAGCTGAGAAACGATCGCTAATCCTAACCCAACACCTTCTAGTACATTTTCCTGGGATTTTTCGCTACGAAAATATGGTTCAAAGATACAGTCTCGATCGCTTTTCGCAATACCAATACCTGTATCTGACACTCTAATTTCGAGTAAGTTTGGTTCTTTTATACAACAGCTTAATTTTATTTCCCCTACAGTTGTATAGCGAACCGCATTAGTCAATAAGTTAGTAATTATCTGTTGTAGACGCAAATAGTCAGACTCAATCACTAGCTCTTCTGGAGTGCAGCTAGTAATTAAATTGAGTTTTTTAGCTTCGATCGAAGGTTTTACAGCTAAAGTGATATCTTCTAATAAAGTGCAAACATTAACCTGTTCTAAGTGTAATTTCCAATCTCCTTTGTGATAAGAAGAAATCTCTAGAGTATCATTAATTAAACTTAAAATATTGCGTCCTTGTTGCAGCACTTGCTTAATATGCTGCAAATTGGCATTTGAAGTATTATATCTTCGCTGTTGACGAAGATATAAATCTGAATAGCCAATTATTGAAGTGAGAGGATTTTTGATTTCATGGACTAAATAAGAAAGAATATCAAGATATTCTGAAATTAAATGTTCATGCTGAAAGATTGAGGTTTTTATCCTACCAAACTTAACTGCTTTATCGCTCTTTCTTTTAATATTTTCATGGCTCTATTTTGAATTTGTCTCACTCTTTCACGACTGATTCCACAAATATCACCTATTTGTTGATAAGTCATGGTTTTACCATCTTTTAAACCATAACGTAGAGTAATAACATCTCTCTGCTTGGGAGATAATGTATATAATAAGTTTTGAATTTGACTGCTAATCTCTTGATTAGCTAAAAAGTTTGCAGGAGAAAGAGAATCATCAGCTAAAATTTGTCCTAGCTCTGTTTGATTTTCATCAATCGTAATATTCAAACTTTTTGGTTTGGCAATTATTGCTGATTGTGCTAAAGATCTTAGTTTTTTAATTTCTATACCTAGCTCTTGGGCAATTTCGCGATCGCTTGGTTTTCTGCCTAATCTTTGAGATAGTTGGCGAGTTGTTTTTTTGATTTTATTTAACTCTTGAGTAACATGAATTCGATTGCTTTGAGTTGAGAACAATCAACAGTGTCTTTGATTATTCCTATGTTTGTTTGCCGAATAATTTCTAATTGGCAATTATCATCAGCTATAAATAAAAATTTTTCTTTGGGAAAAATAACTCGCTCGCAGTGTCTATTTTTAATACCATGAATTTTGGCAATGACAATGTTGGTAAAGTTATTGACATAACAATACACTTTATGACATTGGCTATTTAAGCTAGATGGAAAAAAGATCTGGGTCATGTCGCTAGAAGTAAGTTAATGCTGAAAAAATAATATTTAGATTTCTTTTATCTATGATTAATTATCTCTGCAAACATGATTTGTCCGAATCGTTCGCTAGTTAGAAATACAAGCTTCAAAATGGTTTCGGTCAGACCAATAAACCAAGCGGGTATCTGACAGCTGATAGCTAGAATAAACTCTAGAAAAAAAGGCATTTGTAGAAATGCCTTAGGAAAATGAATTAAGTTAATTCTGAATTAAGCCAAAATAGTTTCTGATTCTTGAGTATGATTTTCTATTGGTTTGGCTTGATTGAGTAAAGACTGGAGTTTTTCCCCTTCAATAACCTCTACTTCCAGAATTTCTTGAGCTATTTGTTCAAGTAAATCCCGATTGAGCTTAAGGATGTCTAAAGCTTGCTGATGACCAGTCTCCACAATACTTTTAACCTCTTCATCTATAGCTTTGGCTGTTTCATCACTTACCATACGACGAGGATTACCCATTCCTTGACCGAGGAAGTTGTTTTGTTGTCCTTTTTCATAAGCTAGAGGTCCTAAAACTTTGCTCATACCATAGGTTGTAACCATTCTTTCCGCTAGGTCGGTAGCTCGTTGGAGGTCATTAGATGCTCCTGTAGTAATACTATTAAATACTATTTCTTCAGCTGCCCGTCCTCCTAGCATGGTTGCAATCTGATCTTTTAATTCTGCTTCCGACAGTAAAAAGCGGTCTTCGGTAGGCATTTGGAGAGTATAACCTAAAGCAGCCATTCCCCGAGGCACAATAGAGATTTTTGCTACTCTACCACCACCAGGCATGACTGCGCCAACTAGGGCATGACCCACTTCATGATAAGCAACGATTTTCTTTTCTTTATCGGAAAGTACACGGCTTTTTTTCTCTAAACCAGCAACTACTCTTTCTATCGCTTCGTTAAAATCTGCCTGAGTTACGGTGTCCCGTTTGTTTCTCGCAGCTAATAAGGCAGCTTCATTAACTAAATTAGCTAAATCAGCCCCAGCAAAACCAGGAGTACGAGTAGCAACTTGTTTGAGATTGACTTCTACATCTAATTTGACTTTCGCTGCATAAATTTCTAAAATCTTTTGACGACCCGATAAATCAGGACGATCGACTAATACCTGACGGTCAAATCTGCCAGGGCGTAGTAGTGCAGGGTCTAAGGTTTCAGGGCGGTTAGTAGCAGCCAAAACAATTACGGTAGAATCTCCCGCAGCAAAACCATCCATTTCTGTAAGCAGTTGGTTGAGAGTTTGTTCTCGCTCATCGTTACCACCAACAAACCCATTACCGCCACTACGGGATTTACCAATAGCATCCAATTCATCGATGAAAACAATACAAGGAGCTTTTTGTTTTGCTTGTTCAAATAAGTCCCTGACTCTGGCTGCACCTGCACCGACAAATAGTTCGACAAATTCTGAACCAGAGATACTAAAGAAGGTAACACCAGCTTCTCCCGCAACGGCTTTTGCCATCAAGGTTTTACCTGTACCTGGAGGGCCTACGAGTAATACTCCTTTGGGTATTCTCGCTCCAATTGCTTTGTAACGTTCAGGAGTTTTGAGAAATTCCACAATCTCGGTTAATTCCGCTTTGGCTTCTTCGACTCCAGCTACATCATTAAATGTTACCTTGGTAGAGTCTCCTTCTACATATACTTTGGCTTTACTTTTAGTTAGAGACAATGCACCTTGCGCTCCACCAGCACTACGGCTGATGAAAAATTGCCAGATAGCAACAAAAATTAATGGCGGAATGACCCAGCTTAAAATATTACCTATCCAACCATTTTTGGGTGGTGATGCAGCAGCAAACTCGACTCCGTTGGCTTCTAAGCGTTTGGGCAATTCTAAATCGAAAATAGGATTAGTTCTTAAAATTTTGGCTTCTTCAGCAGTTTCTTCTTTTAATTCGTAAATAATCTCATTCTGACCCACTGAAGCTCTGGTAACATTACCATCTTCTACTTGATCGATAAACATACTGTAGGGTACTTGAGGAATGGGATTACCAAACAATTGAGGAAAGAAAAGATTGGAAAATAGAAATAATCCTGCTATTAGGAATAAAATATTGGAAATTAAGCGCGATCGCGATCCCGGTGGTTTATCTTTAACACCCATTGTTATTATCTTTATGTATATTATGTTTTGACTTTTATTTTTTCAAAATCAGGCAATACCTGATATATGTCTTGAGATAGATTCTGGATCATAAATTATTACTTATTGTTAATAACTTAGACCCTAAGGGCTTGGGAACAGAAAGACCCAAATTACCAGACTTCTTGCATAAGTCCTAAATTGATTCTGTTGAGGGAGTGTGGGGAGTGTAGCAAAAAATTTCTCTCTCTCTTGGTGCGCGTTCGCGATAGTGATTAAAAATCACCTCTCTTGGGCAGCATTCCCAAGCCAGTCCGTTGGGCGGGTTCTCCTCGGTGCGCGTTCGCGATAGTGATTAAAAATCACCAGGGTCGCACCGCTTGAAGGAACTGCTGAACCCTTTAGGGGGTCTGCCCGCAGGGTCGCACCGCTTGTCTCTCTTGTCCTCCTTGTCTTCCCTGTCTTACGCTTCCCTTAAATTAGTTTATACCCATAGGTCTATTCTCCCGCAGACCAAGGTTTAAGAAAGTCTGGATAGAGAGTAAGACCACCATCAACAAATAATGTTTGACCAGTGATATAAGCAGCATCATCGGAAGCTAAAAAAGCAGTTATAGCTGCCATTTCCTCAGGAGTCCCTGCCCTTCCCATGGGAATATGACTTTCTACCTCTTTCTTTTTTTGAGGGTCTTTTGTCCAACTATTAATTGGTGTGGCAGTAGCACCAGGAGCGATCGCATTTACGCGAATACCATGGGGTGCATATTCTAGGGCTAGGGTTTTGGTCATGTTTTCCATTGCACCTTTACTCATGGAATAGCTGACATACTGAGGACGAGGAATGATTTCATGGACGCTAGAAACGTTAATAATAATGCCACCATTACCCCTTTGCATAAAATGTTTAATGGCTTCTCTAGCGCAAAGATAAGCACCCCGCAAATTAACCTCAATTACTTTGTCAAAATCTGAGGTTGCTAATTCATGGGAGGGAGAAGCAGTTTGGATACCTGCATTGTTAATTAAAATATCTAGGCTACCGAGTTGGTCGATAACTTCGTTGCACATCCTGATAATATCTGCTTCCTCAGATACATCTCCTTCTACAGGTAATTCTTTTCCTCCGCAACCTTTTACTCGATCGCACATTTCCTCGATCAATTCTTTAGTATCATCTAGTTTGTCTGGATCGTTGCGATAATTAAGAGCCACATTAGTACCCTCTGTAGCAAAATAAGCTGCGATCGCTTGCCCAATACCAGAAGTCGCTCCTGTAACTAAAACGTTTTTGCCTTTTAAGCCTTTCATCTTAATTTTTTATGTGTTGATATTTCCCATGACTCAATATATTTAGCAATTAATGGATACAACACACATCCTTCTAAAGCAATAAAATAAAAACTTACAAGAAAAGCTTTATTAGTTGCTCTACTATAAGCTGATTCAACCTTTCTTTACTCCAAATAGAGTATCAACCAGATCTTTTCCCTGACTTAAAAACAATTCTTTGTAGAGATTGTCTTTATACATCATCTGTTTGTGCATCTGTATTAATAGGTTTTGAGCATCTTCACGGGATAATTCTTTGACGCGATCGCTAAATATCCTGTGATTCAATTCTTGCTCGATCGAAAGGCTGTTTTCTAATCTATCCATAATTATTAACTATTATTTCTTTGACTTACATACATTGTAAATAAATTTTAAGAAGACTTGACTCTGTCGATGGTAGTAATATCCGTAACCCAATTGGTTATTTATTGACGATCGCCATAAAATAACCTCACAGATTGAATAATAATCTTGAGGTTGTGTGTCTTCAAGTAATATGCTCGATAATTATTCTTGTTCTAGTAATCTAGTAAACTTATTCCGTATCTCCCCCAACTTTTGTTCGCATTTGGGAATAGCAGCGACTTTAACATCAATTTCCAGAATATTATCCAATCTAGTTGTCTTTTCCCAAACTTTAGTTTCGGCGGAAGATTCTTGTTGATAGCGAAAAGACACTCTCTCTGAATCAACATCGAGAATTTCTACGTTTTTTACCCAACCATTACTACTCTTTATAAAAAGCCAAATATTAGAATGTCCAATTAATTCTTTAAGCTTTGCTTCCATAAATATAAGTGATTATCACTAACACAATTAAACCAATATTTCATCTACTATAAAGCATATTTTTTGAACTTGTCTTCCAGACTGTATTTTGCCCAATCGTCAGCGTACTTTTTTGCTTTTAATAACTGATGGGGAGATGGGGAGATAGTTTGAAGGTTTATTTCCTAACTAATAAATAGGACTTGCTGAATAAAAGTGTAAGGCAAATCAGATAAGGGTTTGAGAGCCTTTTTGGCTTAAATAAGTGCAAGGTTATAACCTCTAGAAGCCCAGAACCATTGCTTGAAATTTCTACCTAATACCTAACACCTAATACCTAACACCTATCGCCACCGAGAATTATAACTTTTTCAGCAAGCCCTAAATATGCAATTTTTATGTGGATTAGCTTAATAACTCAATAATATTTTGAAACACAAAGAAATACGAAGAAATAAGGAGAAAAATAAATAAATTTATCACTCGGCATAAAACAAGCATCTAAATACCAAGTAAAACTTAGAGGTAATTAGGTGCCAAAGATCTTACCTTAAGAAAATAAGATTAACACGAGATCGATCATGACTAATAGTTCATCAATAAGACCGATACAAACAACAGGTCGTTATTTGGTTCTTCTCCCTGAAGAAGATGCTCGTTCGGGAATGTCGGCATTAACGGACTCGACGGGAGTTAGAGATATTGACGATTCCGCTCTTAGCAATATAGGAGTTGCGGTAGTCACTCTAGATCCAGAGCAAGTACAGTCTCTTAATGCTGCTGTAGCTGGTTCACAACCTATATTAGCTGCCGAACCAGAACAGATTATGTATGCGATTGAAAGCAATGTAGTTAGTGCTGATACTGCTAACTATCTTCAAGGCTACAAAGAGGGTGTAACTAATCTAGTAGACAGTTTGAGTAATGGTGGAGTTACGCCAGGACAACAATTCACTACTTCTGCATTTTCTGATAGTGCTGCCACTTGGGGACTGCAAGCCACCAAAGTTGTCGGTAGTAGCTATAGTGGTGCGGGTATTAAAGTTGCTGTGCTTGATACAGGTTTAGACCTGACCCACCCTGATTTTGCTGGTCGAACTATTACAGAGCGATCTTTTATCTCAGGGGAAGCTGTCCAAGATTTACAAGGTCACGGTACTCACTGTATTGGAACTGCTTGTGGTCCTTTCAACCCACCTGACCTATCTTCGCCGATGCGTTATGGCGTTGCTTACAATGCAGAAATATTTGTCGGCAAGGTTTTAAGTAACCAAGGTTCTGGTGCTGATGGAGGTATTTTAGCTGGTATTGACTGGGCTATTACTAATGGCTGTCAAATTATCTCCATGTCTTTAGGTGCAGCTACTCGCCCAGGAACTCCTTTCTCTCCAATTTATGAAGAGGTAGCCAAACGTGCGCTTGAGCGTGGAACTTTAATTATTGCTGCTGCGGGTAATGAGAGCTTCAGACCAGGATTTATAAGTCCTGTAGGTCGTCCTGCTAACTGTCCCTCCATTATGGCTGTAGCTGCTTTGGATAACCTCTTGCAAGTTGCCTCTTTCTCCAATGGTTCAATTAATCCTAATGGTGGGGAGATCGATCTTGCAGGACCAGGAGTAAATGTTTACTCTACTTGGTCAACAGACCCAAGCACAGTTCAACCACCTGTTGGTTTAGGACCATCAAGATACCAAACAATTAGTGGTACTAGTATGGCAACACCTCATGTAGCAGGAATTGCTGCTTTATATGCTGAAGCAACTGGTAAAAGAGGACTTGAACTTTGGGCTTTATTGATGCTTTCTTCTCAAAGATTAGCCCTGCCTTCAACTGATGTGGGAATTGGTTTGGTTCAAGCACCTGTTTAACATAGTTAAAGTTTGGCTCTTTTGAATCTTGTTATGATGATGAGTAGATAGATCTAAAAATACATAAAAATTAGTCCCTAGTCGATCGGAGTTAACATAAGTTGAATTCTAATTACTGGAAACTATACGGTATAACAAACATAGCAATATTTTGTCTAGCTATTCCTATCTACTTATCACAAGATGTATCTGCCCAAAATCAACTTTCAACCCAAGGTGCTGAGATGTCTCAAGTTAAAATATCCATTTCTGTTGACGATGCTCATTTACCTCAAATCCAGCAAGTCTCCCAACAATTACAATCATCTGGAATGAATGTAGAGCAAACTTTGTCAACTATTGGCGTTATTAGTGGTTCAATTCCTCAGGGTAAGCTGAATAGTCTTTATCAAATTGAGGGAGTTAAAAATGTCGAACTCCAGGAAAGTTACCAATTAGCTCCTCCAAGTTCTGGTATTCAATAATTATTGATTATTTAGTTTCACAGTCAAGACTTTTGGGATTAATGAATTGGTGTCCTAGGCGATCGCTTTCTTTATCGAAAGATTGCCTATAATATCTAATGAGGACGAATAGCTTCCAAACCTTCAGAGGAAAGCTATGCACTAATTGATTCTATACAAATAGTCAGTTGCTTGGGTTGACATCTATTAATCTGAATATCAATTATGAAACTTCCTTCTCTGCTTAAATCTTGGATATAATCATTTTTGTACCTCACAGCCTCATAATAGCTATCAAAAACTCCAAAATAGTAGACATACATTGGGTTACTTGTCACAATTTTAATCCACCAACCAAATTCAGATACTTGCTGATTCATGGTCAAATTGAATTTTAAGTTTTGATTATAGATGATAAGAGATTAAATATTCGCTTATCATCTCTCTAGAGTCTAATACTAAATCCAGTTCAGATAGTATAAGTACTTAAGCAAAATTAAAGGACGCTGAATTCAACGTCCTAAAAAATAATCAATAAATAAAATTAAGCTGCTATCCACATATCTTTAATTTTTCCTGGCAAAAATTCAGTAACTTCTTTGATTCTTGCTGCAGATAATTCATCTTTGGTAGCAGAAAAAACAGCTTTAATTACTTTCTCCCCATTTGTTCCAAGAGGTAAACCACCTTCTTTTTCGATACGTAAAATAAAAGTCTTATCGTCAAATTTTAGAGGAGGACGAATAGTGCTCAACCAAGCAACTAAAGGATTGTCATCATGCCAAAGATCGGCTATTTCTTGTTGTAGTCTTTTATTAGTTGCACCTTCTTCTGCTTTTTCATGGAGTTCTACTTCTACAGCTTTGGAGGCTTCTGTAGTCATCAAATCGCGCATAGTGCGATAAACAACAGTTGTCAGATCTCTAGCATCAAATATATCTGGTAATTCTGCTCTTAAGGCAACTTTTTCAAGAAAGTTAGTATTTTTAGCAATAATAGGTGTAGATGCTCCTGTTTTCAAAGCTTCAGGGGGATTTTCTTCCATGCGTTCTAACATTTTTTCCCCTTTTTCGGTTAATTCTGCTCTTTTAAACTGAATTAAATGAGGTAAAGGACCATCTGGTGCGCCAAAAGTATTAGCAACTCGAAAATCGACTTCTTCTTCATTAATTAAATCGGGTACATCTTCTTGAGTGGCATAAGCATTGCCAGAGAAGTCTGCATCGATATACTGTTTTTGGTTAAGGTAATCTAAATGACCTAAAAACTCCGCAATAGTTAAGTTACGACCAGTAAAGTCTGTAGCCTTAAAATTAACTGAATGTTTACCATTACCATCTTTCTGATGAATTTTTTTGAGTAGGATGTACATTACATCATCTCTTAGAGCTATAGTCATACGTATATTTATTTCTCAGTTACTTAATAAATCTTATTAAAAACTGATTTGGTTATGACTACATCTGCTTTAAGCACAATATTTGATATCTAACTATAGATAGATGCATTGACAATAGGACAGACACCCCGAATTTACCGTTTAAAATCGGGCGTTGTCGAATAAATTATTGAATATGTTATTCCACCACAGGCAGAGCTTCCTTAATAATCTTCAAAACTACTTTTTCTGGGTAATTTAGTTCATCATTTGGCGATTTTGTCTTAGTAATCTCCGATACTAGATCTAATAAAACCTCATTTTGATATGCTTAGAGGATAGCTGGATGAACATAATATTTGCGACAGGTTGCAGGGCGGTTTACCAGTTGTTTTGCCACATTTTTAATTGCTTGGACAATATTTTGTTGCGCTTGTTTTGCCGAATCAAATTGACCCAATTGTGCTAACTCGATCGCGGTAAGTACTGTTCCTGCCCAAGTACGAAAGTCTTTAATTGATCGATATTTATCCTCGTCTTCTAGACTGATTTTCGCTTTCCTGACTCCTGACTTCAAACTCCTAACTTCTGCCATACCAATTCCATCTACGGTGGGATGTATTTTGTTCCGGTCAAATCCAGAATATAAGTGCAATTAATTACAACTTGAACTTTCCATGACAACGAGCAAATTAAAACGTGCTGTTGGTACATTTCCTACCCGTCAGGATGCAGAAAATGCTCTAATCGAACTTAGAGATGCTGGCTTCAATATGGATCGAGTATCAGCGATCGCTCAGAATCCTCAAGGTGAAGAAACATTAGCTGATGATGTGGAAGTGACATCTAGTTCCCAAAGAGCTAAAGATGGTGCGGAAACGGGAGCAGTAATGGGAGCAGCTACTGGCGGAATATTGGGTTTAATTGGTAGTCTCAGCGTACTAGCAATTCCAGGTATCGGCATTGCCACAGAAGTCGCCGTATTATTGGGCAATACTCTTTTAGGGAGTGGTCTTGGTGCTGCTGGTGGTAGCCTAGTGGGTGCTTTGATGGGCTGGGGTATTCCCGAAGAACAAGCTTTATACTACGATGAGCTTTTATCTCAAGGTAGCTACATTGTTTTAGTTGAAGGGACAGAAGCAGAGATAAATGGTGCAGAAGCGATTTTAATCAATCGTCAAATTCGCAATTGGAATATTTATAATGCTCCTACCACCACAGCTTTATAGGAATTAAATAAATTAGACAGTCACTAATGCTTGAATCTATTATTGATACGATTAATTCTCTAGGTTATCTAGGAATTGCACTACTAATGGCGTTAGAAAATGTCATACCGCCTATTCCTTCTGAGTTAATTATGCCCTTGGCGGGGTTCACTGTAACTCAAGGAGACATGAATTTTATTTTAGTAATTATCTCTGGAACTATTGGTTCAGTATTGGGAGCAACTCCTTGGTATTTATTAGGTAAATATTGGGGGTTAAAACGAACCAAGTACATTGCCGATAGCTATGGTAAATGGTTAACTATTTCTGGAGAAGATGTAGTTAAAGCCAAAATTTGGTTCGATCGACGAGGTTATATTGCTACAGCGATCGGTCGTCTTGTACCTGGTATCCGCACCTATATTTCTCTGCCTGCAGGTATTAGTAAGATGCCCTTATTTCCTTTTTTGATTTATTCAGCAATAGGTACGATTTTCTGGGTAAGTCTGCTAACAGGTGCAGGTTATACTTTCGGAGCTAATTACGAACAAGTAGGAATATATTTAAAGCCTATTTCTACTGTTATTTTAATCATGATTTTTTCTGCTGCCATTTACTGGCTTATTAAGAGAAGAGTTAAGGATCGTGTCAGAGATTAAAACTTAATCCATACACAATTTAAAAGTTACAAACTAGTTAAAAAATTAAGGTTAATAATTCCCACAATATGAATCACAAAAAATTTATGCGTGAAGCATTAGCAGAAGCCCAAAAAGGCGATCTTCCCTATGGTGCAGTAATTGTAAAAGATGATGAAATTGTTATTCGAGGTTACAATACAGCCCAGACAGATAGTGATGTTTCTGCCCACGGAGAAATTAATGCTTTGCGAGCATTTACTCAGAAATATGGCTACTCCCTAGATGCTCTTGAAGGATATACTCTCTATACTACTTGTGAACCATGTCCTATGTGTGCTGCTGCTTGTGTTTGGGCAGGAGTTTCTAAAGTGGTTTTTGGTGCATCTACAGAACAATTGATTAATTTAGGAACAAAACAAATAGATATACCCTGTAAAATTGTTGCCGAGAAAAGTTTTCAAAATATAGAGGTTATCGGTGGTGTTCTAGCTGATGAGTGTTTAGAATTATTTAAAAATAAGTAATTAATCAACATAAAAAATAGACTCTGATTTTTTTCAGAGTCTTCATAACTTATTTAGTTGTCAATTAAATCTTTGATACTGTAGCAGTTAAAATTGAACTTCTAAATAATACCTACACCTTTACCACCAGGAGTGTTAATGTCTTTTAATTCTTCTGCGCGTTGTTGCTTTTCTGCTTCTTTAATTTCTTGACGATCGCCTGGTTCTTCATAGTACATTTCAGGTTCGATCGCATAATTATTAGATAAACCTTCTCTATCTACTGTATATCCAGCAGTCGTATCCATATCTCCTTCTTTTTCAGGAGTTTTCTTAAAGTTTTCTCCTTCTCTTTCCATTCTCGCTGCTGTTTCGGCTGAAGTAATTGCGCGATCGTAGTTAGCGTCTTTAGGTGTTTTATTTTCCATAATTTTTATCTCCAAAATGTTAGTGAAACTAATAATTTGATCGGGAATAATTATTTATCAATATTGGGAACAATATCAGGACGCTCTTTGTTTTCCCAACCCGCAGGACGTTTGGAATTGTACCAAGCAATTGAACCAATTGTGACTGCTGCAACAAAACCTAATCCTAAAACTGCTGTCGCTGCATAGGGAAAGTGAGGTTCACTACTAGCTATTTCTAATAAGATATTCATAAATTTGTTTTCCTTCTTCTCTAAACTATCTACAAACTTATCCTGTAAACTATTGCTTACGCATCTCTCTTGCTATAGATAAGCTATCCATCTGAAGATAGATCGATGAAAACTAAGGAAGGATAAAAAGAAAAAATGAAATACTGAAAATAATTTTAGATTTATTCTTAACTTAAATTATTAAACTCTTATATCTTTTGATATATAGTAATTATTAAAAATAGCTGGTATCCTTATTATATAAAAATAAACATTTAGTTAACATATCTTAATTGTCTAAAAAAGGTAATTCATCATACGAACAGATATTTAAGGTTGCCTAAACTTTCTAAGTCAAAGCAAGCTTTAAATTTGCACTGTTACTTCGTAACTTGCTTTTCAAACAACTTACGACTGATAGTCTAGATTTTAAGGATAAAAAATAATGACTGATAATCTCTTAACTCGTGGGCAATTAGAACGAAAAATATCTCAAGATATTCAATCACTTTATCGTAATCATTTAGGACACCAGCCTTCTAAAGTTTCTTGTCAATTTTTTGATACCAAATTAGCAATAATTGTTGAAGATTCAATTACTAATGCTGAGCAAATTTTGGTAGAAGAAGGCAAAAATGATTTAGCTGAGAAGGTACGCTCTAGTTTAGATAATGCTATGCAACCAGAATTAAAGAGAGTGATTGAAGGAAATGCTGAAGTAAAAGTAATCGATATTCTGAGTGATGCTACTTTGGATACTGGGCGTACAGGAATCATTGCTGTTTTGAGTGAAATTCCTAAAGTCCGTAATCCTGAAAGCATTCCTAAAGCCAAAGTTTAATGGAGTTTTATGGAAGTTAAGAGTTAAGTAGGGCTTGCTGAATAAAAGTGTAAGGTAAGGTTGGGGAGCCTTTTTTGCTTAAACAAGTGCAAGGTTATAACCTCTAGCAGCCCAGAACCATTGCTTTAAATTTCTACCCAATACCTAACACCTATCGCCACCGAGAATTATGACTTTTTCAACAAGCCCTAAGTAGAGATATTTTCTGCAATTTCTCTACTTAGCTCTTCACAAGGAGGTAGCCTGTTTACATTTAAATAAATATACTTTTAGATTTTATATGAATAGAAAATCAATGGAATCAATACTTTCTCAAAAAATAAAAGATATCTATCAAGAGCAATTAGATCATCAGCTAGATAATATTTCCTATAAACTATTTGATAGCACTTTAATCATCATGTTGGAAGGATCGATTACTTCAGCAGAAAAGCTATTAAATGAAAACGATCGCTCTCATTTAGCTGAGCAAGTAAGAGCAGCAATTGACAGAGTTATTCAACCTCAAATTCAAAGTGTTATTGAAGAAGTTTTAAATGTAAAAATAGTAGACTTTTTAAGCGATACTACTATAGACAATGATATAACTGGAGCGATCGCCATATTTGAATTTAAATCAAAGGACGCTTTAGATAAGCATAAAGTTTAAGCTCTAAGTCTTCGAGCAAATAAGGTTTACAAAGATAACTATTACATCCTGCCTCAACAATCTTTTCGATATCTTCTGGTCTAGTTAATCCTGTAATCGCAATAATTGGAATATGAGCAGTATTTTTATTTTGTCTAATTGAACGAGCTAGTGCTAATCCATCAACTTTAGGCATGACAATATCTAACAAGACAACGTCTGGTAATAATTTCTCAACTAAATTCAGACATTCTTCACTTTTGTCTGTAAAAACAAAAGCCATTCCTAAAGATTCAATTACATAACTTGCCAAAAGTAAATTGTCGTAATCGTTATCTACAACTAAAATTAACGGTCGGTAAGTTTCAGATTCCTTCTCGATAATATTATTCAATTTAGAGTGCATTTTATTCAAAAATAAAATATTTTTTTAAACTGAAGCACTCTTAAAGTGGCGAGATAGCACTTATAGAAGATGGTTCTAAGTAATGGCTAAGTTGGTAAATCTGATTCTTTGCTCTAGGAGGAAAGAAATTAGAAAGCTAGCCAAATTAGAATAGATACATACTACTAAGTATCTTTATTATTTTCAACTCTTTATTAGAATATATTAAATTTTGTTAATTATTTGACTAATCCCGCTCGTAATGCTCTTACTGCTGCTTGAGTGCGATCGTCAGCGCACAATTTATTGAGGATATGACAGACATGAGTTTTCACTGTACCTACGGTGATGTATAGCTTTTCTGATATCTCTGCGTTGCTACAGCCAGCTACGATTAATTCTAAGACTTCTAATTCTCTGTCTGTTAGAGGATAAGTTTCAATAAGCTGCTGATATTCTTCGGCTACGGCGGTAATTGCTTGAGTATCTTCTTCTGATTGAGTTTGTGGAGTAGATGTGTTGACTGGTGCGGGAGTAGCTTGAGTAGATTGAGCTTGTTTTAAGACAATACGAGCGATCGCGGGATCGATCCAAGCATTCCCCTCGTGGGTGTTGCGAATCGCTTGAACCAAATTATCCATGCTCACATCTTTAAGACTATAAGAATCAGCACCAGCAGCAAAAGCAGCCATAACGGAGTCTTCGCTATCGTGCATAGTCAGCATCAAAATCTTAGTCTTAAAATCTGGGTTATCCGCCTGATATTCCTTGAGTTTTTGGGTAACTTCGATACCATCTATGTCTGGTAAGCCAATATCTACTAGAGCAACATCAGGTTGATGAGTTTTAATTTTGTTCAAGCCATCGTTTCCATTGGCAGCATTATCAACAATTTCAATATCTTGATACTGTTTCAGTGCTGCACACAAACCAATGCGACTAAGATCGTGATCTTCAATTAAAACGACGCTAATTATACTCATCTTTAGCAATAAAATAACTAATTAAACTAAATTATCTATATTTCTAGACTATCGGATATTCAGCTTTTAGTTACATCATCCTTGAGATGTATATTTATCCAGTTATTATCGATCGAT
This sequence comes from Xenococcaceae cyanobacterium MO_188.B29, assembly GCA_030065155.1. Taxonomy (GTDB): domain Bacteria; phylum Cyanobacteriota; class Cyanobacteriia; order Cyanobacteriales; family Xenococcaceae; genus JASJDJ01. Next base: position 18,511 of record JASJDI010000043.1, read on the forward strand.
ATTGAGAAATAATTTAAGATAGATAAATATTTTAGGTCTTGTGGTTAAATGAACGAGTTGACCCTGATTGCTTCTTTCATGCCTCACGGTATGTGCTATTTGTGGAAACCTTGGTTAATGGGTTTACATCTAGTTAGCAACGGATTAATTGCCCTAGCCTATTTTTCGATTCCGATTACCCTAATCTATATCCTCCGTAAGCGCAAAGACGTTCCCTTCAATACTATCTTTTGGTTATTTGCAGCCTTTATTTTATTTTGTGGTGCTGGGCATAGTTTTGATATTTGGACTTTGTGGCATCCCAACTATTGGATCTCAGTTTGGATAAGACTGTTAACGGCTTTGGTTTCTCTGGCAACGGCGATCGCCTTAATAATTAAAATACCAGAAATTTTAACCTTGCCTTCTCCAACTCAAATGAAAGAAGTTAATCAGCAGCTACAAGAAAAAATTACTAAATTAGAACAAAAAGAAGCGATTATTCGCGAACAAGAAAAATTTCTTCGTAGTATCTACGATAATGTTCAAGAAGCAATTTTTGTAGTTGATATCGAATCAGAAGGGGTATTTCGCTATCGAGGATTTAATCCTGCTGCCAAAAAACTCACAGGAGTAGAAGACGTGGAAAAGAAAACTCCTGCACAGATCTTACCTCCTCAAGTAGCAGTGGCAGTAGCCAATCGCTATCAAGAATGTATAGAATCCAAAACAAGTATTACTTATGAAGAGTATTTACCCTTTCACAACAAAGAGGCTTGGTGGTTAACTACTCTCAATCCCATCCAAGATGATACAGGTAAGGTATATCGTCTGGTTGGTACGAGTTTAAATATCAACGATCGCAAACAAGCAGAAACAGAATTAGACAAAGAAAAGAATTTTTTACAAGCACTACTAGACAACTTGTCCGATGGCATTGTAGCTTGTGATAGCAATGGTGTCTTAACTCTGTTTAATAAAGCTACTAAGGAATTTCACGGACTACCCCAAAAAGCTATTCCAGCAGGAGAATGGGCAGAATATTACGATCTCTATTTACCCGATGGTAAAACCATCATTCCTCAAGAAGATATTCCTTTATTTCGGGCATTACAAGGAGAATCTGTCAGAGATGTAGAGATGATGATTATTCCCAAACAAGGAACACCCCGCATCATCATAGCCAATGGCGATCCAATTATCGATAGTCAGGGTAATAAAATTGGCGCGATCGCAGCTATGCGAGATGTTACAGAACGCAAACAAGCAGAACAAGCTTTATGGGAAAGTCGAACTCGATTCTTGCAAACTTTTGTTAATGCTGCTGTGGGTATGGCAATTGTGTCTTTAGATGGTAGCTGGTTAGAAGTTAACCCAGCTTTGTGTGAGATGTTAGGGTATTCTGAACAAGAATTACAAGCCACTAACTTTCAAGCAATTACCCACGCTGAAGACTTAGATAGCGATCTGGCACAGTTAGAACGGTTGTTATCTGGCAAAATTCCTTCCTACCAGATGGAAAAGCGATATATCCGTAAGCAAGGCGATCGCATTTGGATTAACCTTAGTGTGTCTTTAGTTAGAGATAAAAATGAGCAACCTTTATATCTTATTGCTTTAATCGAAAATATTAATCAACGCAAACAGGCAGAACAAGCTCTAGCTCAATTAAATTACGAATTAGGTCAATTAAACAATCAATTAGAAGAAAAAGTTAAGCAACGTACTAATCAACTAGAACAACTTAACGCTGCACTGTTAGTCACTACCGCTACCTTAGAACAACGTAATCAAGAATTAGAACAATTTGCTTATGTAACTTCCCACGATCTTAAAGCACCTTTAAGAGCGATCGCCAATCTTTCAGAATGGATCGAAGAAGACTTAGCAGACAAGCTAGATGAAGACACCAGACATAACATGAACCTGCTGCGGGGCAGAGTTCATCGTTTAGAAAATATGATTAATGGGTTACTGGCTTACTCCCGTGTCGGCAGACTGAAATCTGAACCTCAAGAAGTAGATGTTAAGGGAATGCTTACAGATATTATTGATTTGCTAGATGTTCCCGAACAGTTACAAGTTGAAATCAAAGGAGAAATGCCTACTTTTATTACCGAACTAGTACCCCTACAACAAGTATTTACCAATCTGATTAGTAATGCCATTAAACATAGCGACTGCGATAGTGGCAAAATTACCATTTCAGTAACAGAAAAAGATAATTACTTTGAGTTTTCTATCGCCGATAACGGCAAAGGGATCGATCCTCAATATCACGATCGAATATTCAATATCTTTCAGACATTAGAAGCACGAGACAATAAAGAAAGTACAGGCATTGGTTTAGCGATCGTCAAAAAAGCTGTGGAAAATCAAGGGGATAAAATTGAGGTAGAGTCTCAACTAGGTGAGGGAGCTACTTTTCGGTTTACCTGGCAGAAAAACGATTAATTAAGTAATCATAATAAAGTGTTTGTAAAATAAATATTAAACTCTTGGTAGATTATTAACGTCTTGTGAGATCGGCTTTTGGGCTTTTAGATCCCCGATTCTAGCTATCCCCTCTGCACCTCCGCTCCCCTGCTTTCCTAACCTTAATCTTTTGTTTACAAACAGTCTCTAATCTCTAACTTTTAGATGATAACCTAGGCGAGCTAAATTGTTATTGTAGAGTTGTCGCAGATATTACCTTACCTATTTTAAATTAATATTAAGTACCAAAATACTTATGTATAAGTCTACCCTTTTACTTAAGTAAAAATTCCTATACTTGAGTAAACCAATATCTAGAGTCAAAAATATGGAAGACCGCATAATCAATATTTTACTAGTGGAGGATGATGAAGTTGATGTAATGAATGTCAAACGAGCATTCAAAAAATACAAGATAACTAATCCTTTGTACATAGCAGGCAACGGTTTGGAAGCCCTGGATATGTTACGTCCCCAAGGGGAAAAACCACCTCAAGTACCAGAAAGTAGAAGATTGATCTTATTGGATCTCAATATGCCTAAAATGAATGGTTTAGAGTTTCTCCATGCCTTAAGAGAAGATGAAACTTTAAAACGTACTCCTGTTATTGTTCTGACTACTTCCGACGAAGATAAAGACCGCATAGAAGCTTATAACTTCAATGTGGCAGGATATGTACTTAAACCTGTTACTTTTACCAATTTTGCTGAAGTCATGGTGGCTTTGAATAAGTACTGGACTTTGTGTGAAATGCCCTAATCAGTAATCAGATTAATGAGTGATAATCAGTTTTCCATATTATTAGTAGATGATGATGAAGTCGATCGCCTGGCGGTAAAGAGAGCTTTTAAAAAAGTAGCTTTTCCTGTCTTACTTACAGAGGCTCAAAATGGTAAAGAGGCGATCGCTATTATTCAAAACAAGAATAATGATTTAGTTTCTTCTCAGATTATCAATCCTAATCTTGATATTTTTGACTTAATTCTAATTGATTATCGTTTACCAGATATTGATGGTTTACATCTAATAACAGAAATAAGGGCTCTTAGCATCAATGTACCTTTAATTGTTTTAACGGGGCAAGGAGATGAAGAAATTGCTGTCGAAATAATGAAAGCTGGAGCAGCAGATTATTTAGCAAAATCTAGAATAGAACCCAATAACTTAGTTAAAGCAATAGAAAATGCTATTCGCATTTACAAAGCAGAACAAGCAGTAGAACTAGCTAATAAGCGTCTTCGTGCTAGTAATGAATTATTAGTCCAAAAAAATCAAGAATTAGAAAAACAGCAGCAGCAAATTAAGCTACAGAATATTCAACTCCAAGAATCCTATAATCTTAAATCAGAGTTTTTGGCGACTATGTCCCATGAATTGCGAACTCCAATGAATGCTATCATGGGTTTTTCTCAACTGCTTTTACGTCAATACCCTGACCCTCTTTCCCAGCATCAGCAAAATTTGGTACAGCGAATTTTTAATAATAGTAAAAATTTGCTAGAAATGATTAATGAGATGTTGGATTTTTCTAAAATTGAGGCAGGAAAACTAGAGCTAAATCCCCAAAAATTTGACCTGAATTATTTAATTAAACTAACTGTAGAAGAATTACGTTCTTTAGCTGTACAAAAACAACTTAATTTAGTTACCGAAATCGAATTAGAAGACCCCTTCTTAATTCAAGATTCTAATTTTAGCAAAAGAACCCTCGTTAACTTACTTTCCAATGCCATCAAGTTTACTGAATCAGGAGAAGTAAAAGTAAAAGCTTGGTCAATAGATGAAACAAAAATTGCGATCGCAGTTATCGATACAGGTATTGGCATTGCACCAGAAGATCGGGAAAAAATCTTTCAAGCTTTCAGGCAAGCAGATCAAAGCTTTACCCGCCAACATTCGGGTACAGGATTAGGTTTAGCCATTACCGAATCGTTAGTCAAAATGATGGGGGGCAAAATTTCGTTACAAAGTAAACTAGGAGAAAGAACAACTTTTACTGTAGAAATCCCTCGCAGGTATGATGCTTAAATTTACAAGAGTCAAATAACATAGACTATATTTAATATGCTTATAAATTAATAATGTCTATTACAAAACCTATTAAAGGAGTTTATATTCTAGCGGTAGATGATATTCCTGACAATCTGTTATTAGTTCAGTTAGCCCTAGAACAAGAAGGTCATCAAGTTGTTCTAGCTCATGATGGCGAAACCGCATTAAAGCAAATCAAAAAATCTCCTCCCAGTCTGATTCTCTTAGATGTGATGATGCCTGGGATGGATGGTTATGAAGTAACCAGACGCATTCGTCAAGATAAACATATTCCTTTTATTCCCATACTTCTAATCACTGCCAGAGAAGAGTCTAGCTTAGTAGAAGGATTAGATGCAGGAGCAGATGAATTTGTTCGTAAACCCTTTCAAATCGATGAATTACAAGCTAGGGTAAGATCGATGCTGCGCCTCAAAGAGACTATCGATCAAAGAGAAAATTTCGTTTCTTGTTTAACTCACGATCTACGTACTCCTCTTGTCGCTGCTAACCGAATGCTAGATTTAATCGAACAAGAAGCTTTTGGTGTAGTTACTAGCGAGCAAAAAGAAGCGATCGCCAGTATTGTTAGCAGTAATCAAAATATGCTGAAAATGCTCAATACCCTTCTGGAAACTCATCAATATGAGTTAGGGCAAAAAATCCTCAGTTTCATCCCTGTGGATCTTCAGCAATTGCTTTCAGAGGTAGTTATCGAACTGAAACCGCTAGCTAGAGAAAAAGATATTGGACTATCCTGTAGCTTAAATAATGATGTCCCTGAAATAAAAGGCGATCGCTTAGAGTTACGCCGAGTAATTACTAATTTGGTTGGCAATGCGATCAAGTTTACCGATCAGGGAAGCGTCACCATATTTTTGTCCCAAAACGAGTCAGAAGTTCTAGTACAAGTAAAAGATTCAGGTATTGGTATATCTCCCCAAGAACAGCAAACTATTTTTCAAAGATATCATCAAGGAAATCACAGGCGATCGGGTAAAGGCTTAGGTTTATATCTTTGTCAGCAAATTATTAATGCTCATCAAGGAAAAATCACCGTAAAATCCAATTTAGGGCAAGGAACTACTTTCACTGTTTCTGTTCCTAAGCCTTGATTTAGTTTTATATCTTTAAATACTAAAACTAGGATTTGTCCCAGCGATCGCCTGCTTGATTATATAGGAAACAGGGAATAGGGAATAGGCATTCGTGACAAGTTAAGGTGATGTACTGTTTGTCAATCGGTTTTAGCTATTAGCTTTTAGCTATTAGCTTTTAGCTTTCAAGACATTTTTGCTCTATCCTAAATCTTCAAGAAGCGATCGCTTGATAATTTGCTCT
>JASJDI010000343.1 GCA_030065155.1 Xenococcaceae cyanobacterium MO_188.B29
TTGAGTAGAATCGAACTGATGTTATCGGAATCTGCTATTTTTTCTTGAACTACAGTAAAAGCACTACGGTAATAACGGCAGATTTCTACTGCCCGTTCTAAAGTAGCTAGCTGTAATTCTCCAAAAGAAAGACCCCGATTATAATAACATTCCACCAAATGTAACGCCAGAGCAATCCTTAACAGTTGAGTGGGCAGTTTACGCATCCAGGCGCGGACTGCGGGGTTTGAACTCTGTTCTGCTTGTAACCCAATTTGTTCGACTAAGTTGCTATAGCGACGGTCTGCTTCTGTAGATAGCTTAATTGTTCCTATACCGCATCGAGCGAGCCAATCGTATAATGCTGGAAGAATATCGCTTAACTGACAGTAGCCTTTTACTCGTTTAGCTGGAAATACTTTAGGAATGGCGTAGAGAAACCGCGCTTGTAATCCTTGAGCGTCATAGGGGTCTTTAAAAGCAGTCCGAAACGCGCCTGGCTGAATTCCCCCAGCTATACTCAAACGGGTTTCGGGAACTGCATAAGAATCGGTTTCTGCGTTAACTCGATCGACAAACGAGCCAGAACCATCCCACATTTTGAGCAAGCACTCTAGCCCCTCGTTATCGCCCTTTTTACTTTGGAATTGACCCAGAGACTTAAATAGTCCAGCTATCTCATCTCTAGCCCAAATAGAGCCATTTTCGTGCTGTTCGGACAATCTTCGCATTACTGCTTGAATGGTAGCCACCTCAAACAAGTATTTTCGTTCGGGAGCGGGAGGTTCTATTTCGGTGTTATCATCCTGGCTTTTTTTCTGAGTAATTTGTTTGTACTCCTGCATTTGTTCTAGCCACCGTTTCTTTTCTCGGTGTTGTTTTTGTTTGAGATTGCCGAGAATAAGCGATTCGGCTCGACTTTTTCCCGTGCCAGATTCCCCTACAATACAAGTCCAGGCAATGGCCGGAATAAAATGGGATTCTACGTCTAAGCTTACTCGTTTTCCAGCAATAGAAAGAACAGCGGGAAGAAAATACTGCCACAGGCTCACGGGATCGATATTCAAAATAGTAGCATCGCGATTGAAAGCATTGGCTAGGGGTTTCGGCAGGAGGAGCTTGAAATCTAAAGTAGCATTGTGCCAGTCAACCAGCCGATTAAATTTATCTGCATCTTCTGGTTGAATTTCATCGAGGTTGGTACGAATTGCTGCTACCATCTGCCAGAATGCAGCTTGGCTAATTACCGAACGAGCTTGGATAGAATCTAAGCGAGCGCGTTCTGCGTAGTCTGTTAGTCCAGTTTTGAGAACATCGGTGACATGAGTGACAGTAGCTTCAAGGCTTAGTAATTCTACCTTTGAGGTGTCTCCTGAAGTGGAAGTGTCACCAGTGACAGTAGAATTTTTAGCAGCACGCCTGGCTGAATTCTGGGATTTATTAGAACAATTGTTCTGTTTATTCTGGTTAGCAAAGGGACTAACCCATCCGTCTTGTTTGGCCATGTGGGCTAAAGTTCCTAAAGTTACACCACCACCAGTGGAAAATGACTGCCATTTCTTAGCACATTCTCCTGGTTTGTATTTAGCTGATTGAGAAGACCATTTTTCCCATTCACAAAGTAAAGAATCATCAACGCTATGAAGTGCCATACCTACTGTTAACCATTCGTCATAGTCGTCGGCTCGATAGTTAGAAATGGCATCTAGGTAAGATAGGGCATAGTCTATGTCAGAGCGGGGAAGTGGGGATTCGTGAGTAGGGAGTGGTGTATATCTCCCGACTCCCAATTCCCGATTCCCTACTTCCTTGACAAGCATCTGCTCGATAATCCAATCAGGAGCGGTCGCGATGGGCGTTTCATCTATGGCACAACCGTCAACCCAGCGATACGACCCAGTCGTGGGATGAACCGAAGGTGGGAGTACTGATTGGAGATTAGACCAACGGAATTCTAATTGTTCTCCTTTCCCATCATCGCCGATTACACCTGTTTTGATTTTTTTAGTTCTAATGGAATCTTTGTACTGTTCTGGGATTAGAAACAAGTATTGGCAGCGTCCAGGGCGCGCGCTTGTAAAGGCGACGGTTTTTGGTAAGGGTTGACCTCCAGACAGTTCATCAATTTTACGGCACGCAGAAGCCCCATCTTGGTCTAGTGCCATGAGAAAATGAGTATTACCCTGGATGGTCACTTCTCGACCCGTAATAAGCCCAAATCCGAGGGGTTGAATTTGTTTAGTTTTACCTTTGATGGGAACAGATACCCCACCTTGGTTGATTGCCTCAATAAGCTGGGAGGCAGTAAACGGACGCTGTTGCCAGCGATCTCCCAGAGGTTGTTTGTTGTTACCGATTGGCACAAGGGGGAGATTTAACTTGGTTGCGATAATGCGTTCAAGTCCGTCGATGAGTTTTTGTGTTCTAGAAATCGAATGTACTGATTGAAACGTAGTCATCTAGCATACGGAGATTCAGCAATTACAGATAATGCCAGAGATTGAAAATTCGTGTTTTGAGTTGGATCTATATTGATCTAAATATATATATTTATCAGGCTTGTTCTAAAACGCTGTATCAATTGCTGTATATGGATTGTAAAAATGAGTTTGTGGCAGTACTAAGATGCAGTTTGTGGCAGTACTAAGATGAGTTTGTGGCAGTACTAAGATGCTCTTGTTCTAAAGCTCAAACCCTTACATAGAAGGCTTTAAAAGCCTAATTTTTGAATTATTTTTTTTAGAACAAAAATTTAGAACATTAGAACAGTTCTCCGTGCATTCTCGACCAACTTTCTTGCTTGCGAAAAACCCAGGAAATTTCAGAACATTAATTGGGGCGATAAAATTCAGTGGATATCCAATAATTTTTGAATTTTGGAAAATTGTTTGGAATTGGGAGTTCGATCTCCCCGCTCAAACATAGAGATGTAACGTTGTGATACTCCTAACAATCCCGCTAACTTGGCTTGACTCCAGCCTTTTGCTTTTCGAGCATTTTTGATTTGAGTCCCTGTTACTGAGGTGATTTGCTCTGTTGTCTTTCTTACAGTTTTTAGAGGTGGGTTAATTTTTGGTTTAACTTGTTTTGGTTGAGTTTTAGTAGCCAATAACTCTGGAATGGGGGCTGGAGGATGAATAGTAATTTTAGCAGCCAGTAATTGCTCAAAGTATCCTCGTGGTTTTCTAGCGTTACTATTGGGGCGTAGTTCTTTGGGATAGGACTTTGGATCAAACTCAATTTGAAATGCTCTTTTTAGTTCTGATAATACTTTTAACGCATAATTCCAGCGATTGGTCAGCTTACGAGCTTTATCGCGGTTGTCAAAAGCGTCGTTGATAACTGTTTTTGGTAAAAGTGCTTCGAGTAGAGTTTGTACCCTGTAAGTACCACTGGTGTGAAATCGGCTTTCTACCGTTAAATGAAGCCCCAATCGCAATGCAAAATCGTCGTGGTAAGGATCGATTTTTAAAACATCTTGAGCTAAATAACCGAATTGATATAAGGCTTTTTTGGCTTCGCACCCAGCTTTGTTCAAAAAGCTATCCGTCCACAAACCTGGACGAACTGTAATAAATCCCTCTTCTGGCTGTTCGACTTTACCTTGTAGATTTTGTTGTCCGATTAAGTGAACTCGAACATTCCACATTCGTGAAGTTTCTACACTTGCTAATACTCCACCTTTTCGATGTCTACCTTCAACCCAAGTAGCTTGAACCGTCAAACAATCTAAAGCAAAGGCGTGTTTAGCGATATTTTTGATCTTTTCATACTTAGGATAATTAGTATTGTTGTCCCAACCAATTTCCTCAATTAAATCGCTAATTTTGAGATTAAATTGATTTACCCAGGGCTTCTCTTGTCGCATAGTATGGGCAGCGAAGATCAAATGTAGTTTGGCGGTATTTGTTCCAAACTTGTCAATAATTTGTAGAGCTTCTTCCCAAGGTAGGAGCGATATGTCACCTGGGTTAGAAATGTAATGCTCAATTAAATTTTTGGGGTCTCCTTTAGCGTGATGTAGGAAATAAGCAAGTCCTGAAGGGTCTTGTGACCATAAATCTTTTCTTAATTGGGCGCAGAGACTAGACACTATTGGTGCAGAGGTAGCAGCAGGAGTAAAATACTCATCTTTTCGATACAGAGGGGGTTCTGTTATCGGTAAATCTGTGATTTTCTTGACTTCCATCGTATCACCAGATTTAATAGTTGTTTTCTTTTGTATCGAAGCTGACTCTTCTTTTTTCATCTTTGTCAACTATAAGTTTTAATAGTAAAAATTTCTGTTATTACTCGGTTTTTCGAGTAATATTTCAGATAGACCAAAACAATCTATTTTAGTCTATCTTTTTGTATGAAAAGATAATCAAAAGTATTTGTTATTGTAAATTTTCTTAAACAACATGGATGCTAATACTTTTTGCGAAAGATGGTTTGAAATAGACAAGTTGAATAAAGAAGAGAAAGAGAAAGCCAAAAAAGTCTGGGGATACAGAGCTAAGTGCGTCAGACTTCTCAGTGCCGTCTTGAAGAAACCAACTAACACAGTTGATAAATGGGGTTCGCGATTTGAAAAAATGCCAAAAGATATGGAGTCTTCCTTATTCTATGCTGACTCGATTAGACTCCTAATTAAGACTATGCCCCAAGACTTACTCTATCTCTACTCGGAAAAAAATTATATCTAAATAATACTCGGATAAAAGAGTATAATAGGGAGAAATAAGTAAATAAAACTATTTGGGTATGGGAGGAAAAGTTTAATGACAACCGTTTCAATTCAGTTACCAGAAACCGTTTTTTCTGCTTTTTCTGCTCTGCGAAAAAATCCTCATGAATTTGTTCAAGAAATGAGAATTGCAGCAGCAGTAAAATGGTACGAATTAGGGGAAATTTCTCAAGAAAAGGCAGCAGAAATAGCAGGAGTAACTCGTTCGGAATTTATTCAGGCTTTGTCTCGTTACCAAGTTTCTTTTATGCAATACACAAGCGTTGAGTTAGCTCTAGAATTAGAAGAGTGTTGAAAAGAGCGAGCGTTTGTCAATCATATTATCTTGTCATAAAAAAAATGCAAATAAAAATAGATATTCCCGAAGCAATAGGACAGCAACTAATAGCCCAATGGGGTAATTTAGCTCAACGAGCTAAAGAAGCTTTAGCCATAGAAGCCTATCGTTCTGGTTCTCTTACTTCAGCACAAATTCAAAGTCTGCTTAATTTATCTTCTCGTTGGGAAGTTGAAGAGTTTTTAAAAAATTCGCAAGCTTACCTAGATTATACAGAGTCAGATTTAGAACAAGATCGACAAACTCTAAATAATCTTTTGTCTGAATGATTGTTATAGCAGATACATCTGTGGTGTGCTACTTAGTACTCATCGAACAAATTGAGCTATTACCACAACTATTTGGTCAGATTGTAATTCCTCAAGCTGTCTATGAAGAATTAAGAGCGGAGGGAGCACCCGTCAAATTACAAGAATGGATGAGGAGACTACCAACATGGCTGGAAATTTATTCGGTAACAGCTATTGGCGATATTACTTTAGAGAGTTTGCATTCTGGCGAACGAGAAGCAATTTTGTTAGCAGAAGAGTTAAAAGCAGATTTAATTATTTTAGATGAAAAGGCTGCACGAAAAATAGCAAGAGAGCGAGGATTAAAATTAACTGGATTACTAGGAATTTTAGAAATAGCAGCTACGCGACAACTAATTGATTTATCTGCGGTACTCGAACGTTTACAGTCAACTACATTTCGTGCTTCTCCTCGTCTTCTTAGAGCAATTGTAGAACGTTATCAAAAAAATCAGCCCTAGCAATTCTCACAATTTCCACTGCCAACGGGAGTGTACAGCACGTTGACTTTCCTGGGTTGACAGAGTCAGAAAATCTAGAAAATTAATAAATTTTAAGATAGATAAGAACTAGTTGGCATTAACCTCAATGAGAGTCTAATAATTAATTAAAGAACAGCAGCTAACTTCTCCAAATGCGTTCACTTTTTTCTCAAACTATTTAACCTGTGTCTACTAATTCTAATCTTTGTCGAATTATCGCCTTATTTAACCAAGCAGGAGGGGTAGCCAAAAGTACCCTAACTATGAATCTGGGCTATCAACTGGCACAAAAAGAGCATCGAGTGTTGCTGGTTGACATGGACCCTCAAGCTTCTTTGACCAAGTTTATGGGTTTAATTCCTAAAGAATTAGATTCAACTGTTGCTGATGCCATTATTGAAGAACTTCCCTTACCTAT
>JASJDI010000044.1 GCA_030065155.1 Xenococcaceae cyanobacterium MO_188.B29
TGATTCCCTATGAGTCAGGTATTTACTCATAGGGAATCAAAAGAAAACAATGTTTCAGAGTTCAGAGTTATTTTTTTTAACTTTATGGGGATTTTTTTAATTGGGATTTTTGGCTTTCAAAATAATAGCTTTAGTACTTCAAATTATCAGCTGGATTATAAACATCAATTTGGGGATTAGATCTAATTTGGACTGTTGAACCTCCATCTCCATTATCCCCACCTTCAAAGCGATGACGGACTTTTCGATCCTGGCGCACTGGACCATTACCGCCTACGTTGCCTTGTACTCCTGTGGTTACGCTGGCATTTCCTCTACAATCTCCATTACTCTGCATATCTACATCATTTGTGCGTTCTGTTGGTTTTTTTGAACCACTAATGTTGTATTGAATCCCTACATCAGCTTGTACACATTGTGCTGTAGCAGAATTAGTTACAGAAGATGCAACCATCAGAAAGCTGGAAAAAGATAACAAGCTCAGATAATATCCTCTTAATTTCATTAGTTACCTCCAAAAAATTTCTTTCCCTTAGCGACAAGTACTTGTAGAAGTACTATTTGTCCGCACCTGTCCATTAACTCTAGTGGTTTGTGTGGATCTTTGGTAAGTGCTGCTACTACAATTGCTGCTGCTGCGGTGACGGTTATAATATTCCCAGGGTTTCCACCAGGGAGTAGAGCGACTTCTTTGCTGATCGACATCGATTCTATTGCTGCGAGTCTCTACAGAAATACCCCCACCTTGTTCGGTTCTGACTCTGACATCTCCTGCTTCTACATTAATATCACCAGCATTAGTTGTAGCTGGGAATAAGAAAGCCAAGGTAAATAAAAGGAAAATTAGCTTTTTAAGTTGCATTAGTTGAATCCTCAACTCTTTCAATATGGGGAGAAAAGAGGACTCATTGCTGATGTTCATTTTTAAGAACCTTTCATGTAACCTCTGCCATTGCACAGAGGGGAAACAGGAATATATTTTTGGCTCTTGGAACTAACAAATTTTCCTCTTCCTCACTTAGATCTTAAGACAGTGTTTAACTGTTTATCAGAACCTTAACGAAATCGAAGCAGACTCCGCCGATGACAAACGGAGTAATTCGACCAAAGTCACTCAACTTGTGTTGCAAGAGTAACAAACAAGTCTATTAGCGACGACGTTGGTGACGAATGTTGCTACGTTGCTCGGTATTCTGAACGCAGAGATTGTCTTCTCCTAACTGATCGCAGTATTGATCGTTGCTTTGGACAACGCCAGTAGAATCGCCGTCATAATCACCATATCTACCACGAGACTTGCGCTGAATCCGACTCTCTTGAGAGGAATTTTGGACTGATGTATTTCCATCTCCTGTGTTGATCGCCTCTTGAACAGACTCTTGTATGACAGCGTCATCTGCTCTGACTGGCAAAGAAACAACTCCTACAGTAGCAATTGCTACTAAGCCAATCATGATTCTTTTTGTTCCGATAGCAAATGTTTTAGTATTCATAAGCGTGTATAGTTTCTATCAATCAACCTTGTCACAAAAATGGATTCATTTCCTATTTAAATAATGGCTCAAAAAAGAAAAAAACTCGATTATAATCCTAATAATTTAATTGTTTTTTTTCAATATATAATCTGCTCTTACAAGATTGCGAAAAGTATAGTTAATTAGCTTATATAATAGTCTGATTGATTATGGTTCTCTACACAAAAATAGCAATTTTTCCTAATCCTTTATTTTTAAGAATTACTATGGATTAAAAATTGTAAAATTATTGGGGAACTTTATCTCTTAATTCCTCGTCTTTATTAATTATTTTACTTATTTTTACTTTAGTTCTGTTTAGGAAAAAAAGTATGTTGATTAAAACTGGCATTTTTATTGGTGTAAGTGCTGTTACTATAGCTTTGACCAGCTTTTCTGCTCATTCACAGACAGTCCAACAAGGTACTCAAGATGCTTCCATTCAAGGGAATGATAATGAAATTAATCAAATAATTAACCAATATTATCTTGATAATCCAGGTAAAGGAGCGATCGAAAGAGCAGAACCGGTAACTGAGCCAAATAACCATGAGCAACCTTCCACACATAATAATACTCAACAAAGAAACTCTAACAATAGAGAATGGGGTCAAAACCAAGGTGAGCAACGTCGTAATTCCAAAAAGTAATTAAAAACTAAGTGTGTATCTTAGGAATGAGGATTTTATTATTTACACAAGTTGGCTTTCCTAAGCTCGCTATTATCTGAGTGATTTAGATAAGGTCCTGCACTTTATTTAGTCCTCATTCCTTAACCCAATAACCGAGGCGAACAATACCATCAAATTAATATAAAAATGAAGCTCTTGCTTACTTTTACAAGAGCTTCATTGGATCTTCATAAATTTATGAAGATAGCGAGATATTTTCGATACAATATGCAAATTGACTTACATCTACTGACTAGATTATTAATGATTTGGTAAATAGCCCTCTACTAAGATATCTGAATCGATCGCCTGTAACTTGATTCTTTCTAACTGTAAAGCATCGGTCATTTTGGTTAAGTTTAAATCACCCACAGGAGAAGGTGCAGTTACACCACCGATAATTTTAGGGGCGATAAATGCCATAACTTTCTGTATGACTCCATCAGCGATCGCTTTTGCTGCTAAAGTTCCTCCACATTCCCATAAGATTTTGGACAAACCGCGATCGTACAAGTGTTTCATGACTACTTTCGGAGTTAGGTCTGCTAATTCTATTATTTCTACTCCTTTATCTCTTAATTGGTTTTGTAGTTGAGGGTTATTACCTTGTTGAGTAAAGATGAGAGTGGATGCAATATCTGTATTCCATAAATTACAGTCTGCTGGTAAATCTAGATTTTGAGTCATAACTACTCTCAGAGGATTGCGATCGCTGATACCATGAGTAGTTAACTGAGGATTATCACGACGGACGGTATTCCCTCCAATAATTACCGCATCGCAAGTATTACGTATCTGATGAACTAAATGGCGAGAAGCTTTCTTTGTTACCCAAGCACTATGTCCTGAAGTAGCAGCAATTTTTCCATCTAAGGTCATCGCATATTTAAGCAGACCAAAAGGCAGTTGATACAAAATACGATGAATAAAAGCTTCATTTAGCTGGCGACAAGCTGATTCTTCTACTCCTACTATTACTTCTATCCCTGCATCTCGTAATCGAGCTATTCCTCCACCAGAAACACGAGGATTTGGGTCTACCATACCTACTACTACTTTACTTACTCCTGCTGCAATCAATGCTTCTGTACAAGGAGGAGTTCGTCCATAGTGATTACAAGGCTCTAAGCTAACATAAATAGTCGCTCCGTTGGCTTTTTCTCCTGCTTCTCGTAGGGCAAAAATTTCTGCATGAGGTTGACCCACCTCTGGATGAAATCCTTCGCCAACAATTGTACTTCCTTGAACAACTACAGAACCTACCATCGGGTTGGGAGATGTTTTTCCTGATGCCTTAGCTGCTAATTGCAAACATCTTTGCATCATTTCTTGGTCAAATGAGGTTAGTTTTAAATCTGCTGATGTATTCACTGATGTTGTAATTTTGGGGATTATTAAAGATTTAGTCTAGATAAACCTATTAAAGATAAGATAAAGTTGTTCTACAATTCTGTTAAAAAGATATATTAGGAAAACTCTAAAAAAAATCACCTAAATAATATTATCTCGAAGTAACGCGATCGCCTTTTTCTCTTGTATATGCAATCACAAAATAAATCTGTTCCTGGTAATGGCTGGTCATTAGATGAGCGGAATCCTCAAGTTATCAAATCTTTAATGCCTCTTTGGGAATGGTTTTATCGCTACTATTTTCCTGTCACTACTGATGGTTGGCAGCATATTCCTCCCCAAGAACAAGTATTACTAGTTGGTTCTCATAATGGCGGTTTAGCCTCGCCAGATATGGTTATGACTATGTATGATTGGTTTCACCGTTTTGGGACAGAGCGTTTAGTTTATGGTTTAATGCACCCTAGTGTGTGGAAAGTAAATCCAACAATTGCCCGCTTAGGGGAAAAAACAGGCGCAATTGTTGCCCATCCTAAAATGGCACTGGCAGCTTTAGAAAGGGGTGCAAGTATTCTTGTTTATCCTGGGGGAGCGCAGGATGTATTTCGACCTCATCGAGAGCGCGATCGCATTAATTTTGCTGGACGCAAAGGTTTTATTAAACTAGCACTAAGAGAAAAAATTCCGATCGTTCCAGTTATTTCTAAAGGAGCTCACGACACCTTAATTGTTTTAGATGACTTTTATGAACTAGCTCAAAAATTACATCAGTGGGGAATGCCTTGGTTATTGGATGTCGATCCAGAAGTATTTCCTATTTATTTGGGTTTACCCTGGGGTATAGGTGTTGGACCTTTGCCCAATATTCCTTTGCCCGTACCAATTCATACTCGTATTTGTTCGCCGATTATTTTTGAGAGATATGGAAAGCAAGCAACCCGCGATCGCGCTTATGTTGATGCTTGTTATCAAAGAGTAGTTAAGGAGATGCAACGGGAATTAGATATTTTAATTGCTGATGGATAATTAAAGTTATTAGCTGTTAGCCCTTTGGGTTCAGCAGTTCTTACGAAAGTTGCTCATGGGGGAAACCCCCAAGACCGCACTTTCGCGCTTTGCTCAAGTCGGGGAACCCCTTACGGGTTCGTTAGTTGCTTCAAGTCGGGAAACCCGCCCACCGCACTAACTCACCGCCCACCGCAACTGCTTCACTTTTAGCTGTTAGCTGCTAATATGAATACCCAAAAAAGTAGGGTGGGCAAACTAACTTTCAACTTAGCAGGACACTTAAAAACTCATTTTGCCCACCCTACAAAGTATAAGCTGTCTATAGCTGTAGTCCATTGGAACTTAGCTCAGAGTGGAATCGTCCTTAAGGTTAAAGTTACCTTTTGCGGAGGAAACTAGATGAAAACATCTTCAGTAGTAGAGGGTTTCCCACAAGTATTTGCTGGATTAGCGGTCTTATCTCTTTCCTTTGTTGGCAGTTCTTTTATTTTTGCTGAAGCAATTCAAGAATTTAAACAAGCCAATGATGTTTTAGTTGTAACTGGTTCTGCTAAAAGACCAATTCAGTCAGACTACATTATTTTAAATTTTTCTGTATCTAGCCAAGAGCCAACAGCTAAAGCTGCCTACCAAAATCTTAAGAGTCAAGTAGAAAGAGTACAAGCCTATCTCAAAGAACAACAAGTACCTGATGATGCGATTACTTTGAGTGCTATTCGCAGCTATACTATCCCAGAGGTTTCAGTCAATGGGCGCGAAACTGGTAGAATACTTGCTCATCGTCTCAGTCAACGCCTAGAAATTCGCTCAGATGAAGTGGAAAGATATGCAGAACTATCCCAGCAAGCAAATGAGCTAATCAACGAAGGAATTAATCTGGTTTCTGAACCTCCTCAGTATCTCTATACTCAACTTAGTCAACTGCGGGTTGAAATGGTAGCTGAGGCAACCAAAGATGCTAAAGCTAGGGCTGAAGCGATCGCTAATAGTACTGGAAATAAAGTAGGTGCGATTAGAAGTGCCAAAACAGGGGTATTTCAAATTACATCCCGCAACTCAACAGATGTCAGCGATTACGGTATTTATGATACTTCTTCCCTAGAAAAAGATATTACTGCTGTAGTGTCAGTTCAGTTTGGGATGGAGCCATCTTCAAAATAAGCTGATTTAAGAGAATCTAATTTTAAAAGAGTCCGTAGCAAAACATTAGCTCCCTGAATACATTGTTCTGGGGAAGTATATTCCTGAGCAGAATGAGAAATTCCTAACTCACTAGGGACAAAAATCATCCCCATATCAGTTATTTGAGCTAGTTCTTGGGCATCATGGCTAGCTCGACTGGGTAAGTGGGTATAACTTAATTGTAAATCTTTACAGACTTGAGCGATCTCCTGTTGAATATAGTCTTTAGCTAAGGCTGGTTCGTTATTTAGCGCAGGGTTGAGCCGAATTTGAGTATTAGTTTCTTTAGCTATGTCTTCTAACTGCGATCGTAGTTGAACCAATAAACTATCAAGGTGTGAACTGGATAAGTCTCGAATATCTAAACTCATTTCTACCCAACCAGGAATCACATTAGCAGCATTAGGCAGCAGTTGCATTTTCCCTACAGTAGCTACTTGTTGACCAGGACTATTCCCAATGTGATTGATAGCTAAAACTACTTTAGCAGCAGCAACTAGGGCATCTTGTCTCATATACATGGGAGTTGTTCCCGCATGGTTGGCATTACCTTGAATAGTAATATTGAAGCGTCTTTGACCGACAATTCCTTCGACAATACCAATCTGTTTATTCATCGATGCCAAAATAGGACCCTGTTCCACATGCAGTTCAACAAAAGCAGCTATATCTTTGCTTCTGCGTCTAGCTTGAAGAATATTCTGCCAATTGCCACCAATTTTCTCTAAACAGCTAAATATGTCTGTGCCATTGGTACGAGTGTAGTAATTAGGATCGTTGATAACTCGACCAGAAATTGCTTTAGAACCAATCATACTTCCTTCTTCATCAGTAAAAACTATTACCTCAAAAGGATGAGTTAGAAAAATATGATTTTCTTGAAAAACACGAGCAATTTCAATTCCCGCTAGTACTCCATAAGCTCCATCATATTGACCTCCACAGGGAACAGTATCAAGGTGAGAACCTGTGGCTAAAGCGGATGCATCAGGATATTTCCCTGGATACTTACCAATAATATTCCCCGCAGTATCAATTCTGACCGCCATCCCTGCTTCCTTCATCCAAGTTTGTACTAAAGTACGGGCTGCGATATCTTCTGCACTATAAGCAATTCTTTTTACTCCACCTGTTGACAATTTGCCAATTTGAGCTAAATGAGCAATACTGTGATTCAGGCGATCGCCATTGACTAAAAGTCTAGCACTCACAAAAGTCGATTTCATCAAATTATCTCTGTTTGACAAGGGACATACTTTACTAAATAAGTTGAAGTTCCATCTGCATATTACAACGTTCATACGAAGAAGGTTGTCCAACAATTTTCTGAAACCCTAACTTTTGATAAAGTCTAATTGCAGGCTTCAAAATGGTATTACTTTCTAAATAAATTTTCTTTGCTCCTAGTTCACGGGCTTTAACAATAGCAGCTTGTCCTAGTAACCAGCCGATACCTTTGCCTCTTTCACTTTCTGCGACTGCCATTTTAGCTAGCTCATAGATGTTTTTATTCACCTTGATTAATGCACAGGTGCCAACAATTTGACTATTGCAACGTGCTAAGTAGATGTGTCCACCAGGCTGTAATATATTTTTGTCTGGATAATTAAGAGATTGATAGTCACTTTTCTCCAGTTTAAAGTATTGCTCAATCCATTCATAATTTAGCTGTTTAAAATCATCGTGAAACTCAGGAGATTAGTCAATAATTTTAATATTTTGGCGTTCACGAATTTTTCGTACCTCTCGGACACGATTGAAAAAATTCTTGTTAGTAATTAAAAACTCGACCTCTTCAATAGCTTTCCACAAATCATACTGTGTTTCTGATAGAAGTTCTTCAACAGCCTGATTTACGTCAAGATATTGTTTTTCAATTTTAGGAATAAGCTGCTTCCCTGCGTCAGAGAGCTTTGCTCCGTTAACCCTTGCATCTTCCATACTTTTGTCGGTAATAGCCAATCCTTTTTTCTTCATTTCTTTCACAATTTGACTGACAGACGGATGGGAGTGTCCAATAATTTGAGAAATTTCGGTAATTGAAGCTTCTTTTTTGTGTGAGAGGACATAAAAGACAGGAAACCATTTAGGGTCTAGGGGAATCTCATACAAGTTATAGATTTTTGCTGCATCCTCCGTCAGCTTCTCACTTAATCGGCGTAAGCGAGTACCCAATGCAAGTTTACCAACCTGAAAATAGAAATCCATAAATCTATAGCTAATTACGTAACCAATTACGTAATTAGCATAACTCGCAATACCATTACCGACTAAATCTGCTTTTAACCACCAATAGATAAATGGTAGGGACGTTCCAGGGAACGTCCCTACAGAGTCGATCGGCTTTGCCTATTCAACGGCATCTTTTTGATGATGAACTTCGACAACAGTATGGACATTACCTCTCGGAGAAAAATCCCCTTTAATATTTACTTCTAAAGGATCGCAAGCAGCCACAAAGTCATCTAAAATTTGATTGACTGATTCTTCATGGGAAATATAGCGATCGCGATAGCTATTGATATACAATTTGATCGCTTTGAGTTCTACTACCTTTTCATTAGGAGTATAGGTAATATAGATAGTCGCAAAATCTGGATAGCCAGAAAAAGGACACTTACAAGTAAATTCTGGCAGAGTAATATCAATTTTATAGCGTCGTCCTACTCTGGGGTTGGGAAAAGTAATTAATTCTCCTTCGGCGATTGCTCTTTCCCCATATTTTACTTCTTGATTTTGTGATTGAGCAGAAGAATTAGGCATAAAATACAAGCTGTCTTAGCAAAAGTTAACACTTATACATTATAGGTTGATAGACAAGTAACACATCGTTAATAATAATTAATAATCCCTAAGGTTAAAAGTTAACGATTTTAGCTTCAATATTTAAGAGCGTCCAATCAACTTAAGCTTAGTTGATTGGACGCTCCTTATTTTACTTATGTTTAAGGTCTTTATATCGGCTGACCTCATTTAATCTTACATATAGAATCTCAGACATTTTACTTAAACTTTCTTTTCATAATATTTTCTTTATATTTACTAATCTTGATTTTGTTGTTTTTTTGTAAAGTTATTGTGCGTACCAGCCAAAGATACCCCCAACTTCTGAGATAGCCAAACTTCAAAATTACGAATTGTGTAAGAAGGAGTAGCGATCGCCGAATCTACCATGGGTTCAACTAGAATCGTAAACATACCTAAGCGATTTCCTGCTAATACATCAGTAAATAGTCGATCGCCCACCATCGCTACTTTTTCTACTGATAAATTCATTGCGGTTGCTGCTTGTTTAAGTCTTCTGCGAGAAGGTTTTTGCGCTCCTGCAATATAGGGTAAATCCAGAGATTTAGCTATATTACCGATTCTAGTTTGACTTAAGTTATTGCTAACCAACCAAATATCAGCTATTGTTCTGATTTGAGCTACCCACTGTTTTAGTTCTTCCGAAGCCTCTGTTTTGTTAAAGGGAACAAGGGTTTCATCTACATCTAGCACTAATCCTTTAATCTGATACTGCTGCAAAATTTCCGCAGTTAAATTGATGATAGTATCACCTAAGACTAAATCTGGTTGTAGTAAGATTGCTTTACTCATAGTTGGTAATTTCATTTTTGGGCTTGAATAACTTGCAAGCTTCCCCCAGCATATAAGTTCTGAGTCAAGACATCAAAACCTTGTTGAGTTAATTTTTGTCTAAGATTATTTTTGAGTAATTGCCAAGCCGTTTCTGTTTCAAACAACCATAAGAATATAATCAAAGGGGGCAAAAACAACTGATTATTAGGTTGATGAAAATCAACTAAAGCAAAAATACCTCCTGGTTTTAATACTCGATAAACTTCTTTAAATATCTGTTCTAACTCTTGAGGAGTCATTTCGTGTAAAGCAGAACTAGTATGAACTAGGTCAAACTGATTATCTGCTAGAGGCATATTTTGCGCCAACCCTTCTACGTATTTTGCTTGAGGTACATTCTTCTTTGCTCTAGATAAAGCTACAGGAGAGATATCTAACCCAGTAACATTACTGCTCTTTTGTACCAAAAATCGAGTAGTTTGACCTGCTCCACAACAAAGATCTAACACTTGAGTATTTTGATCGATTGTTAAGTTTTGCAAAGCTAATTGACGAAATCGCTTTTCTCCTCCAACCGCCAAAGCAGCTAAACGAGAAATGCCATCGTATAGCCATTGATGTTGATAACTCAAAGTTCTTAAAAATGTTGCCAATTGTTAACCTCTCTAGTTAAGTTCTGTATCTTATGACAATGAAAACCCATTCCAAGATATATTGTTAAAATTAGTAAAGAAAACTGAAAATTAAGATAAGTTATTTAGAGTTATGGGTCGTATAGGAGTACTGTTATTAAATTTAGGTGGACCGGATAAAATCGAAGATGTCCGCCCTTTTTTATATAATCTATTTTCCGATCCGGAAATTATTCGTTTACCAATTAAAGCACTACAAAAGCCTTTAGCTTGGTTCATTTCTACAGCAAGAGCAAAGAAATCTCAGCAAAACTATTTGGAAATTGGTGGTGGTTCTCCTTTACGGAAAATTACAGAAGCTCAAGGAGAAGCCCTAGAGAAGAAGTTAGCAGAATTAAATCAAGATGCCAAAGTATATATTGGTATGCGTTACTGGCATCCTTTTACTGAAGAAGCGATCGCCAAAATCAAACAAGATCGAATAGAAAAGTTAGTTATTCTACCCCTCTACCCACAATTTTCGATTAGTACCAGTGGTTCTAGTTTCCGCATTCTCGAAGAAATGTGGGCAACAGATCCTGATTTAAGCGAAATAGATTATACACTGATTCCTTCTTGGTACGAACATTCAGGCTATTTACAAGCTATGGCAGATTTAATTGCCAAAGAATTAGAAAAATTAGAACATCCAGACCAAGCACACATTTTCTTTAGTGCCCATGGTGTTCCCCAAAGCTATGTAGAAGAAGCTGGAGACCCCTATCAAAGAGAGATTGAGGAATGCACTCGCTTAATCA
The DNA here is from genome assembly GCA_030065155.1 of Xenococcaceae cyanobacterium MO_188.B29. GTDB lineage: Bacteria > Cyanobacteriota > Cyanobacteriia > Cyanobacteriales > Xenococcaceae > JASJDJ01. The sequence continues at coordinate 10,734 of JASJDI010000044.1, forward strand.
TGCAAACTCTCGATCGACCTAATGAATATACCTTAGCCTATCAGAGTCGTGTAGGGCCAGTAGAATGGTTACAACCTTACACAGAAGAAGCCTTAAAGGAATTAGGGGAAAAAGAGACGGACAATTTACTGGTTGTACCCATTAGTTTCGTTTCTGAACACATCGAAACTCTACAAGAAATTGATATTGAATATCGAGAAGTTGCTGAAGAAGCAGGGATTGAAAACTTCTATCGGGTTCCAGCTTTAAATACTCATTCTGGATTTATTAAATCTCTTGCCGATTTAGTAATTGAGTCCTTAGATGATAGACCTTGCACTTTTGCTGAAGTGACTCATCCAAAGGAAAATATGAAGATGTATCCTCAAGAGCGTTGGCAATGGGGAATGACTACAGCAGCAGAAGTTTGGAATGGTCGTTTAGCTATGCTGGGATTTATTGCCTTGTTGCTAGAGTTGATTAGTGGTAATGGCCCTTTGCATATGGTTGGATTGCTCTAGTCGTGATTAACGATCGAGTTTTAATTGTCGGCTTTGATTGTACCAATCGCGCCAAGCTGTAGCACTGCGAAGAGAAATCCAGAGTAATAACAGAGCAATCAAACCTCCTTCTTCTGGTGCTTCCAAAGCAAACAATATTAGCGCGATCGACATGATATCTTCGATTATGACAATCCAGATAGGAATTCCTCGTAATCGGAAAAACCAACCGACTTTTACCAGAGTTAACAATAAAGCAAATATTGCACCTAAAAACCCAATTAGCCAAGTAGGGCTAAAATCAAGAGCAAAAATTTTAGCTATGACTACCGCAATTAAAGCACCAACTAGAGGACTAAAAAATAATTGAACTATTTGCAAAATTCTTTGACCTAATAGTTTTTTAGAAGCAAATAGTTCAAATAACGACCAACTAGTCAAAACCGACAATAAGATTTGTGGTTTGATATGGCTTAGAAGCGGTAAATTAGACCAAAAATTTTCACCAGACAATAAACCAATTACCAGAAGAGGTAGAGCAATTCTCATTCCTGCTGCTGCTGAAGCTGAAAGTACTGCCAAAACTAGCATTACCATGACAGTGATACCTTAGGGAAAAAAATGTTAAGAGTACTTTGTAATATAGCGAGCAAAAAGACTTATGCCTGTGATTCAGCAGCTCTTACTATATTTTTTTCAGTTTAAGCTGATCTGCAACTATTAACTACATAATTATAGGTATCAAAATATCAAAAAATTAATGACCAATTCATCTAATCAAAATCGCTCTCAACCTAAAAAAAATAATCTCGATCCAGAAATGTATGCTCGGCTTAAAGCAGAGGCAAAAGCTCCTTATAAGGGTTTAAGAAAGTTTTTTTATTTAGCTTTCGGTGCATCAGGATTTATCGGTGCTGTAGTTTTTTTAGCCAAGATAATAGCAGGAAAAGAAATTGCTACTGCTTTGCCTAATTTTGCTTTGCAAATTGGGCTGATTGCTTTAATGATGTTTTTGTATTTCAGAGAAGATGTTGATAAGAAGAAGGAAGAAAGTAAATAAGGAAATTCTTTAGGGGTGTCTCAGGCAACGCCCCTAGGAAATATATCCCATTATTATTTATATCTATTCTTCCGATTCATCATCTCGTGATTCTTGAGCAGCAAGGGAATTAGCATCTTTGGCTACTCCGAGTGCCAACTTCTCTTTTACTTGTTGTTCGACTTGAGTAGATAATTCTGAATGTTCTTCTAGGTATTTAATGGTGTTATCTCGACCCTGACCAATGTTATCACCGTTGTAACTATACCAAGCTCCTTTGCGTACTACTACATCATTTTCTTCCGCCAAATCCAACATACATCCCATCCGAGAAATACCTTGACCGAAAATGATATCAAACTCAGCAATGCGGAATGGAGGAGCAACTTTATTTTTGGCTACTTTTACTTTAGCGCGGATACCGTATTCTCCTTCGCTGCCTTTTTTGAGGGTCTGAATACGGCGTATGTCTAAGCGTACAGAAGCATAAAATTTAAGAGCAGTACCTCCAGTGGTAACTTCAGGACTACCGTAAGTGACACCAATTTTTTGCCGAAGTTGGTTGAGGAAAATTACTGTAGAAGCAGATTTACCGATATTTCCAGCAATCTTCCGTAACGCTTTACTCATCAAGCGAGCCTGCAACCCCACTTGATTATCTCCCATTTCTCCTTCTATTTCTGCACGAGGTACTAAGGCAGCTACAGAGTCTACTACTACTAAGTCTACTGCTGCCGATCGCACTAATTGATCGACAATTTCTAAAGCAGATTCTCCATGATCTGGTTGTGCTACTAAAAGATTTTCAATATCAACGCCTAAAGCTGCCGAATAAGTAGGATCTAGGGCATGTTCAGCATCAACAAAAGCTGCTACTCCTCCCGCTTTTTGTACTTCGGCGATCGCATGAAGTGCTAGAGTTGTTTTACCTGAACTTTCTGGCCCATAAATTTCGATTACTCTTCCTTTTGGTAAACCACCGCCAAGAGCCACATCCAAGGTTAGTGCACCAGTAGAAATGGTTTCTACTTTCATTTGGGTAGCATCTCCCAAGCGCATAATTGAGCCTTTACCAAAATTACGCTCAATTTGTTTTAACACCAAGTTTAGGGCTTTTTCTTTATCGGGATTGGTAGGAATATTCACAGTAGTTGCCATAAAAGCCTCAATAATTATCTAGAAACAAAATTTAATGCAATAGAATACAGGAGAAACTTATCTCCAATGTAGCTGTCAGTTACCGATACTAACTTATCTACTTGGTTTAGATCTAATGCTCCCCTTGACTAAAAAATCATCTTTTTTATTTTAGTGCAGAAGTACTATTTTATGAAATTTATCTTTTTTCCCAAATAGTAGATAAGCTTACCTGTACGATTCTATAGCTAGACAATAGAAAACAATAATTTCTGTGAGGTTTTTTTAATTAGTTATTACAATCATGCCAATTCTCGTATCTTAGCTAGGGGTATGACTAACAACTAACTAAACTCGCCTTTCCAAACAATTAATAATACGATCGGCTAGTCTTTTAGCCACAACTGGTTTATAAATAAAATCATCAGCACCAGTAGCAAAAACTTGTTCGCGAATAGCTATATCTGTATGGATACTCAGAAATAAAACAGGTAATTTACACCAATAAGGATGAGTCCGTAGAACCTTACATAATTCAATGCCACTAAGATAAGGCATTTCGATATCTAATACTAATAAGTTCGGATCTACAGCTTGCAGTACATCCCAAAATTGGCGAGAATCTTCTAGGGTAGTAACTTGAAAACCCCAAGGTTGCAACAAAGAAGGTAAAACCCTGAGTAATTCGACATCATCATCAACAATCATTACTTTCTTGCCTAGAGAAACGTTCCGTAAAACCTGTTGACAAAAGGTAAGGGTTTGTAAGGGAGTTATGGGCTGTTGCAGATAAAAATAGCCTCCATGTCTAGCTACTTGAAGTCTATCTTGAAAATTATCGCGATCGGCCAGTACGATAACTGGTATGGATGGCTCTATTAATTTAAATTCAGCAATTAGAGATAGACTATTCCATCGGGATAGAGGATTAATGGATTCAGCAAAAGATATTTTGAGGAGAACTAGATTAGGAAAGGTGTTTTCTGGTTGCTCTTCCAGCCAAATTTTAGCTGATTCTGGAGAAGGTGCGATCGCAGTTTTAATTCCTAAATTATCGGCTTCTTGAACTAGTTGTTCGATAAAGATGGAGTCATCATCAACAATAAGTATTAAGGGGGAATGTTTTTCTAAGTGGTGAGATAGCCGAGCGGAAAACTTACTTTCCTTAGTTAGTTCTTGACTTAAGTTATGAACAATAGTTTCTAATTGCCATAGTTGTTGTGGGTTTTGTTCCCCTTGAAGTAATTGTTCTAATTGCCTAGCTAGTTGAGAGCCTCGCTCGAAACCAAACAAACCCAAACTTCCTGCCAAACTATGAGCAGTGACAATTGCCGATAAGCGATCGCTAGTTGTGATCTTACCTTGTTTTAAAGCTTTGATGGCTGAATCTAAATTTGTTAATTGTTGTTGATATTTAGAACGATATTTTGACCACGCTGTAGTTAAAGCTTCTATATGTTTTTCTCTGTGTTCTACTGGTTTCTCTGCTTGGTTATTCTGAGGGGGAGATTTTAAACAATAGCCTCGTCCCCGTACAGTCTCGATAGGGTCTTCTGATAGACCAGCTAACTGTAACTTTTGTCTTAAGCGTCTAAGATGAGAACGAACTGTTGCTTCAGCTGGGTATTCCGTCGATGACCAGAGATGTCCAATAATATCTTCTATACTCAAAACTTCTTGACTATGACGGAGAAACAATTCTAATAATCTGTATTCCTTAGCTGTCAAAGATAATAATTGTCCCTGATAAGTAACCTCACCATTTCCAGAATCGAGTTGTAGTTCTCCCCAACTCAACACAGACAGAAAATCACAATTTAAGCGACGTAATAAAGCGCGAATACGGGCTGCTAACTCTTCTACGTCAACAGGCTTACAGAGATAATCATCCGCTCCTGCATCCAGTCCTTTAATTTTATCTTGGCTAGTACTACGAGCAGTTAACAATAGGATAGGCGTATCATAACCATGGGCGCGAAAACGTTGACATAAACTAATACCATCTAGTTTAGGTAAAGACCAATCTAAAATTATTAAATCGTAGTTATAAGTTGAACCATAAACCCATCCTTGTTCCCCATCAGTCACCGTATCGATCGCATAATTATGTTTTGCCAGCATTGCTGGAAGTACATCAATTAAAGCTCGATCATCCTCAACTAATAAAATTCTCATCCTCAACCAATGAATTAAACATCTTGTCTATCTATTTACAATTTACAATTTACAATTTACAATTCCCATTGCAGCATTGTGGCAATCCGACTGGCTAAAGTCATCGAGTTAAAGGGTTTAGTAATTACGCCCACAACTCCCAAACTTTGAAACAAGTTTTTATCTCCAGCTTGAGTTTTAGCCGTCAGCAAAATGACAGGAATTGATTGGGTTTTAGCATTGGCTTTTAACTGAGATAGAGTAGAAATCCCATCCATCTCAGGCATCATCACATCTAAGAGAATTGCATCGGGTTGTTGACTAGCTGCTACAGCAATGCCTTCTATACCAGAAGAGGCGATCGCTACTTGCCAACCAGTTTCAATCTCGATTCCTACTTGGACAACTTCTTGAATAGTTTCTTCATCGTCGATCAGTAAGATGTGTTTATCACTCATAGCGATCGCCTCCTTTTTAGATAACTGCTGGCAAGGTGAAATAAAAAGTACTACCTTTTCCCACACAACTTTCCGCCCAAATTTTTCCATCGTGTTCTTCAATAATTTGGCGACAGATAGCTAAACCCAAACCGGTACCGCCTTTTTTCCGAGAATCAGAAGAATCAACTTGCTGAAAACGTTCAAAGATACTCTCTAGTTGATTAGTAGGGATACCTTGTCCCTGATCTTTAACTTCAAAGGTAATATAGGGGATTGATTTTTTACTTACAGTTGTCCTTCTCTGACGTTTCCTTTTTGCCGATAGCCATACCGTACTATCAGGAGGGGAAAACTTAATCGCATTACTGAGAAGATTGGTAAGAGTTTGGACAATATAATCTCGATCTGCCCAAACCAAAAAATTAACTGACTCAGCAAAGAGTTTAACTCCGCGTTCCTGTGCCATAGTCTGCATAGTTTGAGCAGCTTCAATCATTAAGTCTGTGGCGTTACAGGCTGTTTTATTCATCTTGGCTTTGCCTGATTGAATACTCTGTAGATCGAGGACATTATTTACTAAACGCACTAAACGCTCAGTTTGTTCATCCGCGATCTTGAGCATTCGTTGTCCTTTACTAGAAAGGTTGCCTAGTTTTCCCGTCGCCAGAATTTTGAGAGAACTATGAATTGAGGTGAGAGGAGTACGTAATTCATGACTAACTACCGAAATAAACTCATCTTTCATCCGTTCGATCGCTTTGCGATCGCTAATATCACTAGTAAGAGCAAAAAATCCTCGTACCACATTCTTTTTGCGTTCATTGAAATGAGGGATATAGGTAACGCTAAGAGAGTGCATACATCCATCCAACAAAACAATATCGGTTTCATAAGTAACTGTCTTTCCTGATAATGCCTTTCCTACATATTCGCGAATCTGTTGATATTCTTCCTCTCCGTGAACTTTTTCTAGATGACAGTTATGAATTTTACTAGGAGAAAGTCCTAACCAGGTTTGATAAACTTCATTATTGAAACGATAACGCTGGTGTTTATCTACATAAGCAATTAACACTGGTAGTCCATTGGCAATTAGGCGTAACTGTTCTTCGCTACGACGTAAAGCTGCTTCTGCATCTAAACGATCCTTAATTTCTTGTTGCAGATTTCGATTTACTTCTCTTAGCTTGGTGGTACGTTCTTCTACTAAGTCTTCTAAATTCTCTAGTAACTCTCCTTGAGATAAAGCAATACCAATTTGATCTGCTAACTGTTCCATTAGTTCCAATTCAAAATTAGTCCACTGTCTGGGGGTGGCACATTGATGAGCAATCAACAAACCCCATAATCGATCGGGACTTTGGTGTTCATCAGTTGGGGATTTCAGATTTTGCAGGATGGGTACTATCAATTTAGCTTTTACCATCCACTCATCCATAAATTCAACTAGACATTCAGCTAACCCTGTATCAGCATCATGGACATTAGCGATTGCTTGAACTCTTCCCCCTGCATACATTTCTCGGTATTCTTCAGGGAAAACCTCTTCGGGAAACTCTACCCCCAAAATAGGATCATAATCAGGTAACACTGCCTCACTAATGGGCATACCAGTTCCATTAGCAAACACTTGATAAATTAGTACTCGATCGGCTTGGAGAATTCTTTGTACTTCCGTCACCGCGGTATGGAGGATTTCTTTTAGTTGAAGGGATTGACGAATTTTGAGCGTAACATCAGAAAATAACTTTACTCGTTGGTGTTGGCGGTGAAGTTCGGCTTCTGCTGCTCTTTGAAGATTAGTAACGTCTCTGAATACCAGTAAATTGTATTCAGAGAATAGATTTTTTACTTCACTGTACTCTACAGTTTTAATAATGTCTTGGGAATGTCGAATTTTTACTCTGGTAATATCTTGCCCTTCCAGGTTCAAAGGAGAAGTAAAAAAGTCCGCTAGAGATTGACCAATTAGTTGCTCTTTAGTCGAACCAAATAACTCACAAGCCGAGGGATTAACTTCCACAAATCGTAAAGCGCGATCGATAATGACAATTGCTTCAAAGGAGCGTTCAAATACAGCTTGGAGCAATAATTTTTGTTCGGAAAAATCTCCTACTTGCTCCATGATTAAATGTTATTAAAGTTTTTTACTGATATTAACTCAAATTAAAGTTTCTTAAAATCAAGGCTTTATTAAAATTAATTTATTGTTTGATTACTGATTACTGATGAATTAAAAAACTCACTACTCACTACTTACTCTAAGGCGAATCAAATAGCATAGTACTCATATATCGATCCGTCCAAGCCTTACCCAAGGATTTTTCTAGTATTCTGCGGGTTTTATCATTCTGTTGTTGCTGAGTGCAATAATAACGTTGTCCTGCTAGTAGTTCTGCTTGTTTAAATCGAGAAGCTATAGGAAGAGTGGCGATCGCAATTTGACAGTGCAGAGTTAAAAACTGTTTAACTCGCTGAAGAAACAATTTTTCTTCCTCAGCATTTACAGGACGGATAAATAAACAAAATTCCGAGAAGATATTGCCCCAGGCTGGTAAATCTCTGGGTTGAGAAAATTCAAGGATAGGGAGATTAGTTAAGACAGAATGATAATTCTGGGGTAAAAACCGATCATCAGTAACAGGAGACAGATCGACAATAGCAGCGGAAATTCCCTTTTGACTACCAACTAGATCGACTCCAAATATAGGGAGAGGATAATTAGGGTGGGGGAACATAACACAGTGGAGAATATCCAAGCGATCGCCAACTTGTGCCAACTCCAAATGTAACTTACGAAACTGAGGAGTTTGATAACAGCGATTTTCGATAATTAGTTTTTCTCCTTCTAAACTTCCCTCTACATAGCCCAAGTCTTCGGGAATGTTATAAGGGGATAGACTTAAGTTACATTCCCAAATCTCTTCAATAAAGTTGGCTAACTGGCGAATAAGAATATGTTGATGTTCTCTGAGAGAAGATTGAATAGTTGTTACCATTGCTTTAAAAATGAAGGATGAGGAATGAGGGATAAAACATTGCATATTGCGGATTTTTGGTTGGAGAAGCTACAGGAGTTGCAGAATATTCAGCAACTCCTGAACTCCTGAACTCCTGAACTCCTGAACTCCTAATCTCCTAATCACTCTTGAGACTCATCAACAGACGCACCCAGAGGTTTAATATTAACGATCGATCCTCCCATGCGTGTAATACGGAGCATTTCCTCGTTCATACGATTGTAAGGAACTTGAATAAAAACACTACTACTATTGCGAAAAGGATACCCATTGCGATCGTTTTGGGTATTTTGTTTTAATCCAGTTACCTCGTACACAAAAATACGGTTTTTAGCAGGGGAACTAGTTCTACCGCCGAATAAAGATTGACCCAACATTTTTTTATCTCCTTATATTCAAATTATTTCGTAGGGGCAAGGCATTGCCTTGCCCCTACAATTCATCGCCATCCTTAAGCCAAAGTAATGCTAGCAACCTTACCGCCCATTTTGTTGATTCGCTGAAGAGTTAGTGATAGCTGTTCGTAGGGAACTAATAACGCCCGACTAGCACGGCGTACTTTGGGATAACCAGCTAAACTCATACCTGCGATTTCAACCCGATAGATACGACCTTCTTGATTAGAACTTCTAAAAGCTCTTTCTGGAGTAACACCACGATTAGAATCTTGATATGCCCAGCCACTAACACCACCAGAAGGGGCAACAACTGCTGAGGCATTATTTTGAGCTAGTTCTTTTGCCAGCCGAGATGGTTTCCCTGCTATTTGAGCGCGATCGCTATTGGCATAACCGCGATATAGTTGGAACATTCTGGTAAAGCCAACAGTTTTTTGCTGAGTTTGAGTATTAAAACCTCTATAATAGGGGACGATATTCTCCCCAAAGTTTTCCTCGTATTCAGCAGAATCAATATAATCATCAATATCTGCCTCAAAACCTTGATTTTGATAAAGATCGAGATGATAAATCACCTCAGACTCATCATAAGGTGCGCGACCGAGTAAATGTTTTAAGTTCAACTCGATTACTCTAGTTTGAAAATTGTTGTACAGAAACTTGGTTTTATATAGTTCTGATTTAGCTACTGCCCGTACAAAATCCCTTACGGTAATTGAGCCATTACACAGTAAAGATTCTGTAGCTGTCAACCGCTCAGAAGCCATAATATAGTCATTGCCCAGTACTTGGCGATAAACTGCGCGAATAACTGCTTGAATATTGTCTTGACTACTGTTAAACCGTAGCTCTAACGGTTGACTTTCGTTAAAAGCAGAAACTCCAAGACGAGATGCTGCTGCTGTAATTGCCACTTAATATTTCTCCTATCTATGAAAATTGACAACTCCAGTAAGGGCGAAGGGCCCTTCGCCCCTACAAACTCCGAATTCCGAACTCTCTAAGCATTAGTAATACTAAGAATCTGACAGCCCTTTTGATTGAGTTTTTGTAAGGTGGGAGACAGTCTTTCGTAAGGTACAACATACTCATTAATACTGCGACGAAGTTGGGGAGCTTTGCCTCTTGCACCCTGAGTTACCCTTAGTCTATATAAACCACTTCTTTCTGTAGTAGTAGTACCACTGAGAACTCCTCCTACACCTGAATTACGCACAGGAGTAGCGATATTACGAGCTAAATCGTAAGTTAAACGAGGACTACCGCTATTGCCCTGAGCGCGATCGCTATTGGCGTAGCCTTTATACAGTTGAAACATTCTGGTAAAGCCTACAGTTTTCTGTCCCCGTTGAGTAGAAAAGCCTCGATAGTAAGGAACAATATCTTCGCCAAAATTCTCGATGTATTCGTCAGAATCAATATAAGAATCTATATCTGCTTCAAAACCCTCATTTTGATAGATATCGAGATGCTCAATTATCTCCGACTCATCATAGACAGCACGACCGAGTAAGTGTTTGAAGTTTAACTCGATAGTGCGAGGATGATAATTTTTATAGAAAAATTTTTCTTTGTATAGTTCTGATTTAGCGACCGCCCTCACAAATTCCCGTACCGAAATCGATCGATCGCGCAATAAAGACTCTGCACTAGTAAGGCGTTCCGCTTTCATGAGATGATCGTTGCCTAAAACTTGTCGATAGACAGCCTCGATCGCATTGTTAATATCTTCTAGACTACTAGTAGGACGAAGTTCGACTAAACTGCTATCTTTAAATGCCGAGACTCCCAGACGAGATGCTGCTGCTGTAATTGCCACTGGTCATACTCCTATCTATTATTGTGTTCAATTGTTTTTATTAAAAAAAACGGCTCGGAACAACAGGTAATCGTCAAACAACCAGACGCGCTCAATAACTACCTGCTATTCCGAGCAACTAGAAAAAATCTAGCTTAGAGCGTTAATAGCGTACTCGATATAGGAGTTAGCTTCCACAGCAGGGTCTCCACTTAAACCATGGTTTGCCTTAATATATTTAAGAGCTTCTACATACCAGCTAGGAGATAATTCAAAAGTAGCGTTAATTTCAGCAACTCCAGCAATCAAATAATCATCCATAGGACCAGTACCACCTGCAACTAAACAGTAAGTGATCATCCGTAGATAGTAGCCGATATCGCGAGCGCATTTAGCTTTACCTTCAGGAGTTGAAGCATAGTTTGGGCCCTGCATTTGAGTAGTGTAGGGGAATTTTTGGTAAACTGCTTGAGCAGCACCATTAACCAAACTGTCGGATTTGTTAGTCAGAGCTTGAGCAGCTTCTAAACTTGCATTAGCTTGACGGAAACGACCAAAAGCAACTTGAATTTCGCTGCTGCTGAGGAAACGTCCTTGAGAATCCGCAGTAGATACTGCTTCTGTAATGGGGGTTTTCATAATTTTTAGTACCTCTGACAATAAATTTCTAATATCGACAACCAAATGATGAAACAAGGAAACAACTAGCCAACTGCTGCTGCTGCGCGATCAAAATAACTACTTAATTCCGCCATTAAAGAACTACAATCTCCTTGAGTGATACCGCTTTTGTCATTAGCAATGGAGATAGCAGCTGCTTTCATTTTGTTGACAGCTTCAGCAACAGATCCACCAGGAACACCTAAAGCTACATAAGTTTCCCGCAAACCATTCAAACAACGATCTTCTAGAACACTTCCATCACCAGCAAAGGTAGCGTAGGTAACGTAACGCAAGATAATTTCCATATCTCGTAAACAAGCTGCCATCCGACGGTTAGTATAGGCATTACCACCAGGAGCAATTAGCTGAGGTTGTTCAGAAAACAGAACACGAGCAGCATTAGCAACAATAGCAGAAGAGTTACCAGTGATGCGGTTTACAACATCCATCCGTTTGTTACTTTCCGCTACCATACTTTTGAGAGCATCAAATTGATTGCCAGTAAGATAGTCACCTCTGGCATCAGCTTGAGAAATAACTCTTGTAAATGCGTCAAACATTAAAATTTCTCCTGAATAATTAAATGTTTAGAAATCTGAATCCTAACTTGCTTGGTTAGGATTTCAGTGGCTTTTGGACTAAAACTATTCAATCAGGATCTTTGTGCAGTTTTCGTGCAGTTATAGGGATAAATACTAAACTATTGTTGTTTTTTGTAACTAAAAATTAAGTAACAATGAGAATACTCTATTAGTGGGAACAGTTTGATTGAATACCAACTTGGATTATGTTAAGCCAATTACGCCGTCTTCTAATTCAATTCTTTAGAAAAACTAGAATTATTGGGAATGAACCTCTAAATAAAGCCAGTCTGATTGTTATTATCGCGATCGATATATTTATCTTAATTAACGTTTTTACGGGATTAGACGATATCAGCAGATGGTATATTAGCCCTTATCAAGCCTATCCTTGTCACTCCGAGTGGAAAAATTATCGTTCCCAAACTCAGCCAGATAAAGATTATAGAATTATTGCTAGTTTCTTAAACAATAATTTAAGATCGACAAATCAAACTAGTTTTCACCAGCAATATCAAAAACCCGCCACAGAACATTTAGGCACAGTTTCGCAAATATGTCTAAATTACGCAGATTACAAAGATAAAGTGCGTAATCCTGAGAATATCCAAATTCAACAAAATATTGATAGCCAACAAAAACAGATTAGTCAGCTAGAAAAGCTCAATCGTGATATTCGTACTCAATATGATTCAACCTTACTAGAAAAAATTGCTGGTCAACCCCGCGATCGATCTATTAATTTAGTGGAGGCAGCCAAAGCCAAACAAGAGTTAGACCAAAACAATACCAACATATCTCAACTAAAAGAGCAAATTTCTAACCTAAAAAAACAATTAATTACTCAAGAAGAAAGCGTTAACTTTATTGCCTTACTCAATAATCAAGGGCAATTTAACACTATCGATCGACAATACAAAAAAGCATCCTTTTGGTATCCCAGTATTCAACTTGGTTTTCAAGCTCTATTTCTGTTACCTCTGATTGCTATTGGTTTAGCTATTCATAACTTTGCCCAACAAAAAGGATATGGACTAATTGCCCTGATTAGTTGGCATTTGCTAGTTATCTTTTTCGTACCATTAATTATTAAAATCTTTGAATTTTTACAAATCGGGATAATATTTAAATTCATCTCCGATGTAATTACTACTCTTCTGGGTCAATTACTTTTCCTCGTTAGTTATGTTTATATCTTGGTCATACCTCTAGTAGGCTTTGGTATCATCAAGCTATTTCAAAAAATTATTTTTAATACTAAACTTCAAGCAGCTAACAGAATTCAACAATCCCGATGTCTCAAATGTGCCAAGAAAATTAGAACCTCAGATTCTTATTGTCCCCATTGTGGCTATTATCAGTATGTCGAATGTCAAAATTGCCACCAATTTACCCATAAACATTTATCCTACTGTAGTCACTGTGGACATGAGCAAAACGAAGTTTAATCAATCAAACCAAGACTTAAAGCTGTCCAAATAGTCCAGCCATCAATTAACCATAAAAACATAGTAAAAATCAACAGAATTAAATACATCCAAGGCTGAGAGAGGGGACGAATATCTGTAGTATCAATACCAGTTTTGGCTTCTACTATCTTCACCATTTTGGCAAAACCAGCCACTCGCATTGGCAGTAAATAAGCTTTTTCGGCTGAAGGAGTAATAAAGTAATAAACCAATCCTCCTTGCCCAGTAGTACGCATTTTTAAATCCTTAATTTGCTCCCAGGCTAAAGACCAACCTTTACGAAAAAATTTTGGCACCCAATTAGGATAAGCTACTTGTATTTTTTCTTCATCTAAAATTACTCTTTCACTAAGGGCAGCATAAACAGCTAATACCCCAAAAACAATGCCTATCCACAATAGCCAAGGTGGTACTGGTGCTGAAGATACTTTTGCCAAAAAGGGAAGAGGGACGGTTAAAGCTATATATAAACAAAGAAGAGTAATCCGAATTAGAGGAGATAAATTGAAAAAGATCGGAGTTTCTAGTTTGGTTAAAGATTGATGTTTGTTTTGAATTTCCACAGTTTCCCAGTTTTCTTAATTCAACTTTATTTTATTTAACAGTATGTGATATTTATGACCTAAAACTTATGCTAGGTTGAAATTACTAGGATGTTTCTAACCTAGGAGGAACCATGTTTTT
>JASJDI010000045.1 GCA_030065155.1 Xenococcaceae cyanobacterium MO_188.B29
CTGTGAGTTATTTTATGTGAGGGTAGAGGGTGAAAAACCTCTAGGAGAGTTGGCTCTCCATTTAAAACGACCAGTCAGGTCGCGCTCAGAGAAACGAATCGCACCCAGAGTTGATATCCCAACTCTAGTCTTAATTAAACGGTTAGGAAAGACCAGGAGGACAAGGAAGACCAGGAGGACAAGGAAGAAATTCTCTACCTTGTCTACCTTGTCTCCCCACTCTCCCTCTCTTGGTCGGCTTGCTCTCGGTGAGGTTTCCTCACCGAGTTCCGACCGCTTGTCTTACCTTCCCTTGAATTTATTTATGCAAGAGATGCCATGAACTAGCGTTCACAACCCAGGTATGAAAATAATTCATTCTGAACTTCAGCAACTCCTTCGGTGCGCTTGCGAATACGCCGTAAGACGGCGATTCGGTCGCACCGCTCCTGAACTTCTATTTTCAAGACAGGTCTACTATTCCTGTGGATGCTATGGACTCAAATTTCTCAGCGCAGAAAAGATATCCCTATTCAAGTCTTTGTTTAAGTAGTTTTCTTAATTCTTCTTGTTGAGCTATCGAACCAGCAAGGAGAAACCCTAATCTACCAAGAAATATAGTACCCCAGTTATAGATAATCACCCCTGTACTTTTGCTATGGTCGTATTCTAAACCACTGAGATCGATATCTTCTAAAGAGCGATATTTAGTTGTAAAATTGTTGCTAGACCAACTCTCGATCTTTAATTTTTGAGCAATTCCTGTAGGATAAGAAGCTCCATTAAATCGAGGGTTGCACTCAATGGCAAAGTAGTCGATATCTGTTTCTGTTTCCATCACTGCCACATCAAAAGCAAAAATTCCTTTCATTCCTTTTTGAGTCATCCATTGCGCCATTGGCTGAACTAATTCCCAAGGTTCATAGGCTGTAGGATAACGATTACCTTGGTGAGAAAACCCGTCTAATACTTGTTCAGTAGCAGCTAGAGGTTGAAAGTCTTCCCCTGTAACTTCGTATTGTAGGTTAAGAAACTTAGAAGCAGTTACTTCTTGTTGTAATTGGAGAGGTATATTGTCTTCTAACCGAGTTAGGGCATTATCTAATTCGTCTTGGTTGGTACAACGGAAAATACCAGCACCATCCACTGAGATAGCAGGTTTAAGGTAACAAGGATAAGAGATATCAGGGTAATTTTGTTTGAGTTGTGTTTGATTGGCTGCACAAAAAGTTAGAGGAACATTGATATTTAACTCTTGTGCCAAACGAATAAAATTATTTTTAGAGTTGATAAATGCAACTACATCTTGCCAGTTTTGATTGCGATCGCGAAACCAATCATCATCCTCACTGTTTTCGTGAAGAGCATCAGCAAAAATATAGACTGAGGGTTCGTAATCTGGATACTTCTTCAATTCCTGAAAAGAAACGTTCCAAATAGGATTATGAGAGTGAGTTAAACCAATATTGCCATAGTGATTAGTAATTGCTGTCCACTGAGATACAAGATCTGGATGTAGCTGAATTAAATCATCGGGTTCACTCATCCCCAACACTCTAGCAGAGTATAGGTAGTTGCCAATCACAGCCTCACTAGTACAGTGCATGACATCATGATTAAAAATTTTTTTACCACTCATTTTTGTCTCAAAGTCAAAATTTGGAGGTTACTCTTTTAACTTGACGCAAATATATTTTTTCAAATGTAGCTAAATAAACAAAATCGTCTAGTAGAGTTTAAATATTTTTGGGATAACAAGCATCCTAAAAAGCACAATAATGTAATGGTTGATACCGTTTATTTTTAGGTTTGCTACAAATGGCTGACGCAGAGACACGGAGACGCAGAGAGCGCTATGTAGCATTATTTTAAGTAATTGGGATGAGAAACATCGATTTTAAGAAAAAACACTTAAAAAATCAATTCTATTTCCTATATTTAGACTGATTTTTATAAGTGTACTTAAGGCAAAAATTATTGGAAAAAACTTCTTGATAAATTATTTTTTGCATCAATACAAACCAGAAAAATAAATCATTTTTATTGATAAAAATATAGTTTAAAATTGAAGTTTGTTTTGTTTATCTCAGTAGTTAATTAAAAACAGATAAAATTGAAAATATTTGCTAGTGGCATTTAAAATTGCTACAATTAACTATTGGAGTAATACAAAAAATTTTATTACCTGAGAATACTGGAATCAGTATACTATAGGTTTTAATACCTACTCTGTGGAACGCCAAAAATAGCTTAGATACTTATTCTCTTTTTTTATTTATTTTGTAATTAAATCTCGATCTAAACTCCAGATATAAACTAGAGCGATAAAAACTTAAAACTTTCCCAAATACCTGAACAAATACCTGAATTTTTCCCCTTTTACTGACCAAAAGCTAACGGCATAATACTAACAAAAGATAAGTGGATAAGTTTGTCCAAGACTTAACGAGGGTATGAGAATATGAACACCATATTTGAGCCAATAGAAAGTAAACTCAATGAAATTGAGAATCTCGATCGAGGTAAACCACGCAAGAAAATAGTCATTCTTGGGGCAGGGATGGCTGGTTTAGTCTCTGCTTATGAACTGTCTCGACTAGGTCATGAAGTAACTATTTATGAAGCTAGTTCCAGAATAGGTGGTAGAGTTTGGACGAAAAGATTTTCCGATGGACAATATCATGAATTTGGGGCAATGAGAATTCCTCAAGCTCACGACCATACAAGATATTACGCACAGGAAGTATGCAAGTTAGAATTCCGTAGGTTTGTCAACCATCATGATGACGAAGATTCTTTTTATTATATTAAAGGAATCAGTAGTACCCATAAAGAAGCTTTAGAGAAGCTTATTCCTAAGTTAAATTTAACTCCTGAAGAGCTAGACATAGCCAAAATTAATCCACTGGCGTTGTTTGGTATTCCCTTGGTTTCTTTAGTGAGTGAGATTGAGTCAAACGAGGCTGATTTAAAAGCATTGTTTGGTGAAGGACCAATAACGGAAAAAATAAAAGAGCTAGAAAAAGTATCGTTGGGTGATTTTCTTAGAAGTCAACTTACTAGCCAAGATGCTTTAGATTTAGTAGGTGCTATCACTGGATTAGAAGTTTGGTGGGATAAAGCTCTGACAATGTTTCTGCGCGATGAAATTTCGCAGCAACTTCCAGGTTCGGATGAAACGGGGCAATTAGATGAAATAGTTGGTGGTCTTGATAAACTACCTACAACTTTAGCTTCTAAGTTGCCTAAAAATGTGAGGATTAACTGCGATCGAGAAGTAATTTCTCTTAACAACCAGAAGGAAAAAGTTCAAGTTGTCCTGAGAAATACTAAAGATAAAAGTGACATACAGTCAATCGATTGCGATTATGTAATCTGCACTATTCCTTTTTCTGTTTTAAGAAGAATTGAATTAGCAGGATTGAGTGAAGGCAAAAATCGGGCGATTAGAAATTTGAGTTATGCTTCTTCTATTAAAGTATTACTTCACTGTCGAGAAAGATTTTGGGAGACTAAATATAATATTGTTGGTGGTGGCTCCCAAACAGATTTAATTAATCGACAAATTTATTACCCCTCAGATAATTTTAAGCCTATGGGCGTTCGCGAAATGAGTGAGAGTAAGGGATTGTATACCTCATTTATCAAAGATAGCAGGGAAGTAATTGATGAAAATGTCAGTAAAGGCCCTGGAGTTTTAGTCGGCAACTATTCTTGGGGTGCAGATGCCAGAAGATTAGGTACTCTACCTCATAAAAAAAGAGAAGAGGTTGTGAAAAACGTAATTGCTAACTTCCATCCAGAAATTATAGAAGACGGGATGGTAGACGATAGCGCATCCCTATTTTGGGATGAATATGACTGGGCTGGAGGAGCATTTTGCTTCATGAATCCTGAAGATTTTGTTGAATACTATGAAGACACTATTTCCCCAGAAGGAAACTTGTTTTTTGCTGGCGAACATTGTTCTCTCGACCAAGGATGGATTCAAGGAGCCATAATATCTGCTTTGAGAAGTATTAAAGATGTTGTTAGCAAGTAGAATCTTACGACGTTGCTAAAGCGTGTAATGTAGCAAAGCAGCAAACATATCGAGATCAATGTGAATTCTATTTTCAAGCTATAGCTTATACATACAAGCAACGCAAAAAAGCTCTAGCCAAATTCAATTTTATTAACCAATCTAAAAAGATTTTGGAGGTATTTTTCTTATGGACACAAAACTAAACCAGGCTTATGCAATTCGTGTCAAGGCTGCAAGCACACAACTGCTTGAATCCTCAGCCGATCCTCTAGATAGTAATGGGGACGAAGCACTATATAGTTCTTATGAAGGTTCTTTTACCAAGCTTTTGTCTCACGACAGTAATGGTGTCTTGACTGATGAAGGAGTTACTCAGTACGAAAAACTAGTCCAGGCATTAGAGACAGATAATCTTGAGGGCATAGGTCGAGTCAGATTACAAATTCCCCCTGGAACTCTTAGACGAGTCTTTATTAATCCACAATCAGCTTTCTCTTTTGAAGAGTCTGGTGCAGATGTAGGTCAAGTCGGTATGCCACCAGCACCCTCTCTAAGTAGTCGACAAGCTGCTTGTGAAATGCTAGAAGTTTATGGCGCATCTCTCTTAAGGGATGTCCGATTCGCTGAATATGGTGGCACGACCCCTAATACTACTGCTGCAATGATCGCCAGGGTTATGGAATCGTTTGGGGACGACTATGCAGGACCTAAACAAGCAGATGGTTCTGTTTCGCCAGGACAACTGTATCGTGGAATAACTGAAGGTGATACCAAAGGAGGATTGATCTCTCAGTTTCTCTTACTGCCTTTATTCCCTCTATTTCCATCAGGATGTGCACCATTTGTAGGTAATTTGATTGGGGTTGGAAATCTGGATCTTGATGCTATGGGGCGAGAGCAGAAGTATTTTGTTCCCTCAACACGAGAGTTTCTAACCACAGAAGAGACTTTTGTGGCAGTACAGAATGGTGAGCTACCTGAGCAATATATGGTCGATGATTATAAGCAGAGTAATGGTGGTTATCTAGAATCTTTTCTTGATACGGGGCGACACCTAGGAGGTCTTGTTCATGTTGACTCTCCCTATGAAGCCTACTATAACGCTCTCTATATTCTTATTTTCCGTGGTGCTAAAACAAGTCCAGCATTCCCATACAGCAGCGAATTTAGCGGACCTCGAATTTTGAATCAGGGAGATGGTCACACGATGGGACCGCCTGACGCATTTACATTGGTAGCACGTGCTTGTATTGCAGGTTTTAAAGCAGCATGGGCGCAAAAATGGCGTGCCTATCGACGGTTACGTCCAGAAGTAATGGGGGCAAGGGTTCACTTTACATTCAAAGAAATTGCGGATTTGACAGATCTGACTGTTCGGGCTGAATGGGATTCTAACAGTCCTACCGATAATCCTTATTCCCTACATCCAGACTTACTTAATCTCGGATGGGAAATTCTTAATGCTGTTCGTCATCGAACCCAGAACAACGGCAACTTACTTCTAACTCAAATGTATCCAGAAGGCTCTCCTGCTCATCCTGCCTATCCCTCTGGTCATGCTACGGTGGCTGGAGCATGTACGACCATCCTCAAAGCTATGTTCGATGACACTGCTTTGTTACCACCCCTACCATCTGGAAATAAGCCACGAGGTTATGTGCAGGTTAATCCTAAGACTAACGAACTGATTGATTATCAAGGTAGCACTCCTTTAACAATTGGTGGGGAGCTTGACAAACTAGGCTCTAATATTGCTCATGGACGTGATTTTGGAGGAGTCCATTATCGTAGTGATGGCGATGAAGGATTGCTGTTAGGAGAACGAGTAGCCATTCGATTACTGATGGATCATGCTCGTACCTATCCTGAAGCTGGCTTCCGTGGATTTGAGTTTTCTCGCCGAGATGGAGTGAGGATTCGCGTAACTAAAGACGACGTTATCGAAATTTAATTGAAAAGTATTAGGCAAGGTGGGCATCACCCACCTTCCTGAACCTCTCTCTATCGTTCGTCACTTAAAGTCTCAATTGACAACTCGCGCGTTCCCTAGCTGAAATTTCCTCAGCAGGGTCGCTCGTCAAATTCGATGTTGACCAACTTAGTCTATTCCCTGAATTTGAAGACGGACACGGTAAAGACTTTTTCTGGCTGTAATGTAAAGAGTTTGGTAATCGTTATCCCCCCAGGCTAAATTAGTAGGGGCTTCTGGTATTTCAATAATGCCCAGTAGATCGCCCTGTGGTGAGAAAATCCAAACTCCTCCTGGTCCAGTACTGTAAACATTTCCTTTGATGTCTACCTTCATACCATCTGCTGCTCCTTCTTTACTAGGAGGTTTCAGTTCTGCAAAAAGTTTTCCCTTGTCTAAAGTACTGTCTGCCTTAACATCAAAAACGCGAATATGACCCTTTTGTGAATCATTCACATACAGTTTTGTCTCATCAGGGGAAAGGGCAATTCCATTAGGGCGCACAAAATCATCAACTAGCAAGATTAGTGTCCCATCTAAGGCTAGATGATAAACACCATAAAACCCTAGTTCTTCCTGTTCCGATTTGATTCCATAAGGAGGGTCAGTAAAATAGATACTACCATCAGATTTGACCACCAGATCGTTGGGACTATTTAATCGCTTTCCTTGGTAGTGACTAGCTAGAGTTACAATCTGCCCATCTTTCTCTGTTAAGGATAGACGACGATTACCATGTTCAGCAGTAATTAAACGCCCTGAAGAATCGAGAGCATTACCATTAGCATTACCAGAAGGCTGACGAAAAACCTCAGCTTTTTGGTCTGGTTGCCATTTATAAATTGTATTGGCAGGAATATCACTAAAAAGTAGAAAGCCATCGGGATGCCATATAGGGCCCTCGGTAAACTTAAAATCTCCTGCTATCTTTTCAACTTGGGTATTGGCAGCTAGAATTTCTCCTAGCTTATTTTGTTTGTTGTTTTCTTTTAAGGAGTATTTATTATCTTTGACTGCCAATTGACCTGGTTTAAATCTTCCGTAGGAATCTAAGTTTACTAAACCTAAACTCATTCCCATGACGGTAAAAACTGTGAGCAATTTTCTTAACATTGAGCAATATAGCAATTAGAAACTATAGGTAAGAATAGACAAATGACATTCCCACTTAACTTTCACGGGGAGTAGGCTTTAAAACACCATTCCTATCCCTCCGCAGTGGGTAAGGTTGAACGGGTAAGGGCGCGCCAGGTGCATCTAAGACAGATACTCCATAAGACCAATCCTGTGGACAAATGGCAATGTATCGTGCATGTCCTCCCGTTCCTCCTTCTGGTTTAGCAAAACCAATCGCTATTAAAGCTCCAACTTCGGGAACTTTATCCAAATTTGCCACCCCTTCAGCCTGGGTATAGTGATTGTGCAGCAGCCAGTACTCTCCTTCTAAATTCGGAGTAGTGTCAGTATCGAGGGGTTCATGCCCATGAAAGAGAATATTGCGCTCTAAGTGGAGAAATTGCAATGCTGATAGCGATACTCCTGGGAAAGGCTTTTGATTAAATCGCTCTACCTCTCCCCACTTTTTATACCAGTCTGAACGAATCATAACTACTGAACCTTCTGGAATTCTGCCGTATTTGGCTTCCCAAGCTTGAATGTCAGTAACAGTAGCATGATAACCAGGGTCTTGGGCAACCTGTTTGTGGATATCGATCACTACCAGGGGACGAACGGCATAAGTTGGAGGTAAATCGCTAATAGTTGCTCCATATTCATCCCAGTGTGCAGGAGGGTCAAGCTGTGTACCGTACTGATCTGTGGGCATTTGGTAAGCTGTAGCAATAAAACCATGATCGGTGTAGGTGTATTCTTCTCCTGTGTTGATATAGTCAGGGATGTCTGTTCCCGCTAAAGTAGAATCGAAAGTAGCACGATCGAAGCCATGCCAAACAGGAATTGTAGGACTAAAGGCATGAGTTAAGTCTACATATTTAGCTGATTTTAGGGTTGTATCATAAATTTGCCAAAGGTCTGAACTTTTGGCCATGGTAGGATTTAACTTAGCAGATGCCAAAATTATAATCACCGTTATACTGACTACCAGGAGCAGAAATCGCCTATTCATAGATGTTCTGTGAAATAGATAAACACTATTAGCTTAAGAGCAAGTTTACCAGTCTTATTTCTCTCTCATTTTTAATTAAGAGAAATTTATCTTTCTTATTAGCCAATTTGAGGATAAATATCAGAATCACCTCATTAGGTTCAGGGACTATATTAACAACCAAAAAAAAGCATAATTAATGAGACTGACAGAAGAGAAATGATTATGAAACTAATATTTATCTACAATGCAGATAGTGGTTTGATGAATACCCTCATGGATATAGGGCATAAAGCAATCAGTCCTCAGACTTATCAATGTAATCTCTGCGATCTGACTTTTGGGTTATTTAGTGAAAATAAAAAGTGGAAGAAATTTAGAGAAGAATCAAATATAGAGATGGAGTTTTTGCACAGAGACGAATTTGAACAAAAATATGCTCAAAAATTTGAGTATCCAGTAATCCTTAAAGAAGACAAAGAGCTTAACAATCTTAGTATCATGATTTCTCAAGCAGAATTGAACCAGATTCAAACATTAGATGAGTTAATCTTGCAGATAAATCAATTGATGGCTTAACATGATGGGCAAACATTACAAAAAGATGTAGAAAAGAGCAATAAAATATGACGATTTTTTTGCTATTATATTAAAGCCTCGTGGGGAGAGGTGGCAGAGTGGTCGATCGCGCTCGACTTGAAATCGAGTTTCCGTACTGCGGAACGTGGGTTCAAATCCCACCCTCTCCGTACTTTTCAGCTTATTGTACTCCAATTGTACCCGCGTACAATAAGCTTTTTGCTTCACATAGTTTTGTCTTTTCTGTAAAGTTCAAGCTTAAATTTGACGTATTTACATCGCTGCTATACAGTCTGAACCGTACTTCTTACTTACACATAATAATTTGCTCTTCTGTCGGTGCGTTAGGATTAACGATCGCGATTTGTTTTTCTGTGTAGAGTTGGGCTAGAGCTTGTTCAATTTCTTCTAGCTCTGTGTTAGCCAATTGATGGCTTACTTGGTCAATTAATTTTCGTTTGCCAATAATTTTATGGACTTTAGCTAAATTAAGTAACAATTCTTTTAATTTAGATTGGTCTGGCTCTTTTGTCGCTGTATCATTTTTACTTGGTATGATGGCTAATTCCCTGAGCAAATTACATTCAGCTAAAACTTGACTGTGACAGACTAAAGATTGTAACTGTAATAAGGTAACGGTCTGGAAACCCAACACCAAATCCCCTGCGATCGCTTCATTAGCTAATTTTTGATAAGTTTTAAGATAACTGACATCTTCTAAACTTGGTTGGAGATGACGATGGGGAGAACGGCGAAATATTTTTTTATATAGTTGATATCCTTTATTTGGAGAACTACCAACGGTTTCTGCTCTCAGTAAAATCAAATTACAGTTACGATGAATTTTTTTGGCTTTATCACAAGCTTTCATCGCAAAAACAAAACTTTTTAAGCTAGGTTCTTCGCACCAGAGAACTCCAACTAACTTATTTTTTTCTAAAGATTTATAACTAAAAGAATAGCTAGCATATTTCCCAGATAAAAATCTGTTTTTTACTTGATTTGTTTGCAGAGCAATAGCTACTTGTTGCAACATATCAATTAGTTCTTGAGAAGAAAATTGACGAATACGAGAGAGTTCATTTCTGATTTTTTGGAATTCTTGTTGCCAAAGTAAATAAAAAGAAGCAGGTATATTCTCTTCTACTTTTCCCAGATCTTTTTGACCAGTTTTATAAGCCAAAAACAATTTACTAGCTAATGCCAACGAATCTCTGATATTTGCTTTTCCTCCTGGGTAATGCTGTTGTAGTTGTTCTTTACTTAAAGGTTCAAGCTGAGATTTTGGTTGGGGTTTTACTTGAGAGTGTAAATAAGCTAAACGACTTGACCACAAAGCTTCTGCCTGATTAATATCGATCTGTTTAAGCGTAACTGTCTTGTCGAGACGAGCAAGTTCTGATTGATGTAAATTATCTTTCTGTTCGATAAATTGATTGCGAATAATACTAATAATAACTAAAAAGTTTTTAAAATTACTATTGTGCAGAGTAGTATTAATATTAAAAACTGAACTAATATCAAAAGAACCATCCGAATGACGATAGGTTTCTACTTGATCGAAACAGAGAACAATCGGTTTATTATACTCAGCAATACGTCCAAAATTACCCAGAATTCCTCTAGCAGATTCTTCACTATCAATAACCGTACTCACCCCTAACTTTTTCAAATCTTTTTCATCAAGATTTTCTCCTCGTAACCAATCACAGGCAAGAAAATAAAATTCTGGTTTGGTAAGTTGATATAAAACTGTAAAAAAATCTTTTGGTTGAAAAATCCCCGTAGGATAACTACTACGAAAATTAAGCACAAATAAGCCCTTTGCCCCCAAAAGTTGCTTCATCAAACTGCGATCGCGAAAATTGGCTAAGTTTTTTAACCACATTAGCAGTTGAGACTCTTTTTCCCCTGCTGGTGCATGCATCAAACTATCGACAGTGTAACGTAGAGTATGTCGCCAAATACAATCACTACTAGGGCAAGGATCGATATAGGCAAAAAAGGCTTGATGGTTAAAATTTTGTTTGAGACGAGCAAGTAAATAACTTT
Organism: Xenococcaceae cyanobacterium MO_188.B29; assembly: GCA_030065155.1. Lineage (GTDB taxonomy): Bacteria > Cyanobacteriota > Cyanobacteriia > Cyanobacteriales > Xenococcaceae > JASJDJ01. The sequence goes on from JASJDI010000045.1 coordinate 10,708, forward strand.
TACCACAGCCAGAATCCCCCATTAACAAAAGAGTGCGAGTGTGATGATCTTTCGCGACAGTATGCAAAAAATTCTCTGTCTCTTGAATGGCTTCTTGATGGATAGAAGTAACAGTAGGAATATCCTTTTGTTTATCATCTGTCCAAAAATTCCCTGTTTTCAACGTTACCGGATCGAAGGGATTTACTTCCCGTTGAATTATTTCCGCTAAAGTTGCCACTGTAGTACCTCTATCTTTCATTCAATAGCTGTTAGCTATTAGCTGTTAGCCCTTCGGGTTCAGTATTCGCTTTTTGTGGGAAAAACAAGACCTCGATGCTTCACTATTAGCTAAAACTTTCTGATTATGCTGCATTGTAGCAGTTATCAGATATCTTCTAATTTTCCTTAACTACTATTAAAAAAAATAAACACCCCCCTATATTCTGAGGAATACCGGCTTTAAGTTGTTCATGAGTATATTTAGAAGATTCAACGATCGAACTTAATTCCAGCTTATCTTGTCTTTGTAGACGATACAAAGTTAAATCTAATTCTTCTCTAGAGAGGAAAGGTTGTAATTTCTCTCGTAGATAGAAAATTGGTAAATAATTATTAGTGTTTAACTGTAAATCTAAATCAAGTATAGTTTGCAGAACTTGTTCATCTGAAATAGGTGCAGTTTTACCATAGTGGGATGAAAAATCGATTTTTTGCCGACGATTGCTATTATTAACCAGGGCTGCTGCCTCTCTTGGTGCGCTACTCAGTGGAGAGGAAACCTCCGCAAAAGACCTGATGGTATTCGCTTCGTGTACGCGGATGCACTCTTGTTCCCGATTCCCTATTGTCTTTCCTGATTTTATTTTTTGCCCGATAACTAAAGCATTCTGCTGACGGAATAAATATAAATAGTTATTAAGTAAATCCAAACTTAAAACAGGATAATGACCTTGAGGATTGTATTCTCTTAGCAAATACTGTTTACCTTTATCTGTCAAGCAAACTTGCTTAATTTTAGTCGTAACAACTGTAATTAAACCTCTTTCTATTAAGCTACTAATGAGTTTATTTCTTGTTTCTGTAGGAGTAACTTTAATTTTTTGGGGAGTAATTATTGCTTGACTACAAGCTTGGAGAACTACTAATTCTGCTCCCGTTAAAGGTAATTTTTGGATATCTAGTTTGAGTAAAGCCTTACCTACAGAAGAAAGCTTGAACTTAGTAATTTGTTCTTGGTACTCTACCAAAGCGCGATCGTATAACCGACGGCAAATCTTTTCTGTGTCTGCTATTTTAGTTCTACTTGTGGGCTTTAGTTCACCAATTTTACCTTTATATTCTGGCAAAGCAGCCAATTTCAGGAGAAACTTGAGTTCTCTAACTTCCATCTACTAATTTTAAGTTTACTCTTTTATTTATATTTACTCACTTAAAATATAAACTCTTTCTTTCCCCTTTGCCTCCTCCGCACCTCTGCCTTTAATTAAAACCACTCTTGACTCTCTGGCTGAGAAGGTTTTTTAGACTTCTTAGTTTTAAACCCGAAAGTTTCCTCTTGATTTTTAGGAATTGATTTTAGTTCTATATTTTCTAGATCCAATTCCTCTTGTTTGCCTATTATATTTTGTACCAATTCTTGACCAAGGTTAACTGCTTGCCCTGCTTGTTGAAAGGTAGATTGGAGATCTTTTTTAACTTTGGCTTCTAGAGATTGAGGTAAGGAAAATATTTTTTTGATTGCCGACTCTTTTGATTTATTTTGCTCTGATTCTAAGGCATCATCTGTCAATTTATCTTGAATAGTAAATTCAGAAATGTTAATAACTGTTCCATTCAAAAAAGAACTTTTAAGCAAATGTTTGGTGCTGGCTAAGCCTAAACAGAGAGAAGTTGGTTTTTTACAAAGTGCTGTGGTTGCCCATAATTTACTGTTCCATTGGGCCGAATTTTGCCAGAGAAAGATTTTGCCAGGATATTTATTCTGATAATTTAATTGTTCAGCCAAGTTAGGATCGGCATCAGTTTTAGGTTTTATTTTAGTAAAAAATAATTTTTGGTAATTAGTTAAGACGGTTTTTTTCCGATTGATACCAGAATCTTTAGCTAACCATTGATCGCGAACATATTGATATAAAGGTTGAAAAATTTCTAAATTAGTATAGTTATAAGCAGGAAAATTGATAGCGTATCTTTGATGATTGATTTTAGTTCCATAACCAACAAAAATATATAGAGGTCGACCCTGAGAATCTTTAGTTAAATTCTCTCCTTCTTCGTTTTGATTATCATCAATTAAATCTCGCACCATGCAAGTAACACCGACAACGCAGTGAGATTCATTTTTAAATAAAGACCAGCGAGGATGATTAGACAGCTTGCTTGCTGCACGAGTGGTGGGAATAATATGCTCTAACGCCCAATTAGTTACGTCGCTAGTAAAATCCTCTGGGATAGCAATCAGACGAAAATCCATATTGTAGCTTCGCCCGTAAACGATTCCCGCCCATTTAGATTCATACATTAGCTTTTACCTCACTACCACTGAGAAATAGAGAAACTTGTTGTAATTCTTCTGCAAGTAATCCCATATTCTCTTCAACGATCTCAATCTTTTCTTCTAGTTCTTCTAGTTTTTTGGCATTCTCTTGGAATAAGCCATTTTTCAAAAATTTAGTTAACATCCCAGACTGTTTTAATTTATCTATTTCTTCATGAAGGCGAAGACGAGCAGTTTTGAGTTTAATGCCATAAGAACGTAGTTGAGAGTAAATAGCAAACACAATTGGTAGATGAACATTGACTGGCACAATAGAACCTCGATCTATATCTTGGCATAGTTCTTTACCCAAACTAACGGGGCAAATCATTACCAGCCAACCAGAATTAGGAGTAAACAGAGCCTGAAATATTCTTTTAATATCCTCAATAACTGCTTGCTTATCGCGATGATGACAAAGATCGTATTTAGTAATTAAAATTACTACTGGGAAAGGTTGATCGGGAGTTGGTTGGCGATAATTACTAATGATTTGTTGAATAAACTGGTTCATGCGATCGCTCTTAATCTGGCGTACAATCGCTGGAGTTATTTTATCTTGAAGATTTTCTCCCGATACACACAAAAATAAACAACCAGAATCAGCTAAATAGTTACATAATGCTTGTACATCCTGTTCGCTAGAGCGATCGCTTAAAGCTAAACCGCGATAGTCTAACCAGTCGAAACTCATTATGGGTCGAAAACCATAACTAAAATTAAAGCTATAATGTTCGATCGCTGCTGCATTAGGTAAAGGCCATCTATCTTCCGCTTCAATATCAATTAATTGTTCCCACTTCTCAATCAAATCCAAATCCATATCCATGTCTTTTGCTGACAGGGTAAAACCTTTGATACCTGTTTGCATCACTGCATACATAGCCAAGAGATAGCTAGTCTTTCCCGCCCCAGTAGTTCCTAGCATGGCTATTTTGATATCATTTAACATCATTAGTTTGCTTCCCAATTAGAGGTAAAAGTACTCTCTGTCATTATCCAGGTTAAAACCACGAATTCGATTTATTCTGCTTGTTATAGTTAGTGGAAGAAGACTTAGGTGATTCAAAAGCATTCCAGGGATCTTGAGCAGATTCATAGAAAGTTTGCTCGACCAAACCAACTGAGTTGCCATTGCTCATTCGTAGTACATCCAAAAACTCTTTTACCGATTTTGTTCTCTCCGTGACTTCCATTGCCATTGCCTGATTTACAGCTAGGGAAATATGCGGACTAATTTCTGGATTGATTTGGCATATAGGTTTTAACTCTATTCCTGCTGCCCTTTCTATGGCAGATGGGGGAACTACTCCTGTCAGAAGATGATATAGAGTCGCTCCTAAAGCATAAATATCGGTAAAAGTTCCAAATTTGAGTGCCTGACCATATTGTTCTAAAGGAGCATATCCAGGGGTAAACATAGCGGTAAATCGCTTAGAAGTCATAGATGTAAAGTCTCTTGCTGCCCCAAAGTCTATTAAGACTACTCGATTATCCTTAGTCAGCATTACATTATCGGGTTTAAGGTCTCGATGTAAAAACTGAGACTGATGTAATACTTCTAATCCCTGACATATTTTTTGGATATATTGTAAAGCTTCAGACTGCCTCAGTTTACCACCTCTTTGTTTTAACAAATCAGCCAGACTGCGACCCTGTAAATATTCCATTACCATATATGCCGTATTATTTTCCTCAAAGTAATAGAACACTCGTACAATGCCTGGATGATTAAATCGCCCTAAAGTTTGACCCTCTTGTAAAAACTTTTGTTTAGCATCACTATAAGTTTTTACAGTCCATCTTCCTGCGGAAATAACAGTTGTTCCTTCTCTCCAACAACCTTCAGGAAAAAACTCTTTGAGAGCAACAGGTCGATTAAGCCTGGTATCAACTCCTTGATAGGTTATACCAAAACCGCCTTGCCCCAACACTCGATTTACTTGATACACACCATCTAGTAAATGAATACCAGAGGAGAGAACTCCGGTGGCTTTCGTAGAAGCATTCATTTCAAAACCATAACTCCCGCACAATTCTTACTTCATTTTCTCCGCCATAGATGGCAAGGTTTTAAACTAGTTACTTTAGTCATACAATAAGACAATTTTTGAATTTGGTATAATATTATACCCAAGTAAACAAATATTAAAGTTAACTAGATAACTTAATCAGAAATGTAAATATAAACCACGATTGCTATTAACTCCTTTTTTTAAGTTTATTTTGAGTTCATTGTAGAGTAGATTGACTTAGTCCATAACTCCAAAAAGTCATAGATTATAGATAGTTAATAACTAAATTTTTTTATGCCTACTTATTCAGGAATATCCAGTGAAGCTTTTAGACATCCTTTAGACCGTCAAGCAGAACAAACATTACGTAGTCTTCCAGGCTTTGATTTGCTAGCGAATAGGTTTGTAGAATACTTTTACGAACGCCCTCAAAACATTTATTGGTTAGGCAATTGTATTCAAGCTGGTGCTAGGCAATATTCTACTCTGTATGGAATTTTTCGCGAATGCGTGCGGGATTTAGATGTATACCCTGAACCTAGTTTATACGTATCCCAAAATCCTTTAGCTAACAGCCATGCTTTAGGGCGCGATCGACCTTATATTGTAGTTAATACTGAAGTCCTAGAATTAATGGATGAAGCAGAGATTCGTACGATCATGGCTCATGAATTAGGACATATTAAATGTGACCACACTATCTTAATTCAGATGGCGATTTGGGTAATGGGTGCTGCTTCTATCTTGGGTGAGTTAACTCTTGGTTTAGGCAACTTAATTAGTAGTGGTCTAATTTTTGCTTTTTATGAATGGCGACGCAAGGCAGAATTATCAGCCGATCGCGCAGGTATGCTAGTGGTAGATGACTTAGATACAGTGCTGCAAACTATGATGAAACTATCAGGAGGCAGTAAAAAATATGCCCACGAATCTAGTTTGGCAGAATTTCGACAGCAGGCAAAAAAATACCAAGAATTAGACCAAGATAGCTTAAATCAAATCTACAAATTTCTTATTTATAATGGCGGTAACGGTAGCTTTTTGACTCATCCTTTTGCTGTAGAACGCTTAAGTTATCTAGAAGAGTGGGCAGATTCGTCAGAATATCAGCAAATTAAACAGGGAAATTATGTTCGAGTCGGTAAAAGAGGCTCGGTTGATGTAGAAGTAGAAGATAATCAAACAGAAGTAGATACTTTACAAAAACAAGTAGAGGAATTACAACAAGAAATAGAAAAAATTAAAAAACAGAGAGGGGAAGGAGAATAGATTACATTACAAGGGTAGGCTTTACTTCCCCACACAAAATCTAACAACATCTTAATCCTTTACTATAAAAATGGTTGTTAATCAAGACAAACAAAATCCTCAGTCTCCTTCTTTACTAAACAAAGTCATTCACAAAGTTAAATGGGAGTTCTTTAGGCAAGAAGGCAGAACGAAATTAGATAATAAAGTAAAAGTATACGTCATCTCTCACCCTAAATGTGGAAGAACTTGGCTCCGAATGATTTTAGGCAAAATTCTATGTAGTCAATTTAATTTAGATGAAAAGTATATTCTTAATACTATTAAACTGACTTTAGAGGCTGGGGTTACTAATATTAATTGGATTCACGATGGTTCAGGTAGCTGGTCACCAGGAAGTATTACTAAAAGTCGTTTTGTCCGCTTCGTAACTGATAAGTCTATTTTTAAAGATAAAAAAGTAATATTTTTATGTCGCAATCCTAAGGACGTTTTAGTTTCCAGTTATTTTCATGTAACTAGAAGATATGATTATCAATTTCAAGGAGATATTTCTGATTTTATTCGTAGCAGAGAACATGGAATTAAAAAATTAGTTAATTTTTATAATCTTTGGTATGAAAATCAAAATGTTCCTGAAGATTTCCTGCTGATAAAATATGAGGATTTAAAAACTGCTCCTTATGAGACATTGAAAACAATCATTGATTTTGCTCAAATCAAAAATATTGAAGAAAAAACCATCAAAAACGCCATCGAATTTGCTAAGTTCGACAATATGAAAAACTTAGAAAAGAACGCCAAACTTCATAATTCTATTCTTCAGCCAGGAACTGTAGAAGATAATGAATCTTATAAAGTCAGAAGAGGCAAAGTTGGAGGATATCTAGATTATTTAAGTCAAGAAGATATTGAATATATAGATAGAGTGATTGCTCGGAAAGGATGTCCTTTTTGTTTGTATAAATAATTAGGCTTCTTGCGAGCATGGATTCAAGCTTTTAGCCGTCGGGCGGGCGGTGTTAGCCTATGGAGATACCTCTGTCGGGGACAAAGCGATAGCTGTGTCTAGTCAAGTATTTGTGCAGTAGGAAGCCCGTATGCGTTTACGCTACGGGTGCGTCACGAGAAACACTACATCTCTGATTTTGTAAATTTTTTGTCCCTAATAATAAGGAATGCAATAATGACTGAGACAAAAAAAGATTTTTGCTTTTGTACATTAGCTCTTGGTTATCGGTATAGACTAATGGCGCAAAAATTAGCAGGAGACTTATTACATTATGCGCCTCAAACTCAGCTAATTGTTTACACTGACTTTCCTAAAGATTTTAGTAACAACTTGAATGTGCTTGCTTTTAAACATACTCAACAAGGGACATTGCGTTGTGTAAATGATAAAAGATTCTTGTTACAAAAAGCTCTGTCTATATATCCAGCAACAATCTATATAGATGCTGATACAAGAATTATTAGCGACATGCCAGAAATAACTCAATGGTTACCAGGGATTACTGCTTGCCAAAAAAATTTAATTGAACATCTACAAAAACGAGAACCTAAATCTCTGGATTTTCTCAGAAAAACAGCATCTAAACTTGGTATTACATCCAATGTTTGGGAAGAGGTTAAATGGGTTGGAGAGTCTATCTACATTATCACCAGAGACAATGGTAAAGAAATAGAGTTCCTTGAAACTTGGGGTATGATTGTTGACTATCTAGAATTAAATAATCTACATCTTAATGATGGCAATATTATGGGAATAGCTGCTGCTAAAGTAGGTTGGACAATTCATAAGGAAGGATGGAGAGAAATCAACCAGATTAGAAAGCATCTTGATGCATCCTATAATAGACCTATCGTGAGCGTGTGGCAAAGCTGGCAGCAAAGACTTGGCTACCATTATCGCTTAAATAGACTACGCATAAAAGCTTTGAAAAATTTCAAGTTTTACTATTTTTAAGCTATCCAATATGCAATTTTGATATGAAAAATGAATTATACTATTTCTCGAAAAGAACTAGATATATAGAGAATATTTTATTACTATGAACAAGCTTTTAGACTCTTGTAAAATCTGACTTCTGAATTTTTCCCCATACGAAGCATCTTGCCACTTTTGAGAATTGGTATTAAATAAATTTCCCTTCTTACTACTAATGAGAAAATATTAAATTTTTGGTGAAAAAACTTGAAACTCTAACCAGATTATTACCTAAAGAGTCTGATTTTGGAGCAGTATTTCCCATCTGAAAAAACAGATAAAAACAGAAAGTAGCAATCACAGCAAGCAAAAATTTCTCCAGCATTTGTAGCGTCCTTTAGCTTCACACCTAAATATAGTATCTCCTATTTGGAAGAATTTAGCTATATCTAAAAGACGCTCAGTGAGTAAAATTAGCTGGAAATTTAAAATATCTTTAAATAGGCTTAATAATCCTTTTAATTTTCGACATAATTTATAGATATATTGTTTACTTTTCTGTAATTTAGGTTATTGGCAAATTTAGTCTAGAAATTTAAATTTAAACATAAGTGTACTTTCCGACATTTCAGTTTCTGCCAGATTTTACCTACTTAATTTGCTCCAAGGATGAAAGCTGAACTTTTGTCTTAATATTAGGAAGAAAAAAGGTAAATCTTCGACTAAATATCTTTTCCAAAGACGTTTTGGCTCTAATAGTAATCTAAATAACCACTCTAAACCAGCCACGCTCATCCATTCTGGTGCGCGTTGGCGATGTCCAGCTTCAAACTCAATTGCAGCCCCAATGGCAAAAAAAGTTTTAATGTTTTCTAGTTTGTCTTTATGTTCGTAGATCCACTTTTCTTGTTTAGGCGCGCCCAAGCCTACAGCTAGTACAGTTGCTCCTGACTGATTAATTAAATCAACGATTTTTTGGCATTCTTGCTCGTCTTTTTCAAAACCAAAAGGAGGGCAATAGGAGTCAATGACTAATTCTCGTCCTACTTTCGCATTAATTCTGCGACGAGCCTGCTCTGCTACTCCTTCAGGGCCACCTAACAAAAATATTTTGACATTTTTATCATGGCGATAGTACCAGTAAAAAGCTGGAAAAAGATCTGAGCCAGATATTTTTTCCCGCAATGGTTGACCTAAAAACTTAGCTGCCAAGATCAATATTTGGCTGTCGCAAACCCTGTAGTCAGCGGAATTATAGATACGATGAAAGTCTTTATCCTTTTGTAATTTTATTAGGTGATCTACATTAGGAGTAAATACCACTCCACCAAATTTAAGCTTTTCCAACATCTCTGACATACTAAAGTTGTCAATTGAGATACTCAGTATGTTTACTTGTTCCATGTTTACACCCCACCAAATATTTTTTTGGTCATTCTGATATATGTATGTTGACTTTATTAAATTGATGCAATACTGTCAGGCTTTTAGTCAAAAGCTACTAGTAAAAAATAATTAGTTCAATAGATCGAGATGATAAACAATAGAGAGATATACATCCTTAATTATATAGTAGTTTTTGATTATTGCGTATTACATCATAGTGTATTTTTAGTATAAGCACGTAAGTATTGATCCTAAATACTTATTAACTTTATGTTGTTTTGCGTATCCTATCATTATTAAAAACGACTTAGCTTAAACTTTGTCAAAACTTGATTGTAAAGTAAAATTTTGGTTAATCTAGCTTTATAAAAACTTGATTTATCGGAAAAAAAACCTAGATCTGGTATAGAATTAGTCTAGCTTTATCAAAACTTGATTGTTAAGAAGAACCTGTTGCGTTAAGATGTCTTCCACCGTAACTCTCAGATAACATTGATTATCTACAGAAAAAAGCAATTTAATGCGATCGCTACCTGGATTACCTAGGGGATCAAGCCTAGCTAAAGTTCTAGCCCCATCGCGATCATTAAGAGATTTCACTACCATCGTATCTGAACCAAGCTTATTAGTAACTAATCGGTCTCCATCAAAATAGACTTCTACTCCCCCCATTTCTGTTCCCAGTTCACCAATGATTAATTCTATGCTTGGTTGATTTTCTATTGAAGCTCCTAACAGTAATTCTACTGGTTGAGCCATAGGATAGGGTTGTCCAGTCTTAATAATTGGATGCCAGTTATGACGATTTTGCCTTCTATCCCAATATCTAATGCCATAACTGTGATAAAGAAAATCTTGTACTTCTATACCTTTAGCTACTTGTAATGCTCCTGTGGCAATAGCTTCAAAAGGTCGATTGCCTAAAATTTTGCTAGCTTCAAAATACTGTCTTACCCAATTTTTTACCGAGGGAATTTGCACTGTACCACCGACTAAAAGTACAGAATTAATATCAGCAATTTCCACACCATTACGTCTAGCTTGGTTTAAAACTTGGGTCATTAATTCATCTAATTGAGCAAAAAACTGTTGTTGTTGTAAAATTTGCTCAAAGCGATCGCGGTCTAAACTTAATTCATAAGTTGCTAAATTTTCATCATCAAAATAAACTTCTGTCGCTTCAGTTTGAGAAGATAATTGAATTTTTAATCTTTCTGCTAAACGAGTAGTCAAAGATGATTTAGGAAGACCATCGGAACTGGCAAAATAATCTATTAACCAATTATCTATGTCTGTTCCACCCAAATTTTGACCAGCTTTGGCGAGTACCCGTGCTGTTGTTTTTTTCTGAGATGAGCTTTCTCCCAGATTTTTTTTACCCCATTTGAGAATAAAACCTTGAGTTGATTTGACTTGTTGATTGATCTGAACTAAAGAAAGATCGATCGTCCCTCCACCGAAATCTATCACTAAAATCAATTCTTGTTCAGCCACACCATAGCCTAAAGCTGCTGCTGTCGGTTCATCTAAAATTCTAATTTGTTCTATGGACAGAGATTGACAAACTTCACTCAGCCAATAACGATAAGCTTCAAAACTATCAACAGGTACGGTTAAAATAAGCGAATCAAGACTTTGTTCCGATTCGCTTAGGCGATCGATTATATCTGTCAGAAACCATTCTCCTATCTGTTCAAAAGTAAGAGTTTTTCCGTCAATTTCTGGCAAAAATCCCTGAATTTCTGTACCAATTCCTCGTTTAAAACCCCGAAAAAAACGACTGTTATTACCCAAGTCTAGTCCGCGATCTCGTACTGTCTGTCCTGAAATTACTCGACTCTGACTAGCATCTTCCACGTACACCAAACTAGGTATTAAGGGAGGATTATTGGCAATTTGTTGAGATAAACCAGAAATTTTAACTGTTTCTGCCTGTTCTGTTACTGCATTCCAGCGAGCAATAACTGTATTACTGGTACCAAAATCAATAGCGTAAGTAGCTGTATTATTGAATGAATTTGCCATTCAGTTAATTAAGTAATTTGACTTGAACTCGGTTAATTAGGTGAGCAGGAAGTATCCTAATTGCTCAGAGGGATTAAGGTAAACTTGCCAGCACACTTGAGATAAATTTTATCTTATTAAGGATTGAACAAGTCAAGATAAGTAGGTGAAGTGGGTGTAATTAATTATAAAACAAAGGCAAGCAGAGGGAGCAAAGGTGCAGGGGAGCAGAGGGGGCTTTCAAGTCTATGTTTTTAATATTTTATGTTTTTGACGATTACTTTACCTATTTTCGAGAATTGAGATAATCTACCTTCCTAAGCGATAAAATTACTAAAACTTAGTTCGTTAATCTTATTCCACTGAGAAATTTCTTGGCGAAACTTATTCCATTGCTCGTATACTTCTTTAAAAGTGGCATCTTTACCAGCATCTTCTTCATATTTAGCAAAAGCTGCTTTTTGGGCTGCTTGTAAAATTTCTGGAGAATAGGCAATTAACTTAGTGCCTCCAGCGATAAGCTCTTGCAAAGACTTTCCATTTAAAGCGTCGTATTTGGAGATCATTCTGAGATTAGCTTCCATGGCTGCGGTTTTCAATATTTCTTGATATACTTCGGGCAACTTATCCCATTCCCCTTTATTTATTTGTAGTTCAAAAGTAGAACCAGGTTCCCACCAACCAGGATAATAATAAAAAGAAGCTGCCTTATTTAAACCAAGTTTTTGATCGTCATAAGGGCCTACCCATTCGGCTGCATCGATCGCACCACGGTCTAAAGCCAGAAAAATTTCTCCACCAGGTAATACTTGTACATTCACTCCCAAAAGAGCCATAACTTGACCACCCAAGCCAGGAATACGCATTTTTAAGCCATTTAGGTCGCTTGGAGATTTTACTTCTTGTTTAAACCACCCCCCCATTTGCGTACCACTGTTACCTGCGGGAAAACTAATGATATTAAAATCTGCATAGAGTTTATGCATAGTCTCTATACCACCACCATAATAAAACCAGGCATTTTGTTGTTGGGCAGTCAGTCCAAAAGGTACGCTTGTACCAAAAGCTAGAGCCGGATTTTTCCCTATATAGTAGTAGCTGGCAGTATGACCGCATTGCACTGTACCATTTTGTACTGCATCTAGCACTTCCAACCCAGGGACTATTTCACCAGCAGCATAGGGTTCAATAGTAAAGCGTCCTCCAGTCAGGGCTTTAACGCGATCGCATACTGTTTGCGCTCCACCAAAAATAGTATCCAAAGATTTAGGCCAACTAGTGACCATGCGCCATCTTAAATTAGGTAATTCATTGGTTTGGACACTAGGACTATCACTAGTTTGACCACAGGAAGCTAGAACAGCAGTAGTTCCTGCACTGATACTAATATTTTTAATTATTTCTCGTCTTTTCATAATTCTTAATATGTAAAATGGTGATTTTATAATTTTGAAATAAGATGCAGTCGTTTATCCTATCAGATTACGGAGCTTATACTAATGCTTCTCTAGGAATTTTGTAGTATACTTGTCAGGTAAAAGTAGCTATATTCCGTTGCCTTTTATATGCCTTTACAATCTCTTGCCAGTAAGATTGTCAAAAATCCTTCTTTTGCTATTTATAAATTAAAACAAAAGATAAACAACGAATTAGAAGATATATATAGAAGTGTTACACAACGAAATATTTGGTCAAAAATTGTTAATCAAAAAGAAATTCGGATTGCTGGTTTGAGAAGAACTGGAAATCACGCTATTATTTCTTGGATACAAGAGCAAGAACAAGAACAAAAACAAGGAGCAGTTTTTCACATCAACAACGTTGAGATTAATGAAAATCCCTATCGCTACAAGTATCATAATTTGTGTTACCATTTCCCTCAATATAAATGGTCGATCGAGCAGTTTAAACAACAAAAAAGTGGCGATTTAACGCCTAAATATTGCCTCATTTATAGCTATGAAGATTATGCTTTAGCAGAAGTTTTTAGTCATAAATTTGAACAAAAGCACGATCTTTATCTTGGTAAAACTCAAGATAGATACGATCTGCTAATTATTAGAGATCCATTTAACTTTTGGACTTTGGACAAAATCAAGAGAGAATGAGCGAAAAAAGTCTGAGAAGAAGGGACAAGTCTAATGAGAAGATTGAGTGCAGTTTCCCAAAACTGATTTCAATCTTCTCATAAACAATGCCCCAAAACAACAAGGAATTCAAGAATTTAGTCGAACAACGCAAAGCAACTCCACAGAAGCAGATAAGAGCCAAAAATCACCAATCTCAGACCGCATCCAAACCATTGCGGAACTAATTCCCACTCCTCAGCAAAAGCAATTTTACTTGTGGGCGATAGATGTAACACCTCTGCCACGACCCTATGCCAAAACCTTAGAAGAGAGAACCATAATTTATCAACCCAATACAATCAAAGGCAACAAACCAATTAATATCGGGCATTCTTACTCAGTCTTGACAGCTCTCCCTGAAAAAGAAGAGACAGGTCAGATACCCTGGGCAATTCCCTTGATGGTAGAGCGAGTCAAGAGAGACCAAACAGGTAAGCAAGTTGGTTCCAGACAACTCAAGGAGATTTTGAGCCCTGAAAATTTGCCCTGGTCAAATCATCTGTCAGTAGTTGTAGTCGAAATGAATTGACAATCACTGAAGCCTATCAGGCTTATCGACAAAGATATGACATCGAACACCTACTACGTTTTGGAAAACAAAAATTGCTGCTTAATGCTAGTCTTACTCCCGAAGTCGAGCATGAAGAAAATTG
>JASJDI010000344.1 GCA_030065155.1 Xenococcaceae cyanobacterium MO_188.B29
AACGCTGGACGAACCATGTATTTTGCTCCACCAAACACCGTGTAAGAATTCCTCAAGAGCTTAGAGCCAAGCAATCTCGATATTCAATCGCTTTTTTTTGCCATCCCAACCACGATACTGAAATTAGCTGCCTAGAAACCTGTCAGAGTGTCGAACGTCCTCCTCTCTATCCCCCCATTACTGCTGGAGATTATCTTCTTTCTCGCCTTCAGGCTACATATTAGGGTTAGTTTTTATAAATATTGAAGACCACACTCTTAAATCGGTATGCTCTAGAGTTTTATAAAAGTCAGAAGATTGTAGTTTAATAATTCCTCGTTCGTCTAAGATGATGCGCTCGTATGCTTGTAAAAACTCTTCAACTTCGGGAGGATAATTCATAGCAGCTAATTTTTCGCTCTTTTATATATCTGTAACTTGAGAAAATGGCTCGACCCAAGAAGATAATAGCTCGAACTAAGGTAAGAGATAATCAATATCAAATTTGTCTATTTAGGCGACAGGGTAAAAATAAATGGCATATTAACAAAATACTGATTGATGACCCTTATCTTTAGATGAAGCCAAGGAGAAAATGAAAGAATTTTCAGAGCAATTAAACATTCCCTGGCAGAAAAAACCATTGCAAGATGTAACTAGAAAACGATTACACAATTCGGCCAAAAGAAAGGCGAGAAAGGAACAATTACGCATAGCCCGTGCGCTCAAGCCACCTCTTCTTACTTTTGATGGCTCATCTCTAGAAAGACCAGGACGTTCTGCTTCGGCATCCGTGATTGAAATGCCAAATAGGACTCGTCACACAGTTACCAAATTTATACCTTCTGCTACAGCTTCGGAAGCAGAATATATGGGATTAATTATCGGTCTGGAGAAAGCTCAAGAGTTAGGAATATCTAAACTTGAAATTAAAGGAGATAGCCAAACGGTTATCTATCAAGTATTAGGAAAATATCAGCTAAATAGTGATTCTAAATTTTTAGATTATCGCGACCAAGTATTAAATTTATTATCTTTTTTTGATGATTATTCTCTTGATTGGATTCCTAGAAGAAAAAATCAATTAGCAGATAGAGCAGCCCGTAAATGTTTAAAAGAAAATTCTCCTGAAGAAGATAAGAGTCAAAGTTATGCAGAACAATATATAGATTATTTAATATATGGTAATTCTGACTGGTTCGATGATGATTGGTAATTAAAACCCAAAGAAATGAAAAAATGAAAGATAGCGAACTAATCGAGCGACTAAAACAAGCATCACAAGGTTTACTCTGGCTCAGTGAATCGGATTATCCTTTTGAAGTTATCTATTGGGAAAATGTAGATGATATTAAAGCAAAGTTACTACAAGTAACAAATTGTACTCCAGAGACAAAGATTGAAGTTAGAGAATTAGATAAGTTTTTTTCTCAAGCTACCGCCGAGGAAGACTGGTATAACGATGAAGAAATGGCAGAATGTAAGCGTTATCAAGAATTAGTCCATCTACTGAAAACTAATCTAACCGATATTAAAGTTTATCGAGTTGGTGAGACAGAAGTTAATTGTTATATCTTGGGTCAAACAAAATCGGGAGCGATCGGCGAAGCTGGCACTGCCACGATCGCTGGTCTATCTACTATTTCAGTTGAGACTTAAATAAAGATACTAATCGAATAATAGTGATACTAATGGAAGAAGCAAAAGCAACAAAAAGCTGACGGGGGTACAACCACTAAAATCCATATACGACATGGGATTGAGCAGATTTCATAACTCAGTAAAAATATCAGTGAAATTGACTTAATATTCAACGCTAAAATTCGGAAAACTAGCAGAATCCTTAAAATATTCTGATTATTGGCAATGGTAAGACTGAAATGATTAAGAATAACTGTCTCATCAAATAGGAGACAGTTTAAATTTCAAAAATGCTACCTGAATTTTATCTTGAATATCTCAAAACTTATCTACCATCATCAGAATTCTTAACCTTACAAATTTTAGTTTGGCTTTTACAAGTTCATCGGCAAGTTAGGATTGAAAGACTCGCATCTAGCTTTCCTTATCCCATTAAATGTGAAAGCAGAAGAAAGAAGATACAAAGGTTTTTAACTTTGCCTAGATTGAGCTTACCATTGCTCTGGTTTCCTTTGATAAAAAAGATAATTTCAACTCAATTCAAAAAAGGCGATCGACTGATAATAACTATCGACAGAACACAATGGAAAACCAATAATATTTCAATGGCAAGTGTCATTTGGAAGAAAAGCGCACCGCCCGCGCTGAGGTTTCCTCAGCGTATAGGACGGAGCAAGCAGAGCCTTACCAATTTATTGGTTACTTTTAGACAAGAAAGGTAGCAGTAATTTTTATGAACAAGTAGCTACAATTAGACCTGTATTGAAATTACTTAAAGATTATAAGTTAGTGGTGATAGGGGATAGAGAGTACCGAAGTACAGCTTTCGCTCTTTGGCTTACCAAAAAGAAAATCTACTTTATTCTCAGGTTAAATAAGAGTACTAAAATTAGACCTCGTTATCAAAAATATCAAGCCCTTGATTCTTTAGAGCTCAAACCAGGAGATAAAATTTTAGACGAGAAAGTTTTAGTCACAGAAGAGAAAAGGAAAGAGAGATTTAATGTAGTAGTTTACTGGCGTAGAAAATATAATAACAAACAATTACCTAACCCCTGGTACTTACTCACTAATCTCGAAAACAAAGAGGAAGTCCTGCACGATATTTGCAGCTCGTGGTGGCATAGAAGCTATGTTTCGTGATTGTAAATCTGGTGGTTATAATCTGGAAGGTTCTCAGGCTAATACTCAACGTCTTACTAATTTAATTTTATTAATAGCTATCGCTTACACTGCTAGCTGTTTAGTGGGTTTAAAAATTAGAAATATTGGACATCAAGAGTATATTAATCGTCTCAAACTTGAAGGTAAAAATCGCCCCAGACATAGTTATTTTTGGACAGGACTATATGGTACGACATGGGTATTATCTATGGATATATGTTGGGAGTGGGTCGAAAAATTAATGAAAACAGCTCTCAATAAACTGCCATTTTACCTTCGAGGTCTTAACTGGGGATATTGTCAATCCGATTACTTGTTAGGATAGCGAACTACAATTATATTTTAAAGTAAGAGCAGAACTCGCTCTAAAAAAAAGAAGCTCATACGTAGTATGAATGTAAACCAAGTTTAAGTAATAGATAAAAATTAACTCGAATCAGTAAAATGAGAGAGATTTTCACGGGGATTAAAGACAGCGAATAAGATTATCGCTCGCCATATTGTAGAGGTAATGAGAACCAAGATTCTAGTCTGAGCATCAAATCCAGAAGAGACAGCTAAACTGAGGCTGGAGAGAGAGGTTCGTCAGATTGAAGATATTCTAGCGCGAGCGCAGAATCGAGAGGAATTTGCTTTAAAGTCCAAATTAGCAGTGAGGATTGACGATCTACAAGAATCGATAATCAAAGAGAAACCGAGGATAAATGAAATTTAGAAAAACTTTAAGGTATTGGGCTTTTTTGGGGGGAATAGTCGGGATATTTTTATCTGAAGTGCTTTCCCCCTCTATTACATTTTCTCAAGGTCTGGATGAGGAGGAAATCAATACTATTTTTGAAGGAAGCGAGCCTGATGTTAATCAACGACGGTTGAACCAACCATCAGAATCGCTTCCTTCATCAGACGTGGATTTACCATCAGTCGAATTTGGAGCATTTGATGGTATTAAAGTCACTGACTTAGAGTTCAAAAACGCTGACATATTAGGTGAGAAAAAAGAAGATTATATTAATAGACTGAAAGAGAGCTTAGTTGACAAACAGAATCAAAACCTCTACGATTTTCAGGCGGAAATTGAGAGGCTCACTGCTAACTTTAGTTATCCAGGTCAACCGTTTAACGCCGCGATTACCAGGGTCAAAATTGACGAACAAGAAAACAATTTAATTGCTCGAATCTTAGAAATTAGCCTTAATCAATCAAATCTACTGGATACTGAAGGACAATTTTGGGCTAAAAACATTAGAGTAGAAGGCAGTACAGTTTTTTCTGCCGATGAATTGGATAAGTTAACAGAATTATTGAAGAATCGCCGGGTGAATTTGGCGAGCTTGGAAAAAGAAATTGTCGCTCGAATTGAAGCCAAGTACAACGAGCAGGGGTTTTTATCAACGAGGGCAACGGTTGCCAATGTGGCACTTGAGACTGGAAATATTGTTATTCGGGTGTTTGAGGATCAATTAGAAATTAAGATCGAAGGAAATAAGCGTCTTAGTAAGAGTTACATCCGCAGTCGAGTGATGCGGAGAATAGGAAAACCGCTTAATTGGAATATATTAGATGAACAAATACAACTGCTTAAAGCAGATCCTCTGATTGACGAGGTTATTTCTACCCGTCAGGCAGGAAGGTCTTTGGAGCAAACCGCTCTTGAGCTGGAAATTACCGAAGCTAAAGCAGTTGCTCTGTCAGTAAGTCTGGCCAATAGTGGTGGTGTTTCAACTGCACCTGAAAGAGCAACCTATCAAATTTCTCACAGTAATTTAACCGGATTGGGCGATAAAATTTCTTTTCAATACCGTGATGGACTGAATTTGGACAACTTCAATCGTTCTCGAAGTAATAATTATCAACTCAGCTACGCAGTTCCTTTTAACGCTTTGGGAGGCAAGGTAGAAGTAGGAGCTACTAATGCCAATGGGTCTCTGCTCCAATCGCCTGGAACGACAAACGAATTCCAGCAGTATAATATCAGTCTCAATCAGCCGCTCATAAAAACTCCGAAAGAGGAGGTGATTCTAGGGCTAAGATTTCGCTATGCCAAATCAGAAAGCTTCGATGGGCGAGGAAGAATTGGGGATAGTAGTACGAGAAGTGTTCTGGCATTTAGTCAAACATATGATCATGGCAATTGGAATCTTTTCTCTCAATTAAATTTTGGCTTGCCGATCTTAGGTGCTACTGATAATCCTAATCCTCAACCTGATGGGGAATTTTTTAGCTGGAATAGTTCAATCACCTATAAGCATAAATTTGCTCCTGCTTCCTCTTTGACTATTAAAAGTGCTCTTCAGATAGCAGCAGATCCCTTATTAGGTGGAGAGCAATTATTTATTGGTGGTTTCGGCACGGTAAGAGGATACCGACAAGGGGTACGGAGAGGAGATAATGGTTTGCACCTTTCTGTACAAGGCAAGTTACCTGTTGTTATGAGAACTGAGACCAACCCATTATTTTCTGTCTCTCCTTATTTTGAGCTTGGTTATGTCTGGAATCATCCTGATAATCCTAATTCTTTAGATGCTCAACGCTTTCTAGCAGGATCTGGTCTAGGGTTATTATTAACACCGACCAACAATCTGGCTCTTAGTTTATTCTTGACAATTCCATTGGTGGATTTAGATGATCGAGGTAACAATATTCAGGACGATGGAATTTATTTTTCTCTACGTTTTAAACAACCGTTTTAGCTCAACACCAATATATAGAGGTAAATGTAATGGCAACAGAACAATTAACAGAAGCGACAAACCCAACTGATAATGCTTGGATTTGGAAATGGGAAAATGATTTTGAAGACCCTAACCTCAAAGGAAAAATAGCTGGTTCTTGTCAATTAACCCTTCATCGCCGTGGCGAGGAATTTTATTTTGAATATACCTTCGCTAATTGTATTAATGATAACACTCTAAAGACTCTAGAATTTGATGTAGTCATATCAAAGGGCGATGATGAAACAAACAGAAGTGCCTTAAACCTTTGGACTAATGAAAGGAGGGGGATTACCAAAAAACCTTCAGAAGGAGGTCAGGGTTCAAGAAAAGGAACGATACCCAAACAATTTTTTGCCAGCGGTAGGATCGGTAAAGCCGGTCGGAAAATTTCTAGCGGTTAGGTAAGCATAAACTTAATTAATACAGAGAATCTCGGGAGAGCAAAAAGTCAGTTCTCAAGAAGAACTTTTTTGACCAGCGATTTGTGCCAGTAATGTAGCCTTTCTGGTAGGCATAGCTGAACCAATAATCTTTCTGAGCCTTTAAATTAGCAAGACCATCTTGAAAACCAAGTAATATCAAATCACTTTAGATATGCTATAAATACAATAGTGCGATCGCGCTTGATTTAAAAACCAAGAAAAGCAACAAAAGTGACAGGAAAACTTAAAATAGAAATTGTTGAATCAGTTGAAACATT
>JASJDI010000345.1 GCA_030065155.1 Xenococcaceae cyanobacterium MO_188.B29
CCCTCACGCGGTATTGCTCCGTCAGGCTTTCGCCCATTGCGGAAAATTCCCCACTGCTGCCTCCCGTAGGAGTCTGGGCCGTGTCTCAGTCCCAGTGTGGCTGCTCATCCTCTCAGACCAGCTACCGATCGACGCCTTGGTAGGCTCTTACCCCACCAACTAGCTAATCGGACGCGAGCCCCTCTCCAGGTGATAAATCTTTCACCTTTCGGCACATTGGGTATTAGCAGTCGTTTCCAACTGTTGTCCCCAGCCTGGAGGCAGGTTCTCACGCGTTACTCACCCGTCCGCCACTAAATCCGAAGATTCCGTTCGACTTGCATGTGTTAGGCATACCGCCAGCGTTCATCCTGAGCCAGGATCAAACTCTCCATGGTAACAAAGCCAGATTCCCTACTTAGGTTTCGTAGTTTAGTTAGAATCTCTGTTTGTTTGGTTTGCTTTTCCTTGCTGACAAGGATGGTTTATAATTTATTCTTATCCAGGTATCAAAAAGTTGTGATAGCCTTCAAACTATTGATTTGTCTAGGTTCGGGGCGTTGTCTCGGGGTTTGTTTCCCTCAACCGCGCATTTACCAATGTACTGGAACTAAATTCCATTGTCAACCCCTTGGGCAAACTTTTTTCCCTCTTGACACTCTTTTCTTCTTTTCGGAATCGCTACATTCTTTTCCTTGCAAGGCTTTGACGAATTTAAAAAATAGTCAAAAAATAATTGAAAAAGCTATGTTATGGTTTTTTACATGAACAAATACAATAACAACAATCAAGATATCTCTGAAGTACTTATTTCTCCTAGTCCTGCATCTTCTAACTTATCCCTCGATAAACCTATACAATTAGGTGTTATGGCTTCTGGGAGCGGGACAAACTTTGAAGCTATTGCCCAGGCTATTGCCGATGGTAAGTTAAATGCAGAGATAAAAGTTTTAATCTATAACAACCCTCAAGCCAAAGTTCGATCGCGGTCAGAAAAATGGAATATCCCCGCAGTCTTGATCGATCATCGTCAATACAAACAAAGAGAAAATTTAGATAGAAAGATTGTCGCCACCTTAAAACAATATGAAGTGGAATGGGTAGTAATGGCAGGTTGGATGCGAATAGTTACCCAAGTTCTGTTAGATGGATTTCCCGATCGAGTTATTAACATTCATCCTAGCCTTCTACCAAGTTTTAAAGGTATTTATGCTATTGAGCAAGCTTTGGATGCAAAAGTAAAAATTACTGGTTGTACAGTGCACTTAGTTAGTTTACAAGTAGACAGTGGACTAATTTTAATGCAAGCTGCTGTGCCTATTTTAGCCGATGATACTCCAGAGACTCTCCACATCAGGATACAAAAGCAAGAACACCGTATATTACCATGGGCTATTGCTTTAGCAGCAAAGAAATATAGTTATAAGTAGACCCTAACTTAGAGGTTGATATTACAAGCTTCGAGACTGAATTCCTGAACATTCCTTTCAAAATTCATTACTGAAACTACTGAAATCTCGTTTAGCTGTTTAACATTGTTTATGGAGATATAATTGCTCGATGAAATCTATGAAGATTGAGGAGTGAAGATTGGAGATTAGGTATGTATTCAGTATTGTCAAGCTTATTTTTAAATGCCTAATCCCCAGTCATCAAACAATACTTGTTTTGTGCCGTGCAATTTCCTACTGACTAAGTATATTTGCCTCCAGCTTCGGGATTTTCGATTCGTGGCAATCCCATGCTGTAGTTGCGAACGCGACTGCCGAGATTATAGCTAACTTCACCTTGGAGAAGAAGGGAGCGAATAAAATGTTCTAAATCTGAACCAATACGACGAAGATTATATTCTGTTAGCTCTTGACCACTACTATTTTCTACTAGCTCATCGAATTTACGATAAACTTTCTGTAAACTCTCTTCACTCCAATTAAATTCATTGTCTGGATCGACATCAACAGTAAGAACTTTATCATTAGGTACTAATTCATTATTTTTAACCTCAGCAGTATAAATGCGGATGTGACGAGTAGTAGACTTTTCGATCATCATAGTTTTTAGTAAGAGCAAGTTTTTATAGTATTTTAATAAATATTAAGAGCAGTTGGTAGTTACCTATCTGCTCTTAATATTCAGAGTTTTACTAACTAGTTATTTGTAGGCTTTGATGCACTCTTCGATTAAAGGTGTAACTTTATCCACATCTTGCCAACCGAGAATTTGAGTCACTTTTTTTTCTAAGTTTTTGTAAGTTTTAAAAAACTCGGCTATTTCATCTAAGCGATGAGCAGCAATATCTTTAAGAGATGCGACATCTTTATAGCGAGGATCTGAATCAGGAACACAAAGAATTTTTTCATCACGATCGCCACCGTCGATCATCTCTAACATACCAATAGGTCTAGCAGCGATAACGCATCCAGGGAAAGTAGGCTGATCCATAATTACCATACCATCTAAAGGATCGCCATCATCTGCCAGTGTATTGGGAACAAAACCGTAATCATAAGGATATTGAACAGAAGCAAAAAGAACACGATCGAGGGCAAAGGCATTCATATCCTTATCGAACTCGTATTTATTTTTACTACCTGCGGGAATTTCGATTAAAACATTGATTAACCCAGGTTTAGGTTGGGCAGGAATAAGGGATAAATCCACGGAATCTCTCCGAAAGCTAGGAATTTAATAGATATCTTGAAGCATTTTACCCGAAGATTTGTCACTATTGATTAGTTTGATCTTAAAACCTCTTTCTGTTAGTAGCTATGTCAAAATAGGTAAAATCCAAGATTACACAGAAAAATTGCACGCTGATATGGGGTATGACAGAAACTAAACAACAGCGATCGCTTGCTACCTTTCAAACTTTTCTCAATACACCTTTAGAAACTAAACTACAGCATTCTCTGAATACGGATGTAGAACAAGCAGTTTTAAAATTATGTCAAGAGGTTGCTGCGGATGTACCAGCCTATAGAACATTTTTGGAAGAACAACAAATAGACCCAGAATTGATTGAGACTTTTGAAGATTTCAAGTCTCTCCCTCTTCTTACTAAAACAAATTACATTCAAAATTACCCTTTACCTTGTTTATGTCGCCATGGACAATTAGAAAATTGTGATTTAGTAGCTGTTTCTTCTGGTTCAACAGGCAAACCCACTTTCTGGCCTCGTTTTTTAAGTGACGAGTTTCAAATTGCAACTAGATTTGAACAGATTTTTTATCATAGCTTTCAAGCAAATCAACGGACTACTTTAGCTATTGTTTGTTTTACTTTAGGAACTTGGGTTGGAGGAATATATACAGCTAGTTGCTGTCGTCATTTAGCTGCCAAGGGCTATCCTATTATTATTACTACTCCTGGTAATAATAAATCAGAAATATTTCGTATTGTTAGAGATCTAGCTCCTCTATTTGAACAAGTTGTTTTGTTGGGGTATCCTCCTTTTCTCAAAGATGTCATAGATACGGGAAGATCTGAAGGTATTGAGTGGTCGCAATATTCAGTTAAATTAGTTATGGCAGGAGAAGTTTTTAGTGAAGAGTGGCGCACTCTCATAAGTGAAAGAATAGGATCGACTAATTATTATTATGATTCTGCCTCTCTTTACGGAACAGCAGACGCAGGAGTACTAGGCAACGAAACTCCATTAACAATTTGTATTCGTCGCTTTTTAGCTGAAAATGCTGATGTAGCTAAAAGCCTTTTTGGAGAATCTCGTTTGCCTACTTTAGTGCAATACGATCCTGTCAGTCGTTTTTTTGAAACTAAAGATGGAACATTGCTATTTTCAGGAGATAATGGTATCCCTCTGATCCGCTATCACATATCAGATCGAGGAGGAATTATTTCTTATCAGGACATGATGGCATTTCTCCAGACTCAAGGCTTCGAGCCCTTGGCTGAGTTGAAAGCGATAGATAATAGAGGAGTTTTTCCTTTTCCTTTTGTCTATGTTTTTGGTCGCTCTGATTTTACCATTTCCTACTTTGGTGCGAATATCTATCCAGAAAATGTCATTGTTGGTTTAGAACAACCAGGTATTAGAGATTGGGTAACAGGTAAATTTGTGATGGAAGTAGAAAAAGATGAAGATGGAAATTCTCGTTTATCTATTGCTGTAGAATTAGCTCCAGCCATTACCAAGACAAAAGAAATGGCAGAAGCGATCGCCTTTTCAATATACACTCAATTAATACGTCTCAATAGTGAATTTGCCAACTATGTTTCTCCAGACTATCAAATACCCCAAGTAACTCTTCTGCCTTTCGGTGACCCAGATTATTTTCCTGTAGGAGTAAAACATCGTTACACTCGTAAAGATAGCGAATAAATGAATTAGCTACTGATAACTGTTGACTTTTAACTGATAACTGCAAATGGATTGGCAAGAAATTTCAGGAGGATGGGTATATCTTCCTAATCGAGAGATAATTGGGATTGTCCACTTTTTAGGAGGAGCGTTTGTCGCAACTGCCCCACAAGTAACTTATCGTTCTCTACTAGAGCAAATTGGTCAAGAAGGATATGCTATTGTGGCTACTCCTTTTCTTAATACTTTAGATCATGGTGCGATCGCCAGAGAAGTATTAAATCGTTTTGAAACAATTTTAGATCGTTTACATAAAACCAAGGCTTTGGGTAAAAGATATTTACCTATTTATGGAATTGGACATAGTTTAGGTTGTAAAATCCATTTGCTTATTGGTAGTTTATTTGAAGTTGAACGGGCTGGCAATGTTTTAATTTCCTACAATAACTATCCCGCTCGTCGTGCTATTCCCCTACTAGAACAACTACAATTAAATGCTACTCCTGCTTTTGATGTAGAATTTACCCCTTCTCCAGGGGAAACTAATAAATTAATTATTAGTAGCTATGAAGTTCGTCGTAACTTGCTAATTAAATTTAACGATGACAATATCGATCAAACCATAAGTCTTAATCCTGTTTTAGAACAAAGATTTCCTCAAATGATTGCTTTGCTCGCCTTACCTGGCAATCATCTAACACCTCTTTCTCAAGATCTTCAATGGCAAACAGGAGATATCTTTACTCCTTTTGACGCAATTGGACAATGGGTTAAACAAGGATTTTCTCGTAATTTGTCCCAACTTAATCGAGAAATTATTCGTTGGTTAAATCCGCTTTCTAATTATTAATTTAATTTTTCTTGATTGTCGATCGCGCTTACTTTTGCCCTATAGAGTAATCTATCCCCTTGTTTATAACCCACATAGCGGACCTTAACTTGATCGCCAATTTCTGATATTCCTTTAATTAATTCATGTTGACGGGGATTATAAGCAACTTCTTCTCCGACAGCAGCAATTGTCTGTAATCCCCACTTCTCTAATAACTTTTCGATCGGCTTAACTAAGGGTAATATTCTTTCTGCTGGTAATTGAGGATTATTTTTGACTATTGCTATGGCAGTAGGCCACTGTAATAGCCAAGATTCTAATATTTGTAAGCTTTCTTGTTGAAACTCTTGATTGAGAGATTCTTTTTGTTCTTCAAGTTGTTTTTGTAGTCTTTGATATTCTTGTCGCAATAATTCTAGTGCAACTAGAGAAGCTTGTTGTTCCTCAAGTTGTTTTTGTAGCCGTTGATTATCCCGCTGTAATGATTCTAATGCTTGGATTGTTTCATCATCTTGAGACTTACTATCAGAACTTATTGAGGAAGAAGTAAATGTTTCAATAAACTGAGCGACTGAGATTTTGAGAGCAGATGCTACCTTTAAAGTAAATTCTAAAGGTAGCTTGAGTAGCATACCATACTGTAATTTGATTAGTTGTAACTCAGGTACACGAGCAATTTTACTTAATTCTCGTACATTAGAAATACCTGTCTTCTGCATTAGTTGTTGCAAAAGTTGGCTCTTATCACGATAAATCGATCGCCTCATAATTATTAAGTAATTAATGTGTCTATCTAGAAGTCCTTTCGTTTGAATTGTCCCTCAACCTCGATGCTTTTGTAAAACGCAAAAATTCCCTAAATATACTTAAGCTCCAGGCAAAATACACCTCAATTTTCTTATGCTAAGATTGTCGCATTGTCACAATCAACTTGAGGCAAACGATGGCAAGTGGAAAAACTGCAAGGACAAGTAGCGATCATGATCCTTACCTAATATCAATTAAAGACTTTGTAGCCTCAAAGCAAATT
>JASJDI010000346.1 GCA_030065155.1 Xenococcaceae cyanobacterium MO_188.B29
GTTAATTAAACCGCGTCCATATAGAGAACTGGAGTTTTTTAAAGAAGCAATTTTTATTTCCTACTCCCGACTCCCGACTCCCTAAAAAAGTTATCTAAAAAACTACTGGTTTCAAACTAGACGCGGTTTATCTATTCCCTACTACTACTACTGAGTCAAGATTGATTTGAGGAATACTCTCCCCCTGCTTCCTCCGCTTCCTCTGCTCCCCCTGCTTGCCCAGTCCATCAATTCAAAATTGACCGACTACTACTCTCTGCTCCTTAATAAATCATCCCAAAGTGAATTAACTAATATAAGAAGTGTGAAGTAAAGTAAAGTAAAAATATCATTTGAAAATTACCTTTTATGGATTTAGCTCAAATCAAAACTTATTTAGCCAGCTCTGACTCTCAAGAGCGCATGAAAGCAATTACAGAGTTAAGAAATTTTGATACTGAAGTGGCAGTACCTTTGCTGATTGATACTAAAGACGACCAAGAATTTCTGGTTCGTTCTTTTGTGGCTATGGGATTAGGCAAAAAACAAAATGCTGACTCTTTTGCTGCTCTTTTAGAAATGATCAAGTTCGATCGAGATCCTAACGTTCGGGCAGAGGCTGCTAATTCTCTTTCTTTTTTTGGTGTAGTTTCTGCTCCTCATTTAACCTTGATGTTCGATCGCGACGATCATTGGCTTGTCCGTCGTAGTATTTTAGCTGCTTTAGCGGAACTAAAGTGCTTGGAGGAGTTATTTGAAGTATGTCTCATTGGAATAGAAGGAGAAGACCAAAGTGTTAAAGAATCTTCTATTAATTGTTTAGGTATTTTGGCTGGTACTTCTAAACAAAACTTAGCTGTCGCCAAGTTACTGACTTTAATGAATCATGATTCGTGGCGTATCAGACTACAAGTAGCCAAGTCTCTAGGTAAGTTTGATACAGAGCAAGCACAAAAAGCTCTAGAACAAATGAAGGACGATCCAAATCATCGAGTAGTTGGAGCGGTTTTAGAAAGTTTAGTTTAGATAAATTGCTCATAGCGATTATTAGTCTGTCAATTTTGAGTTGATGGGTTGAGGCAAGACGAAAAACAAGGAAGACAATTGCAATAGTTTTACCTATCATTAATTGCTTGACAGAACATTAGTGCATATGTGCTTAATTGCGTCTGTATAAGATTTCAGAAGGAACATTACTATCGATAGACAGTGTTATATTAAAAATAGTAACAAAAAACCGTGGATCATTTACACGGTATCCAAATTATGCATAAAGACATGGGCGAGGTTTAATTTCTATGACATCAGTGGGAATGACAAAAGTTACGTTAGAATCTTTGGCAGTAGATTTTTTCCGTCAATCTGCAGGTAAGTGGCATTCTCAACGACGCTACTATACCTTAAATAAAGATGTAGAACCTCAGGAAGTGGAAACTATTCTCTCGATCGAGTTTCTAGACCAAGATGCACCAGAATTAATTGAACTCGCTCAATTACATCAGTTAGACAAAAACAATATTCTGGTTTGTGGTACTAAGGTAAATTGGTCAAGTAACTATACGGGTAAGATTCGTAAGCCTTCTAATGGCTCAACTATATTTGGAATTTCAGGAAATATTTTATATCGCGATCGCGGTTTTGCTACTTCATCACCAATAATTGCCACTTTTAGTTTTACCAATCCTCAAACTTTATGTTTACGTACTGAATACAATAACTCAGTCTTTCAAGAAGAACTCAAACTAGTTGGGCAAGATTATCGTACCAGACAGACAATTATTTCTCGTGCTGGACAAGAAATAATGATTGGTCAATATCTAGAAAAACGCCAATAAATAAAATTAAGCAACCAAATAAGAAACATTTACTGTTAAGTTCCGTCATAATTGCTAGGTTAAATCAATCAGCATTATGGGGGATATTTTTTGTTTGATTAATTGCTAAAACAAATAGAGGTCAAAATTTGATTAACTTATAAGTATATCTATTATCAAAATCTCCCAGAAGCATTAATCTACCTTTTTGTAAATACACAATTTTGTAAAATTCTAGGTAATAAAAATTATGTCTCTACTACCTACAAAATCTCAAAACTATTGGTCAACTTTACTAAAAACAATTAGTTTACCTCTTGGTATTGCTGTCACTTTGAGTGGTAATAATGCCAATGCTTTACCTTTTTCTAATCTCAATGAAAGTAATTATAATTCTCTGCAATCATCTCAATTAATTAGCCAATACGAACCTCCAGAAGTAATTATTGATGATAATCCCCGCGATTCTACTACCAATTCACGGCGCAATACTGATACTAGATTTACCTGTGAACTAAAAAATGGTGAATACACAGTAATGTATCGTCCTGAAAGTAGACCCAATCAAGCTTATCCTTGGGCGACTCCTGGAAACATGGGTGGTGGTTGGACTGCACAAAACCGTTGCAATGAGATTACTCGTAGACTAGAATCTTATCGTGCTGAAGGGTTGTTAGAAATGTCTACAGGGGTGGAAAATGGCTACAATACTATCTGCGTGACTACTCAAGTAGATCCTAGCAACTGCAAAATCGTTTTAACAGTCCCTCCTGGACAAGACCCTCAATTAACCCGCGATTTAGTTTTTGATAACTTACTCATTGCCGATGATGGGCAGCAAACCCAAGGAGTATACACTTATACCAGCAACGATGGGGATATACTTAATCAAATTGGTAATGTTCTGAATGGCTTAGGTGGTAATAACTCTACCTCTAATACTCCTAAATCTCCCGACAGCATCAATTTACGTCCTTTCCTCGATAGTGCTGATGGTGGAACAGGAGAACAGTTAGGTCAAAGAAAAAGAAATAAGCCTCCAGTAAACCCCTCTCCAAACCAGTCTAGTCCTTCTACACCTTCGGTAGAACGCAAACCAGCAATTTTCCAATAAAAACGAATGAGTTAAGGGGAAAGGAAGACATATAATTATCTTCTCTATCTTTTCCCCCTCTCTCTTGTATTCAGAGGTACGTTTTTATTTGCTAATAATTACTAGAAACTGGAAAGAACTTCCTTAGCAGCAGCTAGAGTTTTTTCTATATCGTCTTCTGTATGAGCTAGAGAAGTGAATCCTGCCTCAAATTGGGAAGGGGCAAGATATATGCCTTTTTCCAACATACCACGATGAAAACGAGCAAATTTATCTAAATCTGATTTTTTGGCATCATCGTAATTATGCACTGATGCTCCAGTGAAGAACATCCCAAACATAGCACTAATTTGCCCGCCAACAACTTCATGACCTGCTTCTTTAGCAATAGTTACTAAGCCATCTGCCAACTTTTTAGTAATGCGATCGAGTTGCTCATAAGTATCTGGTTTTTGGAGCAATTCTAGAGTCTTAATACCTGCTGTCATTGCTAGAGGATTGCCAGAAAGAGTTCCTGCCTGATACATTGGTCCTGCTGGCGCAACCATAGACATGATGTCTTTGCGTCCACCATAAGCACCTACAGGTAAACCACCACCAATAACTTTTCCTAAAGTAGTCAAGTCAGGAGTTACGCCAAATTTTTCTTGCGCTCCACCATAAGCAATACGGAAACCAGTCATTACTTCATCGAAGACTAATAATGCACCGTTTTCTTTAGTTATCTCGCGCAAACCTTCGAGAAAACCAGCATCAGGGGGAACAAAACCAGAATTACCTACGACTGGCTCTAAAATTACTCCCGCAATTTGGTCGGGATTGGCTTCAAATAAAGCTTTAACTGATTCTAAATCGTTATAAGGAGCAGTTAGAGTACTGTTAGTTACAGATTTGGGTACACCAGGAGAATCAGGCAAACCTAAAGTAGCCACCCCAGACCCGGCTTTAACCAAGAACATATCCGCATGACCGTGATAGCAGCCTTCAAACTTGATAATCTTATCTCTACCAGTAAACGCTCGCATTAACCGCAGCACAGACATACAGGCTTCTGTCCCAGAATTCACAAAGCGAACAATTTCTATACTCGGGACTGCTTCAATTACCATTTCTGCCAAAATATTTTCTTGTACAGAAGGCGCACCGAAACTAGTACCTTTCTCTAAAGCTTTATGTAGAGCTTCAATTACTTCAGGATGGGCATGACCACAAATAGCAGGACCCCAAGTACCAACATAATCGATGTATTGGTTGCCATCCACGTCCCAAATGTAAGCACCTTTAACATGATCGAAAACAATCGGTTGTCCACCTACAGATTTAAATGCTCTTACTGGAGAGCTAACTCCTCCAGGCATCAACTTTTGTGCTGCGGTAAAAATTTCTTCTGATTTGCGGGTAGTAAAAGAAGTTGTACTAGCCAATATTTTCTCCTTCTCTCAAATTTTAATTTTAATATTGCTAATTAGAATATGATACCTGACATAAATTAGAAGCCAGCCTTCAATTATATTATGTTTTACTATTTGTATTAATTAAACAAACTATGACAATCTGGATGAAGGATACCTGAATTTTGCAAGGTGACATTAAGATTCTCTGTTGTTAGCCATACACTACCATCGGCAGCGATTACTAAGCCTTGAGCTTGCTTAATAAGGCGATCGCTCTGAGCGAGAATTTCTGGTTTAGAACGTTGGCGCACCACTACTGATCCATCTTGACTAACTTTGAGATCATCCCGACTTGCCCAATTTACCACGCGATCGCGATCGCCTACAGGATTAGCAGCAGTAGGCATAAAACCACCCCTTCCCGTAATAACAAAAGAACTACCCTTCGCAATTTGTCCATCCTCAAATTTACACAGGTTTTGAGCAAAAATTTTCCCTGCATCAATAGGAACAGAAGATAAGCGAAAAATACCACTGGTGGGGTCCACATCGGGAACATTAAAAATCACTTCCCCGTTAAATTCTACTCCTAGCTCAGAAATAGCAGTAATATCGCTGGTGTTGGGACTTTCTTTATCTCTGGGTCTAATACCTAAAACTCCATCCTGAGCATTAATCTCAATTCTACCTGCTCTACCTTGTTGAGCATTAGAGGTAATATCACTATTATTCAAAGCAGCAATTACATCAGCGGTGATGGTAATATTTCCGCCTGTAGCTCTTCCTCTAGCATCGGTACTAATTCTACTGTTATTGCGGATTAACAAGCTATCTGCATTACTAATGGTAATATTTCCTTTGTCTCCTGCTGTAGTTTTCGCTGAAAGAAAACCTCGATCGAGATTAATAGAGTTGGCAAAAATCTCTAAATTTCCTGCTGAACCCAAACCAGAAGTACTAACGCTAATTTCTGCTTCTTCTAGAACGCTTAACTGTTGAGTTTCTAGCCTCACATTCCCTGCGTCATCTCCAAGACCATTAGTAGTAGAAGAGATCGAACCACCATCTAGTTTAATAGATTCCCTCGCATTTATCTTAATTTCTCCTCCTCGTACTGTTGCTACAGGTTGCCCGACGGCAGTTTCTCCAGTAGAATCGGCACTTATTCTCGCTCCGTTACCAATTCTTAAATCTTGTGTATTGATAGTTATATTTCCTGCAGAGCCAAATCCTTCTGTAGAGGAAAATATTCCAGAGCTTTCATCAGTTATATCGATAAATTCTGTTGCATTAATGGTAATATCGCCACCATTTGCAGTAGCAGGAATAAATTCCCCTGTATTTTCATCCGAATCACCACCAACATTGGAGAATATTGCTCCACCGTCTTGAAGAACTAACCTCCCTGCATTAATAAATATATCTCCTCCATCCAATTCATCAAAAGCTGTGCTTACCAATCTACTAGAAACAAATTTACCAGGCATGGGTGCTGGACCAAAACCACTAACATTCAAAGTGTCTGAGGCATTTATCCTCAGATTGTTAGAAACTAAAATCTGTTTACCCTCTCTGATGCTTACTTTGTTTCCCTGTATCTGTATATCGGCACCAATTAAAATTGCTGGAAAATCTGATTCTCTATCCACAGCATTGACAGCTTGAGTTAGGGTGATGTCTCGAAAATTCTGCACATTTTTATAACTAAATTTCCAGCCTACTTCTGTGGGCATCAGGTAGCTGACTTTTCACGGCTTCCCTGAAAGTACCATCAAATAAGAGTTTCAGCCCAAAACTGTTTCTCAATAAACTAGACTTAATGATAATCCTTAATGGGATAATCAGGCTTGGGGGATTCAGAAATTTAGCGATCGCG
>JASJDI010000046.1 GCA_030065155.1 Xenococcaceae cyanobacterium MO_188.B29
AAATAAACTTAGTCCAGTCAAAATTGCTCTAAAATGCAAATGCCTATCACAGCATATTTCACCAAATTGGTAATAACTCGCAGTAATCATGACAAAATTGGTGACAATTAAAGGCAAAATTAAAATCACGCAGGTTAACTCTGCTGATTTTCGCAAAGAGACTTTAGCTTGGATGAAAAAGAGTATGACCAATAACAATAGTGCCAATTTACAAACGAGAGAATAAGAGAATGAAGCAAAAAATGAATCGACTTTAAAAGAGGTATTGTTAAGTAAAAATGTTTCTTTTAAAGTTTGTTTGATAGCTAAAATTACACTGGATTTTATATTCCCAGTAATTGGAGATGATAAAGAATTTAATTCGGGAGTTCCTACCCTAGAATTCTTCAAGAGAAATAAAACTGTCGAGGATAAGACAAAAGATGTCAAACTAGCTCCAAATAACTTTATGTTACTCAGTTTATCCCAGGTAAGGGCAGACAAATTTAGGGGACTGTATTTTATCCTAAAGAGGATTAAGATTGTTAATAAACAGATACTGGCAAGTAATTGATAAAGGGCACCTACTTCACTAGAAAACGCCGTTATTATAGCTAAAACCACTAGGCTGAAAGCTTCAGCATAAGAGACATGACTAGAGTTCGATACTTTAATCAAAGTACAAAGCCCTAAGATAATTCCTGATGCACTTAAAAGATAAGCAGCAGCAGCAGCAGGCCAGTAAAATATTTCAGTTGGCTTTGCTATAAAAAGAAAATAAATGAACAAAAATAAGCTTAAAAGTACAGGAATAATAATTTCCAAATAAAACCGAAATGACTTTGTGTTTCTAGTATATTTGTAGTTTTTATCTGGGTCTAAATAATCGGTATTATTTTTGATAATATTTCTTAATCCTATATATATGGACGAGCCAAACAAAACCCAAAGTATGCCCAAAAATATTTCAGCAAAAGGCATTTTTATGTGATTAACTATCCTATAATAAATATATAAAATAGAATCAGATAAGGAACGTGGACTCCACCCCAAAAGTCTTTGCCACAATGAAACTAATCCACCATTTCTATAAAACGCAGCTTGCCCGTATTCATCAAGCGACCAAGAAGAAGCTCCAAGTAAGATAATTGATGGAATAATTATGATAAAGCAGATAGCGATGAATAGAATTGCCAGAGTAATTTTTTTTTTCATATTTTCAGACATCCTTTTAAATAACAGAAACCTCTTAAATAACAGAAATAAGATCGCATTCTCAACTATCTTTCTATGAGATTGTTTTTACGCAGAATTTGATTAAAATAGTCTAAAGTTTTATTTGCCTCTCGCTTGTGACAATAATTCTTTACCGTCTTGAAACCACTTTCTATTAAAGAATCTTTGAGATTCCGATTAGTAAGGAGTTCTAGAATTGCTTTAGCAAAAGATTCTGGTTGTTTGGGAGGAACTAAAAGACAGTTTTGTCTATCTATAGCATATTCAGTGACACCGCCAACATTGGTTAGAACACAAGCAGCACCACAGGCCATTGCTTCTAGTGCTGGGCGACCAAACCCCTGAAAATTAGAACCATCTAAAAACACATATGCTGTTGAATAAAGTTCAGCAAGCTTATCTGCATCGGTAATTTTTCCTTCGTCGCGAAACTCAAAGGGAATATTACAATTCTTCAAGTTTTCGTCACCAAATAGAATAATTTCTGTTTCGGGTATCGCTTCCTTAACAATTTGTAAAGCTTGAATCACATGGGAGAATCCTCGTCTCGGTGTGTTAGGACGAGCCATTGCTATTACAACAGGATGACTGGGTTTACTGACATCCCGTGGATAGAATAAGCCTAAGTCCATTCCTAAAGAGATTTTTGTTGTTTGATAGCCATCTTGAGCGAGGAGCTTTGCTAGCCAGTCAGATTTGACAATTTTGTGAGAAATTAGATTATAGGTAGCTTTCACTTGCGATCGCGTCTTTCGATCGCTTTCAGGGTAAAACCAAGCTTCATAGTCTTGAAGAAAATATGCGCCTACTTTAACTCTGCCAATTTTGACTAATTCAGCAACCCAAGGAGCAGTTGTCCACAAAGTAGCAACAGCAATATCGGATTCTGGAAAATTTTTAAGTAACTCTAGTTCACTCCTAAAAATAATCGGTTGGGTAAAAAATTTCCAATTTTCCACTTCTTCTTTTTGAATACAGGGAGCAACAATTCTCGCTTCAACACCCAATAAAATTAATTCGTTGACTAGCTGAATGACAGAAGCAATACCCCCAGAAATACTAATACCTGGTACAACATAAGTCACACGTAAGCGATCGGGTCGAGTAACTTTCGCCACGAATTCTGGAGTGACAATATCTCGCTTTGCTTGGGGTAATTTGTAGATTCCTTTTAGGACTTCTTTAGTGCCAGATAACCATTGACGTTGACGCCAATAATGACGTATTCCATGATAGGTTTCTCGCATGGATTGAACTGGATCCCATTGTTGTTGCGGAACTTTAAATAAATCCCGTGAAGGTTGGAGAGGATTTGCTTGGAGAAATTCCTTAAATTGACGTTCATATTCCGTTGACCAACGAGCATCGAATATTTGCCGATTTTTTAGATAGCGAGTATCCCTTTCCCCTTTGAATGAGGCTCGTCCTTGATGGTAAACATAGACGTTATCAGCGGTTACTGTGCGATAGCCATTCGTCGTGAATTTCATACAAAGGTCAGAGTCTTCGCAATAACCGCGCTCGTATATTTCATCGAATAAACCTACTTCTTCTAATGCCGATCTGCGTAATAGCATACAAAAACCCACCCCTGTCACTACGTCTCGATATCGAGGAGATAAATTTTGTGCCAGGAGTCTATCCATACCATAAAAGTTTGCTCCTGGCGCGATCGGGATGTTGAGGTTAGAAGCATAATTGGTGAGGGGATTAACGGCAGCAATCTGTGGATCTGATTCAGCGCATTGGATTAAGCGAGAAAGCCAGTTGGGGGTAACAATAACATCGCTATTGATAAGTAATACATAAGTTGAATTGCCTAGTGAAACTCCAAAGTTACAAGACCTGATAAAACCTAGATTAGTAGAATGATGGTGAAGTGAAATCTTGTCATACTCTAATTTGAATTGTTCTAATAAGGCATGAGTATAGCTATCACTAGCATCATCTACAAGGTAAAGATTGTAGGAACAATTAGTCAAATTTTTTATGATTGAATTAATACAATCTCTGACATAGTTTGGTCTATTGTAGATGGGTAATATAATATCGCACTTTTTAAGTCTCACTTTTATTTTTTACAACTACTAAGTTATTTAAAGGCCAATGCTATTGCATAATGTGTCTCACCCAGGTCAATACAAAGTTTATCAATCATCATTAATAAATCGAGCAAAGGCTTATCTTGAATTTCGTCAAAATTATGGATAATATCATTTAAAGCTAAATGATAAATTACTCCACCTGTTAGTTTTATGACAGCATTAGGAAAATATTTTTGAACTTGAGTAAGGATTTTCTCAGAATCAGCACACTCTGAAGGATCCGACTTGATTAACTTTTCTAGGTCGGGTCTTTTGCAGACTCTCGACACCAATTTATCAGGATTTCTCGGATCGATTAAAAACTTTTCAGGTAAAATGTTTCTCGCATAACTAGCAATCTCTAGCATTTTATCAGACCATTGCATGCGATTAGGTCCTACATAATCATCCAGATAAAACATTCCACCTTTTTTTAAGATGGAACGACTCCAAGAGAGGGCAGAATCTACATCTAACATATGATGTAAAGAATTATTCCAATGAATGAAGTCAAATTTTTCTGATTCCTGTTCTAGTTGAAAAGCATCTCCCAAGATAAATTGAACTTTGTCTTCTATTCCTAGTTTCTTGGCAAGTTCTTTTCCCTGTTCTATGCGAGCTTCTGCAAGTTCATATATTGTAAATCTTGAAACAACTTTTTGACGG
This sequence comes from Xenococcaceae cyanobacterium MO_188.B29, assembly GCA_030065155.1. Classification (GTDB taxonomy): domain Bacteria; phylum Cyanobacteriota; class Cyanobacteriia; order Cyanobacteriales; family Xenococcaceae; genus JASJDJ01. Next base: position 3,966 of record JASJDI010000046.1, read on the forward strand.
ATTAAATTCATTTCCTTTTGACCATTTCCGCCACCCACTGATATGCCATGTTCAAGAGGTATTTTCTCACCAGCAATTTGTTTGGCTAGGTTGATAATTCCCTGAGAAACACCATCGACAGGACTACCACATACTGTTTGATTTATATGTTTAATTACAAACTTACTTTGCCACCATCGGAGTTTAAGACCACTATTTTTCTGCTGGTATTCAGTTTGTTTAGACCAATGCTTTCCTATTTTTCTCAATAAATTATTATTCATACGGAATGTTTCAGAGTTGTTAGTTTTTTTCCTACTTGTCTAACTCACGTTTTACGAGAAACGCTATAGTGCTTTATTATCGCTTAAGTAATTCTATCAAAGCTATTGTTTATGCTCGGCTAAAATTTGGCATGGTTCAAAAAAAGCCAATTTTAGGCAAAAAGAATAGCATAAATCTAGCCGTATGATAGATGGCTACAAAAACAATACAAGTAGAGGAAATTTAGGTAGTTTAAGAGACTGTTCGTAAATTATTGTAAATAAGCTGTGATGTTCAAGAGAAAAAGCTTGTTTCATAGAATTTAAGGATAATCAATGAGCAGTATAATAAACCGATACAGCTGATTAACTTAACATTAAAGCTGGGGATGCTATAAATACGTTAGATATCCAAAGATTCTATTGGCTTGGAGTTCTCTTTTGTAACGTTCGTCAGCAGTATCAATAAACCGAACAGAAAATTCTCTCTAAAAGTTACAAACTATGTTTGGGCTCGATAAAACCTTGATTCTCGATAAAAACCAACAACCGATTGCAGTTCAAATCCCGATTGCAGAGTTTAAGCAAATCGAGGAAATTCTCAACTTCGGCTTGAAGAATTTCAATTTCAATAAAAAGCGTTTAATTGACTACGCATACGGCTGCTGTCAACCAGTTCCTACCTCTTTTGCTGACCTTGGCGGAATATGGAATGTTGATGGTGCATATACGCTCTATACTCTACATAAGTACGGGGCAAAGTCTGCCTTTCTCGTTGATACCAATTTTACTGATACTTTTCACAAAAAAAGCCGATCTGAAGACAGCCTGAAACTGATTCAGGGCAACTTCGGGGAAAAATCGGTCGCTGAACAAATTGGCAAGGTGGATGCGATTTTCTTGTTTGATGTCCTTTTACACCAAGTGAAGCCTGATTGGAATGAGATTCTTGAAATCTACTCGAAACATACTAACTATTTTCTTGTATATAATCAACAATGGATAGGATCTGAGAATACAGTCCGACTAATTGATCTGGGGCGCGATGAGTACTTGAAGAATACTCCCCACACCGAAGAATCCCCTAATTGTAAGGCTGTGTTCGAAAAAATGAATGAGATTCACCCTCAACATAAGCGGATTTGGAGGGACATTCACAATGTGTGGCAATGGGGAATTACTGATCGCGATTTATTACGCCACATGGAGAATCTGGGATTCAAAATGCAATGGTACAAAAACTTTGGTCGTTTCGCTTCTCTACCAAATTTCGAAAACCACGCATTTGTGTTTCAGAAAATTTAATTTACCTTGGTAGTTTTTGCAAAGTAGTGAAGGTAATTGCCTGCAAGTGCAATTATTCCCTAAAGCCCAGCAAATTCGTTGCAATTTTGGCAAATTGGGTAGTCTCAAAAGCTCTGAAACACCTTATTTTTCTTACCTGCACCAGTTTGTAGAGACTACCAAGCAGCTAATGCAGCCATAGTTGGACTTGATTACAGTAAAGCTAACGCTGACTTTTTAGGATACAAAGGCAGATAAAAGCAGCAAAAAATCAAGTGTTCATTCAATCCCAAGGCGACAACTCTCTCTCTTTCGTGAAGGACTATTTTTGACAGTATTTGCCTTAACTATATTCAGTTTATCGAGTTTTAACTTTTGTTTATTAATACTATTTAAGATATCTAAAATAGATAGAACGCGATGCTCAAAAGTATGTTCACTTAGAACTATTTTTTTAAGTTTATTACTTATTAATTTCCTTTCTTGTTCATGTTCCAGAAAATAGTCAACTAATTGTTTTAGTTCATTAGCATTTTTATAAGTTACTAAAGTATCTCCAAAAATATCAGTAGCCCCAATAACATCATCTGAAATTACAAAGCAACCGCAGGCAGCAGCATCAAAAATTCTATTTGATATGAAACCATTCTCTTTCATAGAAGACCAATGATCGTTTAAAAGAATCTTACATGTACTGTAGTAATAATGAAGTTTACGATTTTCGATGTGATTACCTTTATGGTAAGCACTTGGTATGATATTTTCCCAGCGAGTACCATAAACGCTGACTTGTAAGTCCACCTCTAAAGCATTCTTGATTATAGTACGAAATTGCTTTCGGGAATTGCCGACAAAGAGAACTTCTTCTTGAGGAATATTATCGTTTGTTTCTGGATAAAAAATATTGGGATCTGTACACTGGAGCAAAGTACTTACTGGAGTAGTTATTTTTTTGCTTAATTTGTCAGCATAATGATGAGAGGCAACAAAAATATGATCGTACCTCTCATATTCTTCCCTGCTAACCTTATCTGGATGACTAATATTCCACATCAAATTAATATGATCTGGTTTGGGAGTATATTCACTAAGACCTCTCAAAACTAGTACTACATCATCTGCAAAACCAAGTTGAGTATCCCAATCAGGTAAAATGTCGATTCTAACTGAATGTCCATGTTTTTTGAAGGCTCTTTTAAGTGCAAGAGCAAGATGATAATCTCCCCATTCATGAACTTCCTCAATTTTAGGAACTGGAACTTTGATGGCAATTCTAAATTTATTCTGGCAAAAATCAGATAAAATTGACTGTAGTTGACAGGCTCTATGGGTATAAGTATGTTTTTCTAAAACTTTCTCTCTTAATTGACTTGTAATAGATATACGTTCATTGTCATTGCTAAGATAAAAATTAAGCAACGAATGCAATTCTTCTGGTGTTTTATATGATGGAAGTATTCCGTCAAAAACTTCTGTGGCTCCTTCAACACCATTGGTTATTACTAAAGCTCCAGATGCTAAAGCATCAAAAACTCTACTATTTACTGAACCCCACGGTTTAGTTACATGGTTAGCATCATCTATAACTATTTTGGTAGAAGCGTAAATATCAGGAATCTCGGCATAGGGAATAAAACCTCTCCAATAAGAACATAATTTTTGATTTTTATCCCAACCAGAGCCATAAAGTGCAAATTGATATTTAATTTTCTTTGGTTCTAAAACATTTACAATATCTCGGTCAGTATTCCAAAAGCTACCTGTAAAACAGTAGTCGGAAACAAATTTATCAACTACTTTTCCAGATTTAAAACGAGATTCATTTGTAGCAATCATAAAAGTATGTGCTACCTTTCTATATTTCTCTTGAATATATTTAGTTGCCTTTTTAGACGAACACAAATAGATATCGTAATCTTCAAAACAATCTTTTTCAGACCAGCGTTCAAACCAGTTTCTTAACCACGCAATTTTTATTAAGTTGGGTTTTGAATTATATATTTTTGATAAATCATAGGCATCAACCATAACAATAAGAATATCTACATCACTCAGATCGTACCAATCTCGATCGCGAGCTAAAAACTCAATCTCCCATCCAAATTGAGAAGCACAAGTAGAGGCTAGTTCTAAAGCTGTGAAATAGTCTCCTGCCTTAGCTTGCTCACTTGCTTCAGTAACAGCAAAGGCAATAACTAAACGGCGATCTGACCAGAAATTATCACCTAAAATCAAATCTTGCCACCATGCTTTTTTCAGTGCATAGCCATATCGCTTACTAAGAACAGCCTGGTTATTTTGCCTTCTTGTTCGTACTTTTTTAGATGGATCTAATTTTTGAGTAGAACTTTCATCATGAATTGCCACGACTTTATTATTAGATATACTAAGTTTGTTGAGTTTATCTAGATAGGTTAAACATAAATCAACATCTTCATAGCCATAAAAATAGTCTTCGCAAAATCCTCCAATCTCCAAAAATTCTTTTCTTCTACATGCCATTAAAGCTCCTGTAACAGCAGGAACTACTTTCACCCAATTTGATGAATCACAGTTGCCTGATTTAACTCCTAAGTTATATGGTCGATAAAAACCGTGTTCGATATCTTCAAAAAATTTGATTCCTGAATGTTGAATTTCATTGGGAAACTTTGAATCATACTCTGGATAAACTAATTTAGAGCCAACTATACCTACACTCTCATCTTGTAAATAAGTAACTATTTGGGCAATAACATTCTCCGTCAAAATAATATCGTTATTTAGAAATATCAAATACTCAGAGTCAGATATTTCAACTGCACGATTATTAGAATAAGAATAGCTATAATTTTCTTTATAAGGAATAACTTTGATAGGTAGTTTTTGTTTATAAGAATCTATAACCTTTAAACTACCGTCTTGCGAATTATGATCGACTATAATAATATTAAAGTTTTTATAATCATTATGAATTAAAAGAGAATCTAATAATTTATTAAGATGTTTGGCTCCATTTAAATTCAGTATGATTACAGATACACTCTTTTCTACTTTTAATTGACTAAATTGCCGAGTCAAACTACTTGTTAACAAAAAAGAAGATTTTATGTTTTGTTTAAATTTATTTTTTTTGTTAATTATGTTTATGTTTTGCTTTCGTTTTTTTCTTTGCTCCCACTTTTTTATTTTTTTTCTAAGTTCATCTTGACATTCTTGTAGTGAGGGATCAAGGGCTTGAAGGAATATTTTTCTGTAAATAGTATAGAATAGATTGCCTATTTTCCAACGATTTGAATTGATAACAGATGTGACTAAAGCATCAAATTCTTTGAGTAAATTAGATAAATAAATTAGATCTCGATCATCTTGATTTTTGAGGCTATATAGTTGCTGCTCAAGTCTTTTATTCTTCTCGCATAAAAACTCAATTTGACTTTGATAGTCATTGGCTTGGCGTTGTAGCTCGCAATTATGGTTTTCAGCCAGTTGCGCGAGCTCATTTTGATGGTCAGTTTGCAACTGCTTAATTTGACTGTTGTAATGTTCTTGATAATTGGGCGATCTCATGTTGATAACTAGTCTCTAATTTTTTCACAGCAGCCTTACCTTCTTGCCGTTCAATTTCTGAGGTGGTATTTTATTTCATTGCAAGTCTCTCAGTTTCGCTAGGCGTTTTTGTTCAAATTCCTTTATTTGTTCGGGCAAATAAGAAAGATCATCCGATGGTGAATATCCAGGTTTTTCCAAGATAAGACGAATTTGTTCGCGGAATGTTTGTTTCTGCCAGGTCCAAAGCCAGATCGAGCGGTCGCGCATAACATTTTGTTTCATTTCTGCTATCTGCTCGGGATGTTTAGATAATTTCCTTAGCTTGTCTACTAGATCATTAATGTCAACCTGCATTTCAGGTAAAAACATTCTTCCCTTTATAGGTGTAGCTGGGCATATGATTCCGTGTTCTTCTGGAATTAACCACTGTTTCATCATGTATCCATCAGAAGTCAGGACGGGCAAACCACTTGCTAATGCTTCGACAATTGGTAGACCTAACCCTTCGCGCTTGGACGGAAAGAGCAGCATATCAGCATCTTGATAAGCAACATAAATATTGTCAACAGTTCCATCCTGAAGTTTAAGCTTATCATTCTCCTTGGCGATTTTGACACATTCTTCACCATAGTTTTCAATGGGTGTTTGCGTGTAAATTTTTAGAGTCGCGTTCGGCAATCTAGCTTCATGAAATGCTTTGATAATTAAATCAGTATTCTTACGATTGTTCAATCCACCCCATCCTGCAACATGAAGAAACTGGATAGGAGCGTTTGGCTGCACAGCCCTGTTAGGAATAATATTGTTTGGATCGATCCCCCAAGGTATAGTAAGAAGAGACTTATTGGGAAATATCTCTTTTAGGGCTTCACGGAAATAAAAATTGCTAGCCAGAAAATAGTCAAATGTTGCATATTTGTTTAAATACTCCCAACGAAGGATATCAAGATGCTCATAAGCTATTACCTTGATTCCAGCTTGCTTTAGTGCTTTAACTCGTTTCCAATCTTTGGGATGAACTTCCATAAAGACCATTAGGTCAATTTCGTTCGACTTTACCCACTGAAGCATATCTTTAGACGATGGATCATCTCCAGCATTAAAGACTCTGGGATGATAAATCGAGCTGGAATTGAAAAACTTTTTACTTTCCCAACGAGCAAATATGTGAGTTCTGAAACTTGGACCTTCAATAGCTTCAGCCAACTGCTTAGTCACGTAAGAAACTCCTCGCTGATGCCAAATAGAACAAAACCCAATATTTAGTATTCGTTGCGGTTTCTTGGAAGAGATTTGTAAGACACTGCTAGGAGCATTAGACAATTTTGATCTTTGATTATCAAAAACTTGTGAAGCATCAATACTATCAAATTTTGCTAGGCAAGGTGACTCAGTTTTTTTCTTTAATATCGGATAGTAAGCTGCTGTTTCTCCATGAGGCTCTATTCCTTTTTTAAAATACTCAGTTACTATAAAATCATCCTCAGCATAGTATTGCCGATCATCAATTGTTATAGAATTGCGCCAGCTCTCAACAAACTTTTCTCGATTATACATAATCGCCTTACTGCGCCCTTCTGTTTTGCCTTCTAGATGATAAATTACTGAAGAAGGATTGTAGAGGACTTGCTTACCAATATCTCTAATAAGGCGCAAGCAAAGATCTATATCTTCGCAACCATTTACGTAAATTGGATCAAAACCTTTTAAATCAATAAAATCTTTTGCACGCATTGCAAAGCAAGCACCAGTAACAGCTTGAAATAATCGCCGTTTGTTGATAAACGGTTCATCTTTATGTGCTCCCTGATAAATATTGTAGGGGATTTTTGAATGTTCATTGAAAACTAGACCACCTGATTGAAGAGTATCGTCTGGAAATAGTAACTTAGACCCAACCATAGCAACGTTAGAGTCTTCCTTGATTGCATCAACAAGTGCTAAAAGCCAGTTTGGAAGAACTCTAGTATCGTTGTTTAAAAATGTAATAAACTCTCCTTTCGAGGCAGCGAGTCCCATATTGCAACCTAGGGCAAAATTATAGTTCTCATAATTTTGGATGTATTCAACATTCTTGTATTTCTGTTTTAGTTTAGTAAGTACTTCTTTTGTATTATCTTTGCTAGCGTTATCAACGACAATAACATCAAAATTAGTAACTTTTGTTTGTGCGAATATCGAGTCAATACAGGCTTTTGTTAGATTCGCTTGATTGTAAACAGGAATAACGATTGTAACGTGATTTTCTATTCGCTTTTTGGCTTCCTTGGCTAGTTGACTCCAATCAATTAGATGCTTATTTAAAACTTTGAATTTAAATGCTTGGGATTCTTTATCTGTAATCCTGAGTTGAGTCTTGTGAATATAGTAATTACAAAGAGATACTGGAACTGTAGCAGGGTGATGTCGATTAACATAACGCAAAATCAAGTCCCAATCAACCCAACGCTGAAGCTCAGGATCGAAACCACCTAATGTATGATAGAGTTCTCGTTTATGTACAAAAATATTAATATCAATGTAATTATTTTTAAGCAGCTTTGTAAAATCGAAAGTATTTTTTCGATATGAGATTTTATTGCTATTACGTTTATCAATTATTTTGAGTGCACAATAGGCACAGGAAGAACCAGAATCAATTATACGATTAACCATCAAGAGGAGATAGTCGTTATCCCATGTATTATCTGAGTCTAAGTAAGCAATAATTTCTCCTTTTGCGTGGGACAAACCTACATTTCGAGCTGTAGAAACACCTTGATGTTCAATAAAGTAGTGTTTTATCCTGTTATCAGATGCTGCTATTTTCTTAATAACTTCTTTAGAGTTATCTTCACTGCCATCATCGATAATTATAAGTTCCCAATTTTTGTAGGTTTGTGCCTGAATGCTGTAAACTGCATCATTAATTACACTGGCTCGATTCCAAGTCGGCATGATAACGCTGATTAAAAGATTTTGAGGGCGTGTCATTAACTCGTAAGCTAACTGTCTTTTTTCTTGCGCGGAAATAAGTTGCATTTGACAGTTTGCCGAAGATTGATGAATGATTTCGGTAGAAGCTTTGAGTTTAGAATCTAATGGTGTTATTCTGGAAGAATTTAAACAACTTCCAGTTCTTTCCTTCCATTCTTTAAATCGGATTCTTATCTTGTCTAGATGTTCTTGAGGCGGTGGATCGAGAGGCTTGCGCAATATTTTCTTATAGATTGTGTAGAAACGATTTCCTATCCTCCAACGGTTAGACTCTACCATGGATGTGACCAAACTATCGAATTCCTCAATCACATTGATTAATTTTTCAACACTTTGATACTGTTTAGAATCCCTGTGAGCGTTACGAAGATTGCGATTCCATGTTTGAAAATTATTGATTAATCTCCTTTGATGTTCTTGAGGTGGCGGATCGAGGGGTTTAAGTAGGATTTTTCGATAAATTGTGTACAACGAGTTTCCCAGTTTCCAACGGTTAGACTCCACCATGGATGTGACCAAACTATCGAATTCCTCAATTACATTAACTAAATTTTCAGCACTTTGATATTGTTTAGAATTGCCATGAGTATTGTGAAGATTACAATTCCAGGTTTGAAAATTATTTAATAATTTCCTTTGATGCTCTTGAGGTGGCGGATCGAGGGGTTTAAGTAGGATTTTTCGATAAATTGTGTACAATAAGTTACCCAGCTTCCAACGGTTAGACTCCACCATGGATGTGACCAAGCAATCGAATTGTTCGATCAAATTAATGAGCTTTTCTAAACTTCGAGACTGTTCTTTTTGAGTTTGTTCGAGTTGAGTCTGAGTGTGTTGCTGCTTTAACTTAGCCTGTTCGAGTTGAGCTGAAGTTTGCTCCAGTTGAGTCTGAGTATGTTGCTGCTTTAACTTAGCCTGTTCGAGTTGAGCTGAAGTTTGCTCCAGTTGAGTCTGAGTATGTTGCTGCTTTAACTTAGCCTGTTCGAGTTGAGTCTGAGTGTGTTGCTGCTTTAACTTAGCCTGTTCGAGTTGAGCTGAAGTTTGCTCCAGTTGAGTCTGAGTTTGTTGGTATTTTGATTTGGTCTGTTCGAGTTGAGCTGAAGTTTGCTCCAGTTGAGCTTGAGTTTGTTCTATTTGGGCTTGAATACTTTTGTGCTCTTTTTCCAAATTTCGGATAGATAACCAGTTCTGAAATGCCTTTACTCTATAGCGAGAGGAATTTATCTCTTCACACCATGATTGACCATCAGCTTCATCAATTCGGTTTGCTTTTATTTCAAGCTCTCGATAGATGTTTAGTGCTTGAGGGAAAAATTGATTGATTAAGGTTGCTCCAGGAACATTGGTGATTTCTGTCCGCAATAGAGAGTTATCGTAGATTTTTGAGTCAGGAACAGACAAGCTGATGTTAAATTTACTGTTGATTGTATCGATCAGAAGTTCTGTATTTTCAACAACTTGATAAATACTAGTTAAGTGGCAACGCTGAGGAAATTTATTATAAAAGTCAAGAATTTTCCGGTTATAGTTAGACCATACTTTTATTGCTAGATCGGGATGACTGAAAAATAATCGATCGCTACCTCGGCGATAAAGTGAATCTACTACTTCCCAGGGAGAACGATAGATTAGTAAAAAAAAAGCATTGGGAAGTAAATCTGCCCAAAAATCTAAGAAGAGAGTTGTTCTGGGATCTTTCCAACCCCAGATCGGGCTTCGAGAATTTTCTGCAATTATCTTTTCTGCTTCTTCTCGATAGTGTTCCTCTACATCAATTTTTTCTTGTAGAGTATAACCAGCATCGTTTATCCCTTGAGATTGTAAAATTTTTCTATGGAAATCGTAAAAATCAAGATTTTCAAAGAAGCCTTTAGGATTACTTTCGTGGGCATCCATCAACCTTTTGCCGATATCTACTCCAGCATTTTGACACAGTGATGCAGTAAGCGAAGTTCCAGAACGATGCATTCCAGTGATTACAATAGCCGAACGATCGATCTCCTTTGTCTGCATAGATTCCTGCTGATGATTACACATAAAAAATAATAAATTAGCAATCTTTAGTCTAGTTTTTCAAATGTTATGGAAATATACAAGAATAAACTATAACAAAAAACTAAAGAGATGATTTAATCGGTATCAAATTGCGAATATGATCTATCTGTTAACTGTTAACTATTACTCTACGTCACTGATTGCTCGATTAATCCAGTCTCTTCCTTCTCAGCAGAAGATTATTTATCAAATTGTAATTGTTAATAACTCTCCAGCAGACCAAAACCTAAAACAGCTAGAGAGCGATCGCCTTGAGATTATCGAGGCTAAAACTAACTTAGGTTTTGGCCAAGCTTGCAATCTGGGACTGACGCAGATTTATAAGCAAGATCCTCAGGGGATAGTTTGGATTATCAATCCCGATACCTACCTACCCTCAAACATCTTAGAGAAAGTACCCGCATTTTTTGCCAGTCATCAAGAAATTTCTCTCCTCGGCACTCTTATCTACACCCCTGACAATCGACTTTGGTTTGCTGGCGGTCGTTTTATTCCTCAGTTGGGTGCTATCTTCTCCGTTGACTTGTTTTCTTCTCAGCCAGAAACAGACTGTCTAGCTTGTGATTGGGTTAGTGGTTGTAGTCTGCTGATTAATTTAAGTCGTTTTCAAAGTTGTCCACAATTTGACCCCGCTTACTTTCTTTACTATGAAGATTTTGATTTTTGTCGTCGTTATGCTAAACAGGGTCATCAGATTGCAGTTACTAATCGGCTAGCAATCATTCACCAACCTTCTTCGATCGCTAACCGTAACATAGCTATCAAATTACAACATAGTACCTATAGCTATCTTCTTACCTTAGAAAGATATACTAATCCGCTAATTTTCTCCCTCAGATTCTTGCGTCTGTTGCTCTATTCGTTGATTGTATTGGCTGTAAAACCCCAAGCTGCTTTTGGTAAGCTTGTTGGTATATCAAATTATTTATCCCGATTTATAAGAGTTGAACGTTAATTATTCAATTGAACTCAAATAATGCTCTACAGTCTCCTTAACATCGCCAGAAAACTTAATTTGCCCCTTGTCTAGCCAGATAGCTTTTTGACACCACTGTTGGATAAACCTTAGATCGTGGGATACAACTAAAATTGTGGTGTTAGTATCCCAAAATTTTTCGATTCGTTGTCTACTCTTTTTCTTAAAACTGGCATCTCCTACGGAAAGCACTTCATCGAGAATTAGAATATCTGGTCGAACATCTGTAGCGATCGCAAACCCTAATCGAGCCTTCATCCCTGAAGAAAGAGCCTTCACTGGTGCGAAAGCATACTCCTCTAACTCGGCAAATTCCAAAATTGACTGTACTCTCTGAATCATTTCTTGTCGTAAGAATCCCAGCATGACTCCATAGAGAATGATATTCTGAGTAACAGACATAGAAGGATCTAAACCAGCACCTAACTCGATTAACGGAGCTATATTGCCAAAAACTTTAACTGAACCTATTGTAGGTTGCAAAATTCCCGAAATTACTTTAAGGAGAGTTGATTTTCCCGAACCATTAGAGCCAATGATCCCTAAAGTTTCACCAACTTCGATATTTAAACTAACTCGATCTAAGACTAACTTTTTAGTCGGTTTACGGTATTTTCCTTCCAGAATAGACAACACGCTTTTTTTAAAATCATAAGAAAACTCTTCTTGGGTTCGTCGCCATAAAGAAATTTCGTTTAGACGAATAGCTTCCATCTACAATAAATCCATAAATTGATGTTGTAAACTTTTAAAACATAGCCATCCCAATATACAGACTATTACACCGCCAAGCAACGCTCCCCAAATCAAGCTCAAATCTGGCAGATTCCCCGATAGAGTAATTTGACGGATACTCTCGATGATCTGTGCTAAAGGGTTTAATAAGATAAAGGGGCGAATTTTTTCTGGGACAACATCTGCTGGATAAAAAACTGGCGTACCAATTCTTAATCCATAGACAGCTACTTCATAAAAGTAAGGAATATCGCGAAAAAATACGAATAAAGCACTTAAGATAAATCCAGTTCCTGTAGAGACTAAAGTTAGTGCTAGCAGTGGAAATAATAAGGCTATGGCGTTGATTACACTCCCAGATATGATGGTTGTCATTATTGCTAATAAAGGAAGTGTGGCTATCACGAACTGAACTAAATTAGCTGTAATCATTGAGGCGGGAAAAACACTAACAGGCAGACTAATTTTGTTCAAAAGGGAGCCATTGGCTACCACGCTACTCATTGCTTGAGATGTAGAAGCAGCGAAAAAGTGCATCGTCACCAGTCCTGTAAATGCAGCTAAGATGTAATTAACAATTGAGTTATCGTAGTAAGAAGCAAATGCTGTTCCCAAAACTGCTGCATAGATTACGGTCATCATTAATGGATTTAACAGAGACCAAAAAACGCCCAAGAAAGACCCTCTGTATCTTCCCTTAAGGTTTTTCTCTACCAAGACATGTAGCAGTTCCCAATATCGTTGTAGTTGTGAACGATTGGGTCTATTGTTAAGGGATATGGACATAGAAAGCGTCGAACAACATAGTAGCATTAGTTAAGAACACATTTTAGCAGAGATCAAAATGGTTCTGTCGCCAATAATCCATTGCCAAGCACTTCTAAATGTATTGACAAATATGGACATTAATAGCTACATCTGACCTGACACAACTCTACGGTTTTATAGTTTGTGAAGTTATCTTAATAACTTGGCAACAGTACAAGCCAAAATTAATTACAATCTAAAGTCTGGCTCAATTTTCAAGATAACAAGATTGAGGTTTTAGAATAATTGTAATTTATGTTTTATATTTATGTTTTATAAAGTGGGAGCTTATATTACTGCTTATATTGATAATGTTGCTTTAAATAAGTGCCTGCAAAGTATCATAAAACAATCTTACCAAGTTGAAGCTATTTTTATCGTAGACAACTCTCCTACTCCAATTATTCAAAGACAAGATAATTTGGTCTTTGTAAATCATCAATCAAGTAACGTGGGTGTTGGCAAGGGTTTAGAAATGGCTGTTAATTGGTCTTTACAAGAAGGATATGATTTTTTATGGGCATTCGATCAAGATAGTTTTCCCAAAAAAGATTGTCTTGAAATTCTTTTAAAGATATATCAAAAACTGTCTAATGATGAATATCAAATTGGCATTATCGCTCCTACTCCCATAGATATAAGAAATAATCAAATAATTCAAGGCGCAATATTTAAGGAAGATACTTTCCTTGGATATACACCCAAAAGTCAAGAATATCCCTATGAATGCGATGCACCTATTACCTCTGGTTCTCTTATTTCTTTGACCGCAGCAAAAACAATTTCACCGCCTCGTTCTGATTTGTTTATAGATGGAATTGACATAGATTATGGAATGCGACTCAGACAAAAAGGTTTTCATAATCTAATTGTTCCTTCAGCTATTATGTATCATAGTTTCGGAAATCCTCGACAAGTAAAATTTCTACGAAGAGAATTGACTATCCACAACTATTCTGCTCTACGTCACTACTATATCTGTCGTAATCATACTTATTTAGAAACTAGTTATGCTCAAGGTTGGTATCGCTTAACAAGCAGCTTACGACGTATTAAGTATGCAGTTTATACAATAATCAAAATTATCTTTTATGAAAATGAATCTCAATTAAATAAAATCTGGGCTTGTCTTCTCGGCACCTATCATGGTTTTGTAGGAAAACTGGGTAAATTATGGCAATGAAGAGAGAGTAAGTTCCTTTCATCCCCTCCTTAGCCATCTGAAAGCCATTTTTTTTCTTAATTTTCACCTAATACCATACCAATTCTCACAAGAGCAATACGTATTAGCATTAGGACCCTCACTACTTACTACTTACTACTTGCTACTTTTTACATAAGATGTCCTAACTTTTTTTGGTATTGCTATTAGATTTTACTGCCGTAATCTCACTGCCGTAATCTTACTGTCGTCATATTATTACCGTGACATCACGGTTTTAACTATCAATACACATAGTTAGTATAGCGGGCGATCGCGTTTTTGTGCCTGGTTTTTTAAACCATAGCAACAAGCGAGTAAGTTACTCTCTAGCTCAACTTAATTGAGGCTATTCAATCTGACAGTGGTTATGGAAAGAATTGTTATTGATGCCACTCCTATAACTTCTATGCCAAGTGGTGTAGGATTTCATTTGCTTAACTTGATCGATGCTTTATATAAATTACAATCCTCAGAAAATTTTCAACTCGGACTGGCTTATCAACCAGGATTCAAGAATTGGTTGCGAGGTAATTTAAGATTGCCTAATTGTTTGCAACAATATACCCCTTACTATCAACTACCTTTACCAACTAGGATATCTAATCTGATGCTTGATTATTGTCCTAAATTTTTTCCTTGTTATTTTGAACCACTTTTATCTGAACCCAATATATTTCATGGAACCAATTATAATATTTATCCTTTCACAAAAATCAAAAAAACAATTAATATTTACGATTTGACTTTCATTAAATATCCTAATTATATTGATTCTGTAGTTAAGCAATATCAAAAGCGAGTCAGAAAATGTTTGCAGTGGACAGATTTAATCATAACAAGTTCACAATATTGCAAAGAAGAAATAGTCAAATATTTAGAAGTAAATCCCCAAAAAATTTGGGTAACACCTTTAGCAAGTCGTTATCATAATGATCGTCATTTAAAACCCATAAGTGACCAATTAAAACAACAATTTGCTCCTTATTTATCTCAACCATACATTTTATTTGTAGGTACTATAGAACCCCGCAAAAATATCAACACTTTAATCGAAAGCTTTAATTATTTAAAAGAAAAGCACAAAATAGAACATAACTTAATTCTCATTGGCAAAAAAGGATGGCTAGATCAACCAATATTTACAGCGATCGATAATTCTCCTTGGCAACATTGTATCCATCACCTTGGTTATTTATCTGATGAATTAGTTGCGCTATTTTATCAACAAGCAGATCTTTTAGTATACCCTTCTTATTACGAAGGATTTGGATTACCAGTAATTGAAGCAATGACATTCGGAACTCCAGTAGTTACTTCAAATACTTCATCTTTACCTGAGGTAGCAGGAGACGCAGCATTACTAGTAGACCCTAAAAACTCCTTCGAGATAGCTAACGCTATTTTAGAAGTAATTAACAACTCTCAACTGCGCCAAAATCTAATAATAAAAGGAAAAAAGAGAGCAAAACAATTTTCTTGGACAAAAACTGCACGTCTAACCTTAAATGCTTATAAATCTATAATGTGAATTTTGGATCGAGTAAAAAACTATAAATTAAATTTAGTAGTTGTTATGCTTCAAATAAATTTTTCTGAAATTAATATTGATAAGCTTGAAAATGCAATCATCCACGAAACAGGTTGTCATTCACAAATAAAACATTCTAAAAAAGCATCTATTAAGGTCAATTTAGACCATTTAAAGCAACAAGTAAAATACATCGAAGGTTTTATTAATACAGCAAAATCTAGAACGGAAATTCGTACACAATGGCCACAATCATTAAATCGGTTTCCATTGATTTTGCTAAGACCTTTATCATTCATATTATTAGTATGTCTAAAACTTTTATTTAAAGATCAAAGAGAAGTAAATTTTAATATATTAGCAACACTTCAACAATTTCTTAGATTGGCTGAAAATTTATTACAACAAGTCAGTTTAATAAATACAAAAATCGATCAAAATTTTCAAACTTTAGAATCTTCTGTTACTGACTTAAAGCAAAAATACAAGCAAAATTTTCAAATTTTAGAATCTTATGTTATTAACCTAGAGCAAAAATCAGTCACAAATGTCAAAAAGGTAGAATATTTAGAACAACAAATAAGTTACTTAAAGTCCGAACTCAATCAGCAAAAAAGATTAGTTGCAAATTTTCTCGAAGAGGCCAAAAAAAGACTGTCAGAACCTAGTGAGCAAAAGCAATTAGAGACTGTTATAGAAGAAGAATCCCACTTGCTAGATGCTTTTTATGTAGCGTTTGAAGATCGATTTCGCGGTAGTCGAGAAGAAATTATCGATCGACAAAAACTCTATTTACCATATTTAGCAGAATCCAAACTAGACCAAAAAAATTCTTTAATTTTAGACATTGGTTGTGGTAGAGGTGAATGGTTAGAACTTCTGCAAGATAGAGGATACAAAGCTAAAGGAATCGATCTTAACAGAGTAATGGTTGAGCAATGTCGCGCCAGAAATTTAGATGCTATAGAAGGGAATGCCGTTGCTTATATCAAATCTTTACCCGATGCTAGCCTAGGAGCAATAACTGGATTTCATATTATTGAACATATCCCTTTTGAGGCTTTAATTCAACTCTTTGATGAAGCTTTGCGAGTGTTGCATTCAGGTGGTTTAGTTATTTTTGAAACTCCTAATCCTAATAATATCTTAGTTGGTAGTTGTAACTTTTATTTTGACCCAACTCATCGTAATCCTTTACCCAGTGAAATGATCGGTTTTGTCGCTGAGTCCAGAGGTCTGCACTCAGTCAACATCATCAATCTTAATCCTGTTCTTGATGAAGAACAATTACAAAAATCTGACTTACCTAAACCCCTCGATCGATATTTTTATGGCGCACAAGATTACGCAATTATAGGCTATAAACCATGAGAATTATAGTTACTACAGCACAAGTTCCTTTTGTTCGTGGAGGAGCAGAAATTCACGCAGAATCTCTAGTGAATGCTCTTAAGTCAGCTAATCACCAAGTAGAGATTGTTTCTATTCCTTTTAAATGGTATCCCAGCGACAGAATTCTCGATGTTATGCTAGCATCTCGTCTACTAGATATTTCTGAAGCTAACGGCAAAAAAATTGACTTAGTAATAGGATTAAAATTCCCTGCTTATTTAATTCCCCATCCCCATAAAGTTTTATGGCTACTTCATCAGCATCGAGATGCTTATGATTTATGGGGAAGCGAATTTTGTGGACTATCTCAATATCCTAACGGTCTGCAAATACGTGAGGCTATTATGAATGCCGATAATCAAGTTTTGCGTGAATGCAAAGCTATTTATACTAATTCAAAAAATGTCTCTCAACGATTACAAAAATTCAATAATTTTGATTCTATTCCTCTTTATCATCCGCCCAAAAATGCAGATTCATTTCATTGTCAAGATGAGCAAAATTATTTCTTTTTTCCTAGCAGACTCAATCCAACTAAGCGTCAAGAACTTGTTTTGCAAGCAATGGCAGCTACCAGCAATCCCGTAAGAGTTATCTTTGCAGGTGAGTCAGAAGATGAAACTTATGATAAGTATCTAATAAATTTAGCTAAACAACTAAAAATATCTAATCGAGCTATCTTTTTAGGAAGAATCAGTGAAGAGAAAAAAATTAAATATTATTCAGAAGCTACTGGTATAGTCTATCCTCCTTTTGATGAAGATTATGGATATGTTACTCTCGAAGGAATGTTAGCTTCTAAGCCCGTAATCACTTGTACTGATGCTGGTGGTCCTTTGGAATTTGTTCGTCATCAAGAAACTGGACTAATTGCAGAGCCAACATCAAGCTCATTGGCTTCAGCAATGGATGAAATTTGGGAAAATCGAGATTGGGCAGTCAAATTAGGGATTACAGGGAAAAAATACTATCAAAGCCTTAATATTACTTGGTCAAACGTTGTGGAGAAGCTGACTTTATGAAAATAAACTGGTTTTCACCATTACCACCCGCTCCAACGGATATTGCTGACTATACAATGCGGTTACTTCCTTCACTACAAGAGGAAGCAGAGATAGTACTTTGGACAAATCAATCAACTCAGAAGTCAGAGATAGAAGATTATGCTGAAGTTTGTCATTACCAAATCGATCGAATGCCTTGGGCAAAGATTAATCAGGGGGATTTGAATATTTATCATATTGGTAATAACGCTAATTTTCATGCAGATATCTGGCAAATTAGCCGTCAATGTCCTGGTATAGTTGTTCTCCATGACTTTAGGTTACAAGGTTTTTTCGCTAATCTTTACAAAGAAAAGTGGAATGATCGACAAGGTTATATAGAAAAGATGCAGCGATATTATGGTTCTGAAGGCAAGGAAGCTGCTGAAGCTTTTTGGCTTGGGGCTATATCAACCGATCTTATCGCTCAACATTACCCGTTTACTCCTCTAGCCCTAGAAAATTCAGTAGGAGTTATTACTCATAATCTAGAGGTCTACAATAGTCTCAGCCAGAAAGAGCGTTGGTTATTTGGCTATATACCCTTACCCTATCAAAGCGAACTTAATAGTAGTGACAAAGCTAATTTTAAGACCTCTCCACCCTATCGATTAATAGTGTTTGGTTATATAAATACCAATCGACGCTTAGATGTTTTATTAGAAGCATTATCTACTTTTAGTAGCAAAAATGCTTTTACTTTGGACATCTATGGTCAAATTTGGGATAAAGACTATATAAAAGGGAAAATTAAAACATTAGGTTTAAGCGATCGAGTAAAGATACATGGGTTTGTCAAAGAATCTGTACTAAATAAAGCCCTTGCCCATGCCAATTTAGCCATCAATTTACGCTATCCGACAATGGGAGAAGCATCTGGAAGTCAGCTTCGTATTTGGAGTCATGCTCTTCCTAGCTTGGTAACTAAAATTGGTTGGTATGCAACTCTACCCAATGATACTGCAGCTTTTGTAAGTCACGATCGCGAGATAGAAGATATTCAGCAACATTTACAAAATTTCCTAGACAACCCTACAGAATTCATAGCCATAGGCAAAAAAGGAAAACAGTTGCTACAAGAGCAGCATACACCTGAAATTTATGCTCAGGCAATAATTGAGTTTTCCGAACAAGCTTGTAAACTTAGATATAAATCAGTAGGTTATCAGTTAGCTAAGAGAGTTGGGCAACAAATGAGCAAATGGGTTAATTATCCGTTTTCCCAGGGAGAAGTCAAAAAAACAGCAGAAGCAATACATTTTCTTACTTCATGACAAAATGAGGATAGAGACTGCGGAGTTGTAAGCTTATCTTCATTTAAATTACATGGTGCAGAGGTGCAGAGGTGCAGTGGTGCAAGGTTGAACGTTTTCCTTAAATAATGCCAATTAAATGCGCTTAGCTTAATAACTAATATATTTGCATGATAATGATTATTTATGGGGGATTTGGTGGTACTATTCCCAAATCCCTAAGTTTTGGTTTAAAGATCACCCATTAACCAAATTAGTAAGAGCAGAATCAACCTCAGCTTGAGAACTAATGGTTGAACCAAAATCATCTAGCCATTCTCGTCCGAAAATTTCAGCAGAAGAACCTTGATAAGCATTGATTTCTTCTGTTGTATCAATACTATTAGAAAAGAGATCTGCACTATTGATCTTTTTGTTTAGTGTGATAATATCTTCATTCTGCGCTCCTAAGGCAACTTCTAAGGCAAAAGTAGCTAAGGTTACATTGCCTTTGTCTAGCTGATCTGTCCAGAAGTTTAGACCCTCTGTGTCGCCATCACGGTTAAAAGCAAACTGATAAACTTGATTTACTTTATCTCTATTACTACTTATTCCGCCAAAGAGGCGATCTGCTTCCTCTGAATTGCCAAACTGATTGACGATATCATCATATATAGCTTTTTCATTCCCAGTGAAGCCATCTCCTTCTCGTGGAGCATACCTGATGCCACTGTTAGTGAGAGCATCATTCCAAAAACCTATTCCGCCATTATCTGCTGGTCTGCCGTAGTAAGCGACATAAGCAATTTGGGCTGTTCCGCCAGTTAGCTCTAAAGCTGTAGGAATCTCCATTACGGTAAGATTGCCATCATCTAAATTACTTTCGTCCACACTTTGGGATTCATTGTTGATTCCAAATTCTGCTTTTTGCAAATCTATGCTTATACTGTTATCGACAGTAGCATCAGAATTAATCTGAAAATCAATTGCGATAATCTCCCCTGAATCCACTGTTAATGGTTCACTAGGATTGACTAAGCTAATTTTTACTTCTCCTGTTTCTTGGTTTACATTAGCAACAGGATTGGGCAATTCTCGATCGGGATTGTTCCCTTCTCCACTAGTAATTTTCCAACTTTCAGCAATTCCAGTTCTTTTGACCCCTTCGTTAGTATCTGTTTCTGAATTAGGATCGATAATAGTTAAGATATTGCTATCATATTTCAACGTAATATCTAAAGATTGTAACCCCGTAGCATCGCTAATAGAAATTGGGACAGTAACGAAATCTCCTGGCGCACCTGTAAAAGTATCTGCAATAATTAAATTTGGAGTCATCTGGAATATTCTCGCTGCTAAATGATAATTATCGGCAAAATCAAGCTAAATAGCCCAAAGTAAGCTAATAAAGTAAATAATTGCTTAATTTAATTGTTTCAATCTAGAATACCCATTACAGACGAAAAAATTACTATTTTACTGAAGAATTTTAGGGGGAAATCTGGCTCACAAGGGTTAAGAACTGAATTAAAATAATTAGACAATATTGAACATAGTTAGACATAAAAGATGGTAATATGAGTTTATGTCTAATTTGATTGGAGTAAAAGAAGCAGCAGAACTCTTAGGAGTATCAACTAAAA
>JASJDI010000347.1 GCA_030065155.1 Xenococcaceae cyanobacterium MO_188.B29
TCGATAGCGATCGATAAACCGACGATCCCCCCGCCAATAATCAGACTATCTTTTGTTTTCATACCTTTCAGTCTATCTCAATCTCCATGTAAGCTAGATATTATATAGTACTTTTTTTAGACTTAGTTTAAGCTTTACCTTATTGTTGAAAATCATGGAAGAGTTACGGAAAGTACAGCTAGAATCAGGCGCAGAATTCAGCACCGATACCAAGATCCCTCTTAGTTTTGGTAATGATACATCAGGATTATTGGCAGCAAAAACTAAAGTAGCGATTGTCGATCAATCTCATTGGGGACTGCTGAAAATTAGTGGGGAAGATCGTTTGCGGTATCTACACAATCAAAGCACTAACAATTTTAATCAACTTAAACCAGGAGAGGGTTGTGATACAGTTTTTGTTACTTCTACGGGGCGCACTCTCGATTTAGCTACAGCCTACGTCGATGGAGATGCTGTCTTAATTTTAGTTTCTCCCAATCGTCTTCAACAATTACTCAAATGGTTAGACGGTTTTATTTTCCCGTTTGATAAGGTCAAATTAAGCGATCTTACCGCAGAAAATGCCATATTCACTTTAGTTGGAGCAGATAGCAATAATTTAATTGCTAATTTGGGGCTAGAAAGCTTTATCGATCGATCGCCCTATCATCACGAACTAGTTGCCATCAACGATATCACTGTACGTCTGGGAGTAGGAAGTGGCTTAGCTTTGCCAGGATACAATCTAATTGTACCGATAGATGATGCAGCTAAAGTCTGGTCTAAATTAACTGATGCTGGAGCAGTACCTATTGGAGAGCGAGTTTGGGAACGCTTAAGAATAGAACAAGGACGACCAGCAGCAGATCGAGAACTTACTGAAGATTATAATCCCTTAGAAGCAGGACTATGGTACACAATTTCTTTTGATAAGGGTTGTTATATCGGACAAGAAACTATCGCCCGTTTAAATACTTACAAAGGTGTTAAACAGAGACTTTGGGGTATTAAGTTGAGCGATCGAGTTTCTCCACAAACACCAATTACTGTAGACGATAAAAAAATAGGTATTCTCACTAGCTATATAGACACTGCTGAAGGGGGATTCGGTTTAGCTTATATCAAAACAAAAGCTGGTGGTGTTGGTTTAAATGTTCGGGTTGGTGCAGCAGAAGGGATATTAACAGACGTACCTTTCCTCAAACACGAATACCCAACTTCCTGAAACTACTGCACGGACGTTTCCTGAAACGTCCCTACTTTAGTTTTTGGCGACCATTCCGCACTACTGCCAGTATATTGCTTAATTCTTGTTCTAGGTTGCCCAAAACTGTATCAGCATAACTATCAGATCCTGCCTGAATTTCTTGGCATTCAGCCAGAGTGATTTCTTTTAGGTGTTTCATTTCTGCGTGAGTTTTCTGTTTTAGTTGTTCACATTCTTTATGCACTCGGAACATAATCTTAGAAGCCTCTAATTCAGCTTCCCTAACCAGAGCAGATTTACTCAATATTTTAGCAGCATGATTTTCCGCGGATTCAACTAAATTACGAGCATAGCTTTCTGCTTCTTGAATAATCTTGCGCTTACTGTTTAATATATCTTGAGCGCGAGCAAATAAATTGGGTAGCTCAGTTTTGATTAAATCTAACTTATATAATAGTTGTTCGCGGTCTAAAATTATCAATTCTGTTAAAGGAACTTTAACTCCATCTGATAACAAATTTTCTAATTGCTCTAATTCTCGCGCCATAATCGCATTATGCTCATAGATGTCTGAGACAGTTTCTTGCTCCTTAAATTCTGTTATTTCTTCATTAACCTGGGACTCTTTACCTAACATAATAATCAAGTTGGGCGATCGCCTAATATAAGTTATCAGAAAGTTCAATTGATTTCAGCAATGTCACTATCCATTGTTTGAGCAGAATGAAATCTGAGCCACAAAAACAGCCAAGGGAATTTTGAGAAATAATTAAATTATTTAGTTACCTATTATACTCAGAAAAAATCAACCCAGTTATATTCTCTAAATTATGTAAATTTAAGTCAGATGGCGGATAATTCTAAGTAATTTCTAAGTCTAATCTAAATTAGAAAAAAGGGTAGGAGAAAGCGGAATAAGCAGGAAAATGAAGGTTACTAGCTTTTCGATTCCAATCTTTTCTATAGGTAGTATACGCACTTAGTAAATATTAATTTCGTCAGCGATCATCTAATAAAATTTTAATATTTTTGGATCAAAAAAAGGGCAGAAATAATTATCTACCCAACACTCTTTGATAATCTTGCTAATTTTATTTTCTGGGTAAATAAGCTATCGGATTGACTGGTGCTTTTCCATTAAGGCGAATTTCAAAATGTAAATGAGAACCAGTACTGTAGCCAGTGCTACCCATTTGAGCTATTTGCTGCCCTTGTTCTACTTTTTGACCACGACGAACTAGAATTCTGTTGTTATGGGCATATAATGTAACACTACCATTGGGGTGTTTTACTTTCACCAAGTTACCAAAACCTCCAGAATTCCATCCCGCAGAAATTACTTCCCCTGCTGCTGCTGCCATAATAGGAGTTCCTATAGGTGCAGCAATATCTACGCCATTATGACGTCTACCCCAACGCCAGCCAAAACCAGAAGTAAATGTTCCTTTC
This sequence comes from Xenococcaceae cyanobacterium MO_188.B29, assembly GCA_030065155.1. Taxonomy (GTDB): domain Bacteria; phylum Cyanobacteriota; class Cyanobacteriia; order Cyanobacteriales; family Xenococcaceae; genus JASJDJ01. The sequence continues at coordinate 2,639 of JASJDI010000347.1, forward strand.
GCTGGCCAAATATAACCATTAAAAGGAGTCTCAGTTGGAGTCACAGGTAAATATTTCTCTGGAGAAGAGAGGGGAGGAAGTTCTGGTGTGGTGTTGGCACTTAATGTGATAGTTATTCCTGTAGGACTAGACAATACTTCTTCATTGTCTTCCATAGCAGAATTATCTATTCCAGATAATTTAGGGGTGACGTTTTCGCGTAGAGTGTTACCTACTTGATTGCCATTTTGGACTGTTGCGTCAGTCGAATTGTTATTAGAAAGTAAAGAGTTACTTCGTTCAGTAATTTGCTGTCTTTCAACTCCATTAGTTTGAGGAATTTTTAGCCGTTGATAAACAAAAATTAGATTAGGATTTTGAATACTGTTTTCTTCAATTAATTGCTGGCGAGTTATACCATAAAGTTTGGCAATCTCATTGAGAGTCTCACCTGGTTGTACTATATGTATTCGTTTAATAAGATTTTGAAAATCAGTTAGTTTTGAATTTAGCTCTGTATCTTTAACTGGTTGATTTTGAGCCGTTTTAAGAGAAGGTATTTGAAATATATATTCTTTTGGACTCTCCTCTAACAAAAGCTGAGAATTATCCTGAACTGATTCAATTGAGTTTGTTTGTTCTACTAAAGATAAATTTTGCTCGTAGGGATTATTAATTCTCAGGCTAGTAGTAAGACTTTTGGCTTTTTCAATTTTGACCTGCTCATTAATTTGAGCAATAGGTAATTCAGATAATGAATTTTTTAATGAATTTTTATAAAAATTTTGATTGATATTTAAAGCTAGTAGCGGGTTTTGTCTCAGTGCCAAAAACCTGCTCTTGTGGGCGATTTTATTATCCCAATCTACTATTTTTTGAGAGGAATCAGATGAATAACTTTTGAGTATATCTGTATTGGTGGCTGCCTTAGCTGGTTCTGGCTGACCTGTTAATAATATACCGATCGCACTGACAGAAATAGCCAAACCCAGCTTGGCAACAGATTTACAATTTCGGAGGCAACTTTTTAACATATTCTTGGGGTTTTTAGAAGTTCTATTGTCTAACTGCGTTTTATTATTGATGGATTCACACAAATGCTCTGATGTTAATTCTGTTCTGTCTTGCATGCTCATATACTCCTCTCATTTAAATAACCTCCTAGTGTTAATTTGTATTTTTATAATTTCGTTTATAAAATCAGAGAATTATGACTTTTAAGGATCGAAATTCAGCAAAAACACTTACTTTAAAATACAAAAATGATAACCCGATCTAGTAAAAATACGGATACGACTAGGTAGAAATACTTTCCTAGCTACGACACACAAAGTTAATGCTAAGTGAACGTCTATTTAGGAAATTATTAGATTTCTCCGAAAGATTAACCCGAAAAATCAATTTCGACAAGTATTATCTGTTACCGTGCTACACATTTTTGGGAGATTTAATTTTTACCCTTACTCAGTAAATCTATTGTTGATAACCAAGTTGACGGCGAGCCTCAAATAAACCAATAGTTACACTCACAGAAAGGTTTAGACTACGTACCTTTGGTTGACTCATAGCAATATAAACCTTATCGTCACAAGCTTCTAGGATATTGGGGGGTAATCCAGCGGTTTCGCAGCCAAACAAAAGCCAGTCATCTTCTTGATATTGGCAATCTAAGTAATTTTTACTACCACGAACACTAAAGCCTAATAATCTACCACCCTTTTGTTGATGAACTGCTTGAAAATCTTTTATGTCTGGATGGTAGTGTAGATCAACGTAGGGCCAGTAATCTAGACCTGCTCTTTTAAGATAGCGATCGCTCAGTTCAAAACCCAAAGGTCCAACTAAGTGTAATTCTGTATTTGTGGCTGCACAGGTACGGGCAATGTTGCCTGTATTAGGAGGAATTTGTGGTTGAACAAGAACAATACGAATCGGCATTTATTAGTTTATCAGGTCTACTCTGCAAAGCTAAAAGCTCTGAGCTATTAGCTTTTAGCTTACACAAGGGAAATTGTTGATTTACTCTAGAAGTCTAATCTAAGCTACTAACATAGATTGACACAATTTATCTTCTAAGTCCATTTCTTGTTGTTCAATCTGTTGGATTTCTTGAGTAAGTATTGTCGGAATATCTATTCCCTGTTGATGAAGTTGCAGCCATTGTTGAGCAGTATTACCAGAGCGTAAGATTTTGTTTAAAGGAGACAGAAAACAACTATAACCTTGTTTTTTAGCAAAAGGTAGAACTTGCTGATAAATTTCTCTAATCCAATCACGAGCAGTGATTTTTGTACCATCTTGCCAATGTTGTAATTGGGCATCCAGACTGGAATGAGCTACGGCTAGTTCATTAGCTGCGGTAATTGCCATTAACTCAACTTCATCAAGCTGACTGCTTTGTAGGGGGTCTAGAGTAGGTTGAGCAAACATTTGATTTAATCTTGCTTCTAATAAAGCAGTGATAGCGAGCAAGGCGATAGGATCGACAATTAGATCGCAAATTCTTAATTCCAAGCGATTTAGATTGTAAGGACGATGATCCCCATTAGGTCTTACGGATGTCCAAAGGTGACGAACATTTCTCATTGTTCCTTTAACTAGCTGTGCTTCTGTCCACTCAATGAAGTGATGGTGACTATTGAACAGAGGAACTTCTGGAGGGGTTTGCGGAAAAATATGCCAACGGGTTGAATGATAACCTGTTGCTTTCCCTTTGAGAAAAGGAGAGGAGGCACTTAGAGCCAAATAGAGAGGAGCTTCCACTCTAATCAAACGACAAGCTTGCATCAGTACTTCGGGATCGCTAATACCAATATTGATATGGACACTAGCCGTGACTACTTTTGTTCCATAAGTTTTCTCGATATAACTATGATAAGGATTGTGGGGATCAGAACGATAAAAGCGATCGCTATTACCTAAAGATAACGTACTTCCAGGAATCAGCGTATAATCTCCTAAAGTTTGTAAATATTTTCTTAATTTTTGTCGTGGTCTAACTAAGGCGCAGAGTAAGCGATCGTAATTACAAAAGGGAGCAGTTGTATACTCTACATTTCTGCTATCTGGTTCACGAACAAATCCATCTAAAGCTTGGACTATTTTATCTGATAGACCAATAACACGACCTGATGGCGTGCCAGTATACATTTCTATTTCAAACCCTTTGGATAGCAACACAGTTTTTCCTCTCTATGCACAGCTTTATCTAAAAAGCTATTAGCTTTCGTCTACTTAAATTTTTAGTTTCGTCCTTTACTAGTTTAGTGAAACAAGAAAAACTTACCTATTTTAATATGTTCTATAAAAAATATCGATAGTTATGGAGATATAAATGCGACCCGTTTAGTACAAAAGCAATTTAAAATTGCGTAGTACTAGCAAGATTCACGACCCATTGATAAGTAAGGTTAATCACACTAACATTACCCACGGGTCAAAATTGAACCTTGATAACTGAATACTCTGTGTAGG
>JASJDI010000047.1 GCA_030065155.1 Xenococcaceae cyanobacterium MO_188.B29
CAGAGGAAATCTATGCACAACATCAAGCTTGGGGTAAACTTCACCGACATTTAGCGATAAAACATGATTTTATACCAGAAAGGATTAACCCTCAGAAAAAACTTCGTATTGGCTATGTTTCAGGAGATTTTACTCATCATCCCGTAGCTTACTTTTTGCAACCTCTCTTTGCCAATAGCGATCGCTCTAATTTTGAAATATTTTGTTATGCCAACAATGTTAAAACTGATGCTTTCACTAACAAGTTAAAGCAACTAGCTCATACTTGGCGAGAAATCCATCATTTAAATGACAAACAAGTAGCCGACTTAATTAAAGAAGATAAAATTGATATCCTTGTGGATTTGGCAGGGCATAATGGCGGAAATCGTTTACTAGTATTTGCTTATAAACCTGCACCTATTCAAGTTACTTATTTAGGTTATGCAGACACTACTGGATTAGAAACGGTAGACTATCGTTTTACTGATGCTTATGCCGATCCTGAAGGAAAAACAGAACATTTACATACAGAGCAATTAATCCGCCTCCCTCAAGGTTTCTTGTGCTATCAACCATCAGCAAATTCACCCCAACCAGCACCACCGCCAGTAATTACCAATAACTATATTACTTTTGGTAGTTTTAATAATATTGCTAAAGTAAGTCCAGAAATTATTTATTACTGGGCAGAAATTCTCAAACAAGTACCTAATAGCCGTTTAATCTTAAAATATCGCTCCTTAAACAATCAAGCTGTTCGCGATCGCATTTACAATTTATTTGCTCAATATAATATTACTCGCGATCGTCTGGAGTTAAAAGGCAGAATTCCCGATAAAAACGAGCATCTAGCTTTCTACAGCCAAATAGATATCGCTCTCGATACCTATCCCTATCACGGTACAACTACTACTTGTGAAGCCTTATGGATGGGTGTACCCGTTATTACCCTAGCAGGTAAAGTTCATGTCTCTAGAGTGGGAGTAAGTTTACTATCTGCTGTGGGTTTAACAGAGTTTATTACAGCTTCTCCCGAAGTATATATTAATAAAGCGGTTGATTTAGCTAATAATATCAATAAATTAACCGAATTAAGAAAAAAAATTCGTCCACAGATGGAGGCATCACCCTTAACAGATGGAAAAGCGATCGCGCAATCAATTGAATTGGCTTATCGGCAAATGTGGCAGGATTGGTGTCAAGAGAAATCAGAAGTTAGAAGCGGTGTGATCGAATCGCCGTCTTACGGCGTATTCGCAAGCGCACCGAAGAAGTCAGAAGTAGAGACGTTCCATGGAACGTCTGTACAGAATTCAGAAGTAGCAGGGAATATTGAACAGCAGTACGTAGGGGCGCAAGCCCTGCGCCCATCAGGAGAGAAAAAAGGGGAGAATGCTTATGAGTTAAATAACCTGGGAGTTTCCTATATCCAGCAGGGCAAATTTGAGCAAGCTATCTTGACTTTTAAACAAGCTCTAGCTATTAAACCAGAATGTGCGGAGGCGCATAATAACCTGGGGCAATTGTATCAAGAGCAAAAACAATTTGTTGCAGCCCAAAAACATCTCCAACAAGCAATTAAACTAGCTCCTCATTCCCCACAACCCTATTATCATTTAGGTCTTTTGTACCAAGCTCAAGACAAAAAAGAGCAAGCCGTTAAAGCTTATCGTAGTGCGATCGAGCAAGATAAAACCTATGCTGATGCTTACAATAACCTGGGTAATGTATACAAAAAATTAGGTCAATTTAACTTGGCTTTTGCTGCTTATGAACAAGCAATTAAGCTACAACCAACCAAAGCTATCTATTATTACAATCTGGGTAATGGCTATCAGACACAGAGAAGTTTAACTGAAGCCATAGCTTGTTATCAAAAAACGATCGAACTACAGCCAGATTATGCCAGTGCTTATAATAATTTGGCTAAAACTTACAAAGAGAGAGGAGATTTAGAGCAAGCAATTCTTAATTATCGCCAGGCTGTTGCTCTCCAACCCAATAACGGCATTTTTCATCCTAATCTATTATTTTCTCTCAACTACAGTAGTAGCCATACCCCTTTAGAAATTTATCAAGAACATCTTAACTGGGCAAATAATCAATCTGTTGAAGTAATTACCTCTCACTATAACCATCCTCATCCCGACAGAAAACTACGTATTGGCTATGTTTCTGGAGATTTATATAGTCACTCTGTTAGTTACTTTTTTGAACCTTTATTAGTTAATTGCGAGCGCCGTAACTTTACTACCATCTGCTACAGTAACAACAGCAAGACTGATGTTACCACCATTAAATTAAAACAATTAGCCGATAGTTGGCGAGAAATCCAAGATTTAGACGACAAACAGGTAATTAAACTAATTCAACAAGATCGGATTGATATCTTAGTAGACTTGTCGGGACATAGTAAACATAATCGTTTGCTAGTCTTTGCTGCCAAACCTGCACCAATTCAGGTGACTTATTTAGGCTATCCCAATACTACTGGTTTAAGTACGATCGATTATCGTTTTACTGATGCTAATGCCGATCCTGAAGGAGCAACAGAACATTTACACACCGAAAAATTAATTCGTTTACCAAATAGTTTTTTAGGCTATCAACCACCAGCCAATGCGCCAACGATTTCACCACCACCAGTGGTAAAAAATAACTATATTACCTTTGGCAGTTTTAATAATATCGCTAAAGTCAGTCCCCAAATTATTCGTATTTGGGCAAATATTCTCAAACAAGTACCCAATAGTCGCTTACTACTAAAATACAAAGTTTTAGACGATCGCAGTACTTGTGATCGCCTTTATCAACTATTTGAACAAGAAGGAATCGAGCCAAACCGCTTAGATTTACAGGGTTGGATTGAAAATATCAGTAACCATCTCGCTTGTTATCATCACATAGATATCGCCCTCGATACTTATCCTTATCACGGTACAACAACTACTTGCGAAGCTTTATGGATGGGTGTACCTGTCATTACCCTAGCAGGGGAAGTTCATGTCTCTAGAGTCGGAGTAAGTTTACTATCTTCTGTTGGTTTAAATGAGTTTATTGCGGATTCTCCTGAAGAATATATTAGTAAAGCGGTAGATTTAGCTCATAATATCGATAAATTAACTGAATTAAGAGCCAATCTTCGTTCTCAGATAGAGAAATCCCCCCTAACTGATGGAAAAGCGATCGCACAGTCAATTGAATCAGCTTATCGGCAAATGTGGCAGGAATGGTGCAACACTGTAGGGGCGAAAGGCATTCGCCCAGCAGAGGAAGCAGGGGATAATATTATTAGTTTCAGGGGAGAAATCAAGTTAGCTCAAGATTATTGTCACCAGGGAGAGTTTGAAGCAGCTATAGGTTGTTTACAGTCAATTTTGCAAATAAAACCCGATAATCTGGAGGCTTGGAATTTATTAGGTAATATTTATCGACAACAAGATAAATTAATCTTAGCCATCGAAGCTTATCAACAATTAGTTAAACTGCAACCTAGTAATGTAGCTGCTCTCAATAATTTGGGAGTACTATATCTTCAGCAACAAGAATCTGATCGAGCGATCGCAACTTTTAAACAAGTAATTGAACTAGCTCCAGACTATGCAGAAGCTTATAGTAACTTGGGGCAGTTATACGGAAAACTCAACAACTTAGATCAAGCTCAAACTTATCTCGAACAAGCAATTACTCTCAAGCCCAATTTTGCTACAGCTTACTTTAATTTAGGTAGTATTTATAAAAACCAAGGTAAGCTTTCTGCTGCGATCGTATCTTATCAACAAGCAGCAGCTATTGAACCTAGTGCAGATATCTATAGTAACCTCGCCAGTGTTTATAAAGATCGGGGCAATTTAGCAGAAACAGTTAATTCCTATCAAAAATGTCTGGCAATTGAACCAGCTCATCTTGTGGCACAGCAAAATTTACTCTTTTGTCTCCACTACAGTAGTGCCTATTCTCCAGAACAAATTTATCATCAGCACCAAGCATGGGGTAAACAATATCCAGTTGGTAAACAAAATTTCTCTCTAACTAAACCTACCCCAGACAAAAAACTCCGTATTGGTTATGTTTCAGGAGATTTTAAACATCATCCTGTCGCTTTCTTTTTAGAGCCTATTCTGACAAATTGCGCTCGCGATAATTTTGACATCTTTTGTTATGTCAACAATAGCGAAATAGATGCTACTACTACCAGACTGAAACAATTAGCCGATGGTTGGCGAGAAATTCATGCTCTAGCTGACAAAGAAGTAAGCAAATTAATTCAACAAGATCGTATTGATATCTTAGTAGATTTATCTGGACATAGTGGTCATAATCGTTTATTGGTATTTGCTCATAAACCTGCACCAATTCAGATAATTTATTTGGGTTATCCTGATACCACTGGTTTAGCAAGTATAGATTATCGTCTTACCGATAATTATGCCGATCCTATAGGAAAAACGGAGCATTTACACACAGAAACTCTAATCCGTTTACCTAACAGTTTCTTATGCTATCAACCACCAGCCAATACACCCCAAACTTCATCACCACCAGTAATTACTAATAAATATATTACTTTTGGCAGTTTTAATAACATTGCCAAAGTTAGTCCCCAAATTATTCATTGTTGGGCAAATATTCTTAAACAAGTACCATCAAGTCGCTTATTACTCAAATATAAAGCTTTGGGCGATCGAGGTACTCGCGATCGTATCTATAATTTATTTGCTCAGTCAGGAATCGAGTCAAACCGCTTAGATTTAAGAGGTTGGGTTGAAGGAATAAACAACCATCTCGCTGCCTACAGTCAAATTGATATCGCTCTCGATACCTATCCCTATCACGGTACAACTACCACCTGTGAAGCTCTCTGGATGGGTGTACCCGTTATTACCCTAGCAGGAAAAGCTCATGTTTCTAGAGTAGGAGTAAGTTTACTATCTTCTGTGGGTTTAAAAGAGTTTATTGCCCAATCTCCAGAAGAATATGTTAGAAAAGCAGTTGATTTAGCCAATAATACCACTAAATTAGCTGAGTTAAGAGAGCAACTTCGCACTCAGATAAAATCATCACCCCTAACCGATGGAAAAGCGATCGCCAGATCGATCGAATCTGCTTATCGTCATGTCTATGATGATTGGTATAAAAAATCACATTTATCCCAGCCTAAAGTCACCAAAAATAAGTTCAAAATGCAAAAAGCTATCTTTTTTATCTCCACTGGAAGATGTGGAACTCAATGGTTAGCAACAACTCTCAGTAAACTATATTCCGATTTGGCAGTTGTTACTCACGAACCGATCAAGGCGCAATATCAACCTAATAATTTTTTCAGAGCATTAGATCGTTTTGAAGAGTTACAAAATATTCCTGCGGTTAGGCAACATTTGCATCAGTTAGAAAATATTCCACCAGACAAACTTTATATCGAAACTGGCTGGACTTCTTTTGCAGCAATTCCTTTATTTATCAATTTATTCAAAGACAAAATTAAATTAGTTAATGTTGTTAGGCATCCTGTTAATATGGCTTGCTCGATGGTTACACATAATTTTTATCAACCAGAAATTCGTAATGATGAATTTACTCGCTTAGCTCAACTAGATCCCTATACTCCTGGAATTGTGCAAACAAATTATCAAGACATTTGGAATCAAATGACTCCTTATGAAAAATGTCTTTTTTTCTGGAATGAGATTCATTTATACGCTCAAGAAATTCACCAAAACTATCCCGAAATTCCTTATTTGCAGATTAGAATGGAAGACCTTTTAAATCCTCAATCTAAAACAATCAATAATCTACTCGATTTTTTAGATCTTCCTTTCAGAAAAGAAATTAAAGAACAATTCAAACATCATGTAGATCATTATCAATTAAAAACAAAGCTGAATTTAGATTGGAAACAAGTATTCAAACACGATCAAACAATTAGTTTGACTCAACATTTTGGTTATGACTTTACTCAGATAGCCAAACAAGATTTAGATAAAAGATATCTATCCACCTCTACTTTTACTCCAATTAAATTAAATGTTTTTGCTGAAAGAATTATCGATAACTCCTACAGTTTTTTGGTAATAGCATTTCTAACAGAAGGATATAAAGAAGAAGGATTGAGACTACTAAAATCTCTGGAGCAAACGCAACTATCTTATTGTATTTATCAAGTTCCTTCGGTTCATCAAAGTATTTCCTTAAAAGGTAAAGCAGAATCATTAGATTATACTAAACCCAATTTTTTGGCTTCTGTCAAGAATAATATCGATCGGAGAAATTTCCAGTCTACAAGAAAAGTCGCTTTTACTAATATTCTCTACCTAGATTGCGATATGGTTTTCATACCAGATAATGAGAAAATTAATGAAATACAAAGTTGGTGCGATCGAGGTATTGATTTTGCTATTTATAATTGGTTGGGTGACAAAGAAAACTGTACTGCCTATACATCTATAAGCCGTGATTTAAAAACATGGATGATTAGTCATGGAAATCGAATGGGATATCATCCAGAATATTTATTGTGTTCTGGATGTACTCAATTTTATAGTTTGTCAGCAAATTCTCTAATTATTTGGCAAACTTGGCAAAAACTCCTCAAGGAATACTCAGAGAATATTTTATCTCAGCATAATGCTATCTTTCCTGGTGACGATCATTTTCTTGATTATGCTTGGAATAATATTCTGAAAAAAAATACCAATATTAAATTCTTATGGCTGACAAAAGAATATGCTAGATATCCTTGGTGGCCTTGGGTTAAGCCCTCGATCGATCATCCTAATAACCCCAGCAGTGATTATAGACCTTTTCTCCCTAATCGTCTTCCTAGTCTTGCTTTCAACCGACAAGAAACAAGTGATTTTATTAAAGGAAACTACAGTGAAAAAAATATTACAGGCGTATCTTACCAAATATTAGAAGAAGTTAATGATAAAGTAGACAGTTTAGATAATTTATCTTTGCTTGAAGTGCAGCGTATTGTCAAACATTTACATAGATTGGGCAAAACCCAATTGGCTCTAAAAATATCGCAACAAGCTTTGCAATTAGAACCATCTAATCCTGAGTTTACAAAACTAGTTGAAATGTTTAAATGATGTTAAGCTTAGACGCACTTAATTTGTCTACTCGGCAATTTTTTCAAAAAGTGCAACTTCTGAAACTATGATTCGAGTTGCCACGATTCGTCTCATGTTAAGAAGACTGACATAATTTAATAGTTTTCAGACATCCTCTTAGAGGTCTTTCCTGGCAAAAATAACTGTTCTAGTATCAATGGGATTGATTTTCTGGGGGTAAATCCAGATTGGAGGAGCTTTAGGCTGGCGATCGAATACAATTTGATAGGGATAATTTTCATTAATTAAATTGCTAAAAAATTGCTTGACAGAAGGATATAATTCTCTAGCATTACCAGTAATAAATCGACTGTAATACATAGAATTAATCGAAATATATTCGGGGTTCCTTTCCTTTAAACTTTCGAGGGAATACCATCGATCGTCTGCTTCTTCTTCCGCAGTTTCCAGTTTGCCAACAAGCCAATTATTATCTTGGAACTGCTGTTTAAATACTCTTTTTCTGCCACCAATAAATGGCATTATTTCGCCTCTAAAGTTCATTTCTGGTACTTTATTCCAGTTCGGAGAGTAGTATGTGTATTCTATTGAACTACCTTGGGGAATATTTTCTTTGACCCATTCGAGAGCTATCATCCGTGGATCTTCTGCAAACCTCTTTGCTACATAAAAACTGCAAACTGTGTTGTAGCTTATGAGAATAACTAACAATATTGATACCACTATCCTATTTAGTTTTATTTTGTTCCAGAATGGACCAGATATGATTAGCCATAAAGGAACAATCGGCATAACGAAACGAGGTTCTACTCGGGGAAATGAAGCAAATTTATAATAGTAAACCAGCAATACAGAGAGCATTAATAACATTGCTTTCTTTTCCATCCAGTTTTGCTTTTCAGAGAAAACTAGATAAAGAGAAAACACGATCGCTATTGAAGAAATTAAGAGTGATGGCCATCCAATAATTGTGGGAAGAGTTAAGAAAAATTGCCAGTAACTATGTCCCTTTTCGCCACTATATACGGGAGTTATAGTGTAGTTGTATAAAAAATCAGATATAAAGGTAGAATAATCAAGTAATGCAAAGGGATTGCCAGCTACAAATCCAATAACGACCATAGATAATCCCAGGAAGAGTTTCTTACTAAAAAGTAATTTCTTCCATGAGATAGAACTTAGTGCAAGCACATGAGCTACAACAATCGCGATTCCTATAGCCAATCCGTTATATTTAGTAGCTGTGGCAATTCCCGTAAAAAACCCAGCTAATGCATAGTCAGATAAACGACCTTTTAAGAGTATATTTTGAGTGAAGTAAAAAGCTACTAACATCACAAATATAACTGGTATATCTGTCGTTAGATAGTGGCTATGGACTATAAAGTTAGCACTAGTAGCAAAAACAAGTGTAATGATTCGAGCTGGAAAAAGACCAAAAAATCTTTTGGTTATCTGAAACACCAGAATGAGCGAACCTAAAAAAAGAAAAACCGTTAAAACTCTAGACCAACTTAGTAATAAAGGATCGATAGTATCTGAAGATATATGGAAGATTTTTTCAAAAACTTTTAATGGTAAACGAGCTAGAAAAAAAATGTAATATGTATAGAAAGGTGGCTTAAGAAAATAACCAGGATTGAGTGGTATTTCTCCTTCTCTAAAAAGCCCCCTAAAAGCCATTTGGTCGGGATGCCAAGATTCCAATCTGCCCCAATTAATTCCATATAAACAGAAAAAAAATCCCCCCAGAAGGGCTGTTATTAGAAAACCATCTAACTTGATTCTTCTCAAACGATGCAGGAGGTTCATTTGTTTAGCTTAATGCTTTTTTAACAACTTACTATCCTCTAAGTAGATATTTAGTGATGAAAACTACAGATTGACTGTATATTTAATTGCCATGATCCAAATTGGAGCCTTGATTGATTTTCTCAAATCTTTATCCAACCTGTCAAAATCATTGTGGTGGACTACTAGAGAAAATGAGTGTATTTAAAAGTCTTAGTGTTTTTTTACTGGCGATTTTAACTGTCCTATTTTTGGGTATAGAGTCGGCTTTGGCACATACTCCACACGATCAGATATTCGAGGTAGACATATCTCCAACTTATGACCAAGACCAAACTTTATTCATTCATAGTCCCACTGAAGGGGGTTTACTAAAGTCAGAAGATGGAGGAAAAAGTTGGAAAATAATAGTCAAAGGTTTGAACAATAAATATGGATTATCTTCCTTAGATATCTCTTCTCAGTTCCCAAAAACTCTATTTTTATCATCCCTTGGAGATGGGATATACAAGTCACAAGATAAAGGAACTTCCTGGAGCCAAGTTAATCAAGGACTAGAAACTTTGAACATTAACCTCGTCTCCATTTCTCCCGACTCTTCGGATGTTGTTTTAGCTGCTGGAACTAAACAAGGACTCTATAAGACAAAAAACGGAGGAAAAAGTTGGTATCCCATTATAGATGGCGATAGCAAAATCACTGCTATAGCTTTTTTTCCTAAACAGCACGACAGTATAGTTATTGGGGATCGTCAAGGGATTCTCTACAAGTCTAACGATGAAGGGGAGAGTTGGAACCAAGTCTTTACTCTTCCCCAGAGTGAACCGATTAGAACTATAGTAATTTCCCCCAATTTTCCTTCAGATAAGACCTTTTTTGTGGGCACTGAAAAGGGTGGTATTTTTAAAACGGTTGATGGAGGCATCTCTTTTCAGGAAGTGAATGAAGGTCTATCAGATCGAGCTATTTTATCTCTCGCTATATCTCCCAACTATGGAACAGATTCCACTGTGTTTGCTTCCACCTGGCAGGGGGGGGTTTTTCACTCCAATGATAGAGGAAATACCTGGAGGAAATATAGTAGAGGTCTGACTAAAATCTCTCAAGCAGATGAATTTAAGGAACCTCATTTCAGAGACGTGAAAATTTCTCCAACATTTAGCGAGGATAAAACTATTTTCTTGGCAGCTTTCACTGGGCTATTCAAGTCAACAAATGGTGGTCGTGTTTGGGGGGAAATAGATATTGCCAATACGATAGCAGAAACTATTACAGGTATAGGATTATCACCAGATTATATAAATGACTCGACAGTTGCCATCACTACTTATTATAAAGGGATTTACATAAGCAATGACCAAGGGCTTACATGGACGGATATTAACAAATTTTTCGCCAAAGAAGATCAAGTTAAACATAATCGAATAAACTTTATAACCGGTCGTATGGTTTTTTCTCCTAACTATCGTTCAGACAAAACTATACTGTCAGGTTTCTGGGGTTATTTCCTAAAATCTACCGATGGAGGAAAGTATTGGCACAAAATTTCGCTAATTAAGCAATATGAGCGATTGAATAAGCCCAAGGGAGCAAGGCTATCTGAATTTGAACTAACTGTTTCACCGAACTTTGTCTCCGATCGAACTATTTATTTAGGGATGCATGCAGGTGGTATTTTTCGGTCAACTGATGGAGGTGAAAGCTTCTCGGTGGTGGGAACATTAGCTCCAGTTGGGATAGGAGGGAAAATATCCCTCAATTCTCTGGTTATATCACCAGATTTTTCCTCTGACAAAACACTATATGCGGGGGGTCCCATTGGCGTATATAAGACAGTAGATGGGGGTTTCACCTGGCAACCTGCAAGCAATGGTATTCCCTGGATGAATGCAAATAGAATCGCGTTAGCTATTTCACCTAGCTACCAAGTAGATAAAACTGTTTTTGCTGGTACTAAAATCGGTCTTTTTGAAACAAAAGATGGAGGAAAAAGTTGGCTGAAATTAGCCCAGACTGTTGATGGCGGGGATGCCTATATACAAGAGATTGGCATATCACCAAATTACCAAAGCGATCGAACATTCATTATTGCTGCTCAAGGGAAAGGACTATTTAAAACTGTTAATGGTGGAAAAACTTTTACTCGGATTAGTGATGATTTAACTGGACCAATTAAGTTTTCCCCATCATACTCGCTCGATCGGACTATTTATGCCTCCTCTGGAACAGAACTGTCTAAATCAACAGATGGGGGTAATAGCTGGCAAACTATTACCATTCCCTTCTCTAACTACAATTTTCTGACTATTTTATATCTTCGTTTAACTCTCTCCACTAAACTAAGATTTATAGCTGCTGTAATAGCTGCTTTAGTGAGTTATTTATTGCTGGGGTATTTGGGTTTGGAGAAGAAATTGCCCTTCAGGAAATCGCAAATAAGATCAGGCGGAGCTTTTACCGTATTTATTGTAGTATTGATTCTCTTTTCAGGAGTGTTATAGTTCCTGAAGAGTCGGCTCAAAATTCAGCAGGGGAAACAGGGTCAGCCGAAACTGAGCTTCAGACTCCTCCCACAGATTTTTGTTTCACTACCAATATTTCTGACAAAAATATTTATTTACTTTATGTTGTTCTCTAGAATCTTCTACCCGCGCTCTTGCAGCATTGTGTTTGCGCTGTAATTTTGTTACAGGCTTTAACGAGGCGCGATCTCATTACCAAAAAACATTGTACCAAAGAAGAGTTCCAGCAGTTAGTGACCGAAGCTTTTGTGGGATGGTTAATCACTGACGGTTATGGTGCTTACCGTTATTAAGTTAGCTCGTAAAGGATTGAGTCCTCCCCTACTTCCGAGTGGAGTAGTTACTTAAATCTCAATTGTCATTAAACTTTCGTTTAACTCACTCTCATTTTTGATCTTGGGTGCGTAGTTTTAGCGCACCGCTTCGCGGATCTCTTCGAGATCGCTTTTAAGGGGGGGAGTGAACGGTTACACCTATATTGGCTAAACGTTGTCAAGTTATTCAGCAAACCCTAAGTAAATACTGTGTTATTTGAATGAATAATCAAGCTTTTCTCAATTTGTCTCCTATGAGAAGAAAACAAATCTGTCTATAATCTTTTAGATTCCTTACTTAGACAGAAATGATCGATTAAACTGCTTAAATATAAATCATAATAATTAAAATCGTTTGAGGAGTAAAATAGCGTAGTGCTATCCAAAAAATTATTAATTCGCTTTCTATATGTCTTTTGTTTGCCTTTGTTATCGGCTTCTGTATTGACTGCCTGTAATTCTAATAATGAATCTGTTGAGCAAAAAAGCAATGGAGAGGTTCTCAAGCTACTATACTGGCAAGCACCTACTATTCTTAATCCTCATCTTTCCAACGGTTCTAAGGACTGGGAAGCTAGCCGTATTACCCTTGAACCTTTGGCGAGTTTTAATAATGATGGTGAACTAATTCCTATCTTAGCTGCGGAAGTACCAAATGAAGCAAATGGCTTAATTGCTGCTGATGGCAAGTCAGTTACTTGGAAACTTAAAGAAGGGATTAAGTGGTCTGATGGAACTCCCTTCACCGCTGATGATGTTATTTTTACTTACAAATTTGCCACTAACCCTGCAGTAGGTGCAATAACCGCAGGAATTTATCAGTCAGTTGAGAGTATAGATAAGATCGATGACTATACAATTCGTGTCAATTTTAAAGAGGTAAACCCTGCCTGGTTTTCTTTTTTTGTAGGTGTGGAAGGAACAATCTTACCCAAACATATCTTTGAAGAATACAATGGGGCAAATGTCAGAGAAGCTCCTGCTAATCTTATGCCTATAGGTACTGGTCCTTATAAAGTAGCAGAGTTTAAACCAGGAGATATCGTAGTTTATGAACCTAATTCCGAATTTCCTAGTGCAGACCAACTAGCTTTTAAACGGGTTGAACTTAAAGGTGGTGGGGATGCTACTTCTGCTGCTAGGGCAGTCTTACAAACAGGAGATGCAGATTTTGCTTACAATCTTCAGGTAGAAGCTGCTGTCTTGAGACAATTGGAAGCTGCGGGGAAAGGTAAAGTTGTTTCTAATCCAGGTGTTGGAATGGAGCGTATTATGCTGAATCAGACCGATCCCAATAAAGCTACTGAATCAGGAGAACGTTCTAGTTTAAAATTCCCTCATCCTTTTTTGACAGATCTCAAAGTGCGTCAGGCATTATTTTTATCTGTCGATCGCGATACTATAGCCGAGCAACTATACGGGGTTACAGGGCAGCCAACTGCTAATTTTTTGGTTGCGCCACCAGAGTATGTTTCTCCTAATACTAGTTACGAATTTAATCTGCAGAAGGCTGCTACTTTATTGGATGAAGCTGGTTGGAAAGATACTAATGGAAATGGCACTAGGGATAAAAACGGAGTGGAAATGAATGTATTATTTCAAACTTCCGTTAATCCTTTACGTCAAAAAACCCAGGAAATTATCAAACAAGCTTGGCAGTCTATTGGTGTGGGCGTAGAACTCAAAAGTATTGATGCGAGTATTTTCTTTTCTAGCGATCCTGCGAGCAACGATACCGTAGAACATTTCTATGCGGACGTACAGATGTTTACTAGGTACATTAGTATGCCAGATCCTTTAGGTTACATGCAAACCCTCACTTGCCAACAAATACCCCAAAAAGCTAATGGTTGGGTGGGGGATAATGCTCCTCGTTATTGCAATCCCGAATACGATCAAATGTGGCTAAAAGCTAAGACAGAACTCGATCGCGAACAAAGAAAGCAAATTTTTATCCAGATGAATGACTTATTAGTTAATACAGCACAGACTATACCTCTAATTCATCGCTCTGATGTGATTGGGGTTGGTAATAATCTAGATGGTTTGGACATGACTCCCTGGGATACAGTAACCTGGAATATTATGAATTGGCATCGCCCTGAGTAGAGGCAGAGAAGCAGGGGAGCAGGGGAGCGGAGGGGCAGAGGAGATAAAGTTAGATAAAAGTAGGGTGGGTAAAGCTAGTTGGTCAACATCTTGGCAAGGCAAAACTAAGTTTTTCTCACTTTAGCAAAGTGTAAGCTTGATTGTTAATTTATGTAGGTTTTTGATGAAAATAGGGATTGTTGGTTTGGGTTTGATTGGTGGTTCTTTGGGATTAGATTTAAAAGCCCAAGGACATGAAATCTTGGGTGTTTCTCGTCAAGCAACTACCTGTCAGACTGCTTTAGACAAAGGCGTAGTAGATCGGGCAAGTACAGATTTAAGTCTGTTAGCAGCAGCAGAAATAGTGATTATCTGTACCCCTATCGGTGCGATCGCTCCTACCTTAGCCAAACTTGTTCCTCATCTTCAAACAGAAACTATTGTTACCGATGTAGGTTCAGTGAAACAACCTATAGTTGAGGCTTGCACTTATTTATGGTCTAATTTTGTGGGGGGACATCCTATGGCAGGCAATACCAATCAAGGTATTCATGCAGCCCAAACCAAGTTATTTACCGGCGCAGCCTATGTTTTTACTCCTACAGAAAAAACGCCAACAGCATTAGTAGAAAAATTGGCATCTCTAGCCCGTTCCCTTGATACAATAACCTATATTTGTCCTCCCGAAGTTCACGATCGCGCTGTGGCTTGGATTTCTCATTTACCAGTAATGGTTAGTGCTAGTTTAATTCAGAGTTGTCTACAAGAAAGCAATTCCCAAGTTTTACAATTAGCTCAAAAACTCGCTAGTTCAGGATTTTGTGACACTAGTAGAGTTGGTGGTGGCAATCCTGAGTTGGGTATGATGATGGCAAAATATAATCGTCAGGCACTTCTGCGATCGCTAAAACAATATCGTCAAAACCTGGATGAAATAATTATACAAATTGAACAAGAAAACTGGGATAATTTAGAACAAGTATTAGAAATTAATCAGCAAGCCCGACCAAAGTTTCTTAATTAACCAGGTTAAATTAAATATCCTTAGTTGAGAAACTATTCGCTTCTCCCTTGCTCAAATAGACAATGTCACATCCAATGACGAAAATTTTATGCCTTCTTTGCGCGAGAAAATCGCTTTTTATCTTGAGGACATAGAAACTAGCTTAGGTTTAGCAGTTAATTTAATTGTGCTTGGGTTGATTCTGCTTTCTTCTGGTATCTTTGTTGCTCAAACCTACTCTCTTTCTCCTCAATTAGCAACTATTTTTCATGTTCTCGATCTAACTATTTTAATTATTTTCACTATTGAATATTTTCTGCGTTTTTGGTCTGCAAAGCATAGACGTAAATTTTTCTTTAGCCTTTTTTCTCTTATAGATTTAGTTGCTATATTGCCTCTACTATTAGGGGTAATGGATTTTCGGTTTATTCGTGTTTTTCGCTGGTTTCGTATCTTACGTATAATCAGATTTTGGCGATTAGAAACTAAGTTATTTGGGATTAAAACTCAAGATGGTATTATTTTTGCGCGGATTTTTCTGACACTTTTTTCTTTAATCTTTGTTTATGCTGGCTTGATTTATCAAGTAGAACATCAAATTAATGAGAAAAGTTTAAAAAACTTTTTTGATGCTTTTTACTTTGTAGTTGTCACTATGACCACTGTTGGTTATGGTGATGTTACTCCCCTATCAGAAGCAGGAAGAGCTATGACTTTATTAATGATTTTGACAGGAGTATTATTTATTCCTTGGCAATTAAGTGAATTAATTAAACAAGTTCTTAAAACTGTTAATTTAGTTGATAAAAAATGTCCTAATTGTGGTTTATCCCGTCACGATCCTGATGCTAAATTCTGTAAAGAGTGTGGGGTAGAATTACCTGAAGCTGGCTTTAATAGCAATTAGAATAATGAGAGGAATTTATGGAAAGAGGATTACTTTGGTTGCCTTTACTAGCAGTATTTGTTTGGCTAGCAAGAGCAGGTTGGAATGAATATCAAAAAGTAGAAAAATATCGTGTTTGGGCAGAGAAATTTGATAATGCCAAGTATGATATCTATGCTGTACTAGGAAAAAAAGGGCAGGAATTGACTTGGGGAAAACCAACTCGCAAAGGACTAATTGAAATAATTACTTTTTCCTTGACGGAAGTAGAAAAGATTACTTTACTAGTAGGCGATCGCCCTGTTGATTGGGACAATCCCCCCAGTAAAGGCAAAACCATGCTCGAATTCAGCTTAAAAGAGCAAGAAAAAAAGCTAAAAGTTCCTTTTACAGATGTTGCTCTTGCTGCTAAATGGGGTAAATATCTACAACAAGAGTGGCAAAAACTGTAAACGGATGAACTAACTAATTTTCTGGACTAAGAATTAACTCAGTTACTCAAAATGATATTCTAAGCACTAGGAGCCGAATCAGAGGAAGAAGATGTATTTTCTTCCTTGGGTTTTGAAGTTTTGTTGTTATAGGATTTTTTTCCCCTCCCAGAATATCGAGAAGATGGTTTACGGAACTTACGAGCATTTTGCTTATTACGTTCCGCTTTTTCTTTTTTTGCATTACGACGTTTAGACATTATGATCCCTCATTAAGACAATAAAACACCCCTGGGAAATTTCTAGCGTAATTAAGACTGTTGATTCCCAGAAGCGTCACCTATTTTACTTTGAAGATTAAAAACGCTAGTTTATAACACCTTCTCCTTCCGAGTTTTTACTTTTACGGAGCTCAGCCTGATTAACTTTTATTGACTTGCTCCTCTTCCACCTATGCAGACTTTTCCACATAAGCAAAACCTTTCATAAAAATCTACATTAAGATTAGTAGGTAAGTAAACCCACTTTAGACTATCATAATTTCCAATAAAGACTTCAGTCGGGTTTTCTTGGTTGCTTTTATAACAAAAAGTCTGTAGGCAAACCGACATAAACTAAATTCTCTCCTCAATCAGATTTTTGTAGAGATACAAGATTCTGGAGTGAAGCTCATAAATACCAGGAGAAGAAAATCTATCTATACTGAATATGAACTTTATCTTCTATCTTTGTTAACGCTAATTATCCTAACACTTTTATTGAAGATATATCGGTCAATTTTTTGAGACAACAAATTAAAAGTTACTAATCTTGCCAAAGACGACGACGAGTAGCACCATTAAAACGTTGATGACTATCTTGCAAAAGTTTAGGAATATCTAATTTCTCTGGACAGCGAGGAAGGCATTCTCCACAACTAGTACAACGATTGCCTTTGTTTCCAGGAAACCAATGACCTGCATTTTCTAACATCCGATAGCGATACTGACCATAATGCGTCATATCATAGGCAACAGCTAAATTACGAAGTCGAAGAATTTCAGGGATATTAATTCCTTCAGGGCAGGGAAGACATTGATAGCATTGACTACAAAGATCGCTGCTCAAACTTGTTTGTTTATGAATCTTTAAGCGTTGTATTACTTCTTGTTCTTGAACAGTGAGAGGATAATCTCGATCTGCTACTTGTAATGGTGTCACTAATTCTTGAGGGTTAGCAGCCCCTACGCTTAGAGTTGTAATACGACGATCGCTCAATAAAAAACGGTAATTTAATTCTAAAGGAGAAAAAGGCTGGCATAGCTCTTGTAAAGTTTCTGGCGGTGTATATAGCCTTCCTCCCTTATCTGCTGGAGAGATAATAAATACCCCCATATCTTTTTCTTGAGCTAAAGCGATCGCTGGTTGATTACGCTGCCAAAAATAATAGTAGTGAAGATTAATAAATGAAAATAAATTAGTTTTAATTACCGCCAAAATTAGTTCAAGAGAACCATGGGTAGAAAAACCTAAATAACCTATTTTCCCTTCTTTTATTGCTGTTTGGATTACCCGTAAACAACCACGGTCGCTACTTAACCACTCTAAATGTTGCCAGGTATTAATCCCATGGATAGCTAAACAATCTAGATAATCTACTTGTAATCTAGACAAGGACTCATCAATCCACTGACCCATCTGTTTTGCATCTGGTGTCGGCGGTAGTTTAGTAGTAATATAGATTTTCTCTCTGTATTTAGCTAGATTGTGTTTAAGAGTTTGACCGAGATACTTCTCACTTTGACCATAACCTCTAGCAGTTTCTAAATGATTAATACCTAATTCAATAGCTCTGGCGATCGTTGTCTCTGCTATTTGGGAAGATGCTAGACAGCGCATTGTTCCCAAAGAAAAAACCGATAACTGCAAATTAGTTTTGCCAAATCGCCGATATTTCATGATTACTTATTAGTCTATTATTTACTAGGTAATAACAACTAATCACCACCAGCACCACCTCGCTTAATTAAATCTTCTGGTCTAAGATTAGAAATAAATTCTCGAAAAGCTTTACGTTCTTCCTCATCCGCATCCTGATCTACAGGAATAGAAGCATCGGCTACTACTTCTTCCATTACCCAAATAGGACTTTCTGTTCTTAAGGCAACAGCGATCGCATCGCTGGGACGACAATCAACTTCTTTTTTGACTCCTGCCTGATTTAAGCAAAGAACAGCATAGAAAGTATTATCTCGTAAGGCATGAATAATAATTTTTTCCAAACTAATATCCCAAGTATCAAAAATATTAGCAATCAGATCGTGAGTGTAAGGACGAGGTGCTGGTTGCTTTTCTAAAGCATTAATAATTGCTCTTGCCTGATCCTGTCCAATAAAGATGGGTAATGCTCTACGCTCCGAAGCATCTTTCAATAATACGATGGGAGTACGGTGGACAGCATCTAAAGCAATGCCAGCAACTTTCATTTCTATCATTGGTTTAGTCTCTCAGATAAAGGAATTATGACCACACAAAACAAATCAATCAAGATAAATATTTCTACCCAGAGTTAAGGATATAGTTTATCTTGAACATCATAACTAGTAAAAATACTTAATCTAGTTAATACTAGAGATGCTGTTTAATTTCAGTATGCCCTAATTTATATTTATTGCTTTACTGCTCCAGAAAAAATTAAAGTCAGATACTAAAGATAAATATTAGGAACAAGGGTTTTTCGCTAGTATTTTTGCTTTGTTGACGTAACTTAGATCTAAATTATTAAACTTTAATTATATTTTCTATTTTCTCAAAAAATTATGTTCACAGGTTTAGTCCAAGGACTTGGTACAATTCATAGTCAAGGTCAAGATAGTTTGAAGATTACAATCGCCAGTCAAAATACCAAAGTGATTTTGGCTGATTTAGCGATCGGTGATAGTGTAGCAGTAGATGGAGTCTGTTTAACCGTAGAAGAGATTATCTCTAATAGTTTTATAGCAACAGTTTCTCCTGAAACCCTGCAACGTAGTACTCTCGGAAACAGAGTTATGACCGCAGACTACGTTAATCTAGAAACGTCTTTGAGGGTGGGAAGCAAAATTGGTGGTCATTTTGTTACTGGTCATGTAGATGGTATCGGCTGTTTATCCCAATCTATTTCTACCGATCGAGCTTGGGAAATGAGTTTCACTTCCCCTGCTACCATGAGAACCCAATGGAAAGATAAGATTGCTCCTTATTTAGTAGAGAAAGGTAGCATCGCTATTAATGGAATTAGTTTAACTGTTGCAGATTGCGCGGATGATGGGAGTTGGTTTAAAGCTGCCGTTATTCCTCATACCTACACCGAAACTAACTTATGTTATCTTCAGCCAGGGGATTTGGTCAACATAGAAGGTGATATTTTAGGAAAATATGTTGATAAATTAATTGCCCATCGCCTACCCACCTCTAGCAAGCAAGCAGAAGATATTAGTCTAAATTTTTTAACGGAGAATGGATACGTTTAATTGCGTAAGTAACAAGTTACTGAACTACTGAAATTAGCTTTTCTTCACCTCAGTGAACACGCTGAAATATTAAGATAGATTAACGTATTATTCATACTGTATTCCTGAAGAATTACATAAACTTTATGCAATTAGGGCATTTTCACTTATATACTGTACTTATGTAATTTCAACAGCAAATAATTATTAAACATCTACTAAATTAATTCACTAACTTCATGGATAATATCAATAACTATTTAAATTTCATCCAGCAAGAAATAGTCGCTGAGGAAAAAACAGTTAAAGTCGCTCGGCTAATTGTTTTACTAATTAAAATTGAAAAAGAATTATATACAGTTAAAAATACTCTAGGCAAACTTAAAGGAAATGAAGAAACTGATAATAGTTCTAATTCAAAAAATACAGTAGATGGAAAATTAGCTACAGTTGAGATGTTGTTGGAGAAGATTCGCAAAGCAAGATTAAATCTTAACTACTATTTTATCTAAATTTTATAGGATAACAAATAAAAATTGATTATTACTTGTATTGTTATACAAATAAATCTAAACATTTAATCAATATTCTTCTAGATATAATACTAGAGGAATATTTTTTGTTTCTGCCAAGACTTATGGTATGAATCCAAATCCTATTCTCAAAACCCTTTTATAATAATTCCCTTAAAATCTTGTGCCCCATCCTCTACTCTACCCGTTAAATAGGTTATCGTAACCAAATTTGATAGAATAATGAACCCAACTTGGTTAGGAATAGATCCTGGTTTAGCTATAGTAGGTTGGGCATTGTTAGAAGAAGTACAAATCGGCAATGCTAGATTGCTTGACTATGGCACGATCGAAACGAATAAAAAATTAACTACACCAGAAAGATTATTAGAAATTGAGCAAGACATGGTGGAGTTGATTAGTGAATTGCAACCCAGTCAAATAGCGATCGAAATGCCCTTTTTTGGTAGAAGTATCAAAGCAGCAGGAGGAGTACTTCAATCTTTTGGGGTAATCAATTTAGTATGTTACCGAGAAATAGGAATTGTACCAGTTTATCTGCATCAATCTAGTTGGAAATGCCATCTTGGTTATGGCAAAGCCGATAAGAAAGAAGTGGCAAGCATGATTCAAACCTTATTTGCTCTGGAAACTTTGCCTATTGATGATAGTGTTGATGCTATTGGGATTGGTTATGCAGGATTATGTGGTTTAAGAAATAATATTAAGTAATTTTATTTATATTTTATTGTCAATACAAAAGGAAAGCGATCGCCTTAAGAATTAAAGCGATCGCTTATTTAGCAAGCTCCTATTATTGAATTCTTAGTGGTATTTACATTGTTGTATAGTATCTGTCCTTGTTTACAATTATTTTCATGACTTATGTTGGTGCGAAAAATCAGATAAATAGCACAATTTTCTGTTAATTAAGTATCATGTAATTTATTAGCCAAAACCTATTTCTTTGTCTTAACAAACATTAATACTTAATAGTGATGAAGAGTATAGGCTATTATCTGAATTAAGCAGTTAAATTGGTATCTATCTCTGTTAACTTAATAACATTAGATTCTTTTTGTACTATTTGTGCATCTTGTTCCGATTTTTTAAAATCTATAGCGAACAGTTCATGTAACTTATAGAGGCGATCGACTGAGCTATATTTTTTCATTATTGATTTGCTCCGCTTTTGAATTCTACACTTTCTAAGTTACGGGAAAAAAGTAACTAATTAGGGACAAAAAGGTAAAAAAATAGATATAGAAAAATCGTGATATTACTATGGCTTTTATCATAAAATCAATCAACAGCCAAAAAGGTTTTTATACATAGAATACAGTAATTGTTAATCAATATTAAGCAGGTCGCAATGTAGTTAAATTAACAATTAAATCAATCGATCTAAATCTAGTATAAAAATTGTTACAGAAACTTTATTTTTTTGGTCAATTATAGTAACATGACTAGCAATTTCTAGAGTATCAGAATGACGATACGAATTAGGTAGAAGGCGAATTTGAGATAAAGATACATCAATTAGCATAGGCATCTTGGCTACTAAAATACCTATAGATTCGCCCATAATATCTTTAGTAATAATGAAATAGCCATTAAAATTAGCTCGATCGATTGGGCTACTTTTAAATAATTTTTGTTCTAAATCAACTATCGTTACTTCGCGATCGTCTAAATGGGTAAGATTAACGTGACTAAGCCCACTGCCATAAACCGAAGTATATTTAACTACCTTTTTTACCTGATCGATCGGTAACGCCAAAGTAAGCTTGCCAACTTCAAATACTAGTAATTTGAGTAGAGAGGTAGCCGTAGAAGTAATAATATTCTCGGACTTATCTTGAAGCTGATAATTAGTAAACATAATAATTTTTAGTTTAGTACTGAAAAATAACTAAATTTAATGATTAGTTCTGACTAAATTTTTAATTTCTCGTAGAAACTCTTCTTCGACATAAGGTTTTGTAAAAAAGGCAATTGCTCCCAACTGGTTAGCTAAATTACGATGTTTTTCACTACTACGAGAAGAAAGCATAGCTACAGGAATATGTGCTATTTTGCTATCTTGACGATGAACATCAAGAAATTCAAAACCATTCATAATCGGCATTTCGATATCGCAAATAATTAGACTTACTTGCGGATTTTGTTGTAGCTGCTCTAATGCCTCTTTTCCATGTCTAGCCTGTAATACTCGATATCCTTTCTTTTCTAAGGTTAGGGTCATAGTTTTGCGTAGAGCAGAGGAATCATCAATAATTAAAACGTTTAAACCTGATATTGTTTTGGCTGTAGATTGAGAATCCTTTTCAGAATCGCTATTTTTCTGCTCCAGTATTGTTTTTAATTCAACAACAAATTCTTGTTCAATGTAGGGTTTTGTAAAGTAGCCACTTGCTCCTAACTGCTTAGCTAGATTACGATGTTTTTCTCCACTCCGAGAGGTAAGCATAATTACAGGAATTTTAATTAGCAAAGAATCTCGACGGCGAACACTGAGAAATTCAAAACCATTCATATTAGGCATCTCAATATCACAGATAATTAAATCAGTATCTGGATAATCTTTGAGTTGCTCTAAAGCTTGTCGCCCATCTCCTGCTTGTAACACTCGATAGCCTTGTTTTTCTAAACTCAAAGCCATAGTTCTTCTTAGAGCAGTAGAATCATCAACCACTAATATTGTGGGAGTATTGACTATTTTAGTAGAAGCTGTTTCTAGCTGATTATTTTCTGTGTCTAAATCCAGGGTATCAGATAGTTCTAAAGGAGTAATGGTATTTAAGCGATTTCGCTCTTGAATTGTACTTAATCCCAGAACTTCATCGAGCAGTACAACTCCATTGATAACTGGAAGTAGAGTTCCATCCCCTAAAATAGTGCAGCCATAAGTATAGCTAGGAGGAGTAATTGCTTTGCCAAAAGGTTTAATAACTAACTCTTGTTCAGTAATTAGTTTGTCAATTTCTAGGGCGAATAGTTGTTGTCCCAGACGTAATAACAATAGAGGTAATGCCCAATCTGTGGGAGGAGCAACTGTATCAAAAGTTTTACTCCGCAAACCTGCTGAATAAATAGTACAGTTATATTTAAGCAAGTCTTTAACTGCATAAATAGGAATCAGTTGTTGATTCCAGAACAAAAATCTCTGTCTGCCAGATAGTTTTAATTGATCTGATTTAGGAATAATTATTTCTTCAATACTATCTGAAGGTATAGCAAAAGCTGTTAAACCCAAAGAACAGACTAGTAATTTGGCAATGGTAAGAGTAAGAGGTAACTGAAGTGTGAAAGTAGTTCCCTTATCAGGAAAGGAATTAACTTTAATTGTGCCTTTGAGCGATTGCAGTTGAGAACGAACTACATTCATCCCTACACCACGTCCAGATAATTCACTAACCTTATCTGCTGTAGAAAATCCTGCCTCAAAAATTAAGTCTAGTATTTCTTCTTTAGTAGCTATTTGGACTTGTTCGGCTGATAATAAACCTTGTTTAATTCCTTTGCTGGCAATTTTATTTAAATTAAGTCCTTGTCCATCATCCCGAATTTCAATAATAGTGTGATTTCCTTGATAATAAGCACGAATAGTAATTTGACCTTTTTCTGATTTACCCTTTTGATGGCGGATTTCAGGTGACTCAATGCCATGATCGAAGGCATTACGAAGCAAGTGCATTAAAGGATCGTAAAGCTTTTCTAATACAGCTTTATCGACTAGTACTCCTGTTCCAGCCATTTTGAGAGTAACAGGTTTTTTATACTTACTCGATAAATCACGCAACATACGAGGAAAAGGTTGCATAATCTGGTCTAAAGGTAACATCCTTGCCCACATTAGCTCGTCTCGCATTTGTCCAAGCATCTGACGTTGTTGCTTGATAGTTAAGTCAGATTGTTTAGCAAACAGAGCAATATCCTCAACTCCTTCTTCTAGCTGCATCATTTCCTCTAATACTTTCTGGAATAGAGTATGCAGAGCACTGTAGCTATCCATTTCCAAAGAATCAAATTCAGTTTGATTGGTATTAATTGAAGAAAAATGATCTTTGGTAGAAGAGAAGAAGTTAGTGCTAAGTCGTTCTGAATTTACTAACATCTTGTCAGACAGTTCTCTTAACTGGACTGTTATTTGCTGAAAGCGAGTAAACTTGTGGACTAATTCCTTGACATTATCTTGAAGTTGTTCATTTTGTAGAGATAGGCTATTGCGATTAATGACTAATTCGCCAATGAGATTATTCATTCTCTCTAAACGATTTAAGTCAATTCTTACAGTTAAATTAGCGATTTTATGGTCTTCATCTTGGTTTAACTGGGGAACACCAGTCACCGCAGGCTCCGTCGTCTTACGGCGGAGTAACGGTGACTTAGCTTTATTGTCTTTGGTTTTAGATAGTGCTCCTGTTGATTTGGATGGAGATGCCGATATGAGATTGCTTGCTGCAGGGAGTAGCCGATCGTAAACTTCTTTAATAGATTCGATCGCTTCATCTAAGTTATTTGGCTGAAGTATTTCTTGTCGATCGATTTCCGAAGATTCTTGTTGTTCAGTAGGATGATCGGAATTATCGGAATTATCTTTACTAGTAGATGAAAGTTGAACTGGAGTTTCTAGATCATTCCCAAAGACACTATCGAGAGAAATAAGTTCTGATGTTGATTCATGACTAACAGTAGTTGAATCTGTCTCTTCGGTAACGGTGTTTAAATCATCCCCAAAGACGCTATCGAGAGAAATAAGTTCTGGTATTGGTTCGTCGCTAGTTGGGGTTGAATCTGGCTCTTCGGTAATGGTATTTAAATCATCTCCAAAGACGCTATCGAGAGAAATAAGTTCTGGTATTGGTTCGTCGCTAGTTGGGGTTGAATCTGGCTCTTCGG
>JASJDI010000348.1 GCA_030065155.1 Xenococcaceae cyanobacterium MO_188.B29
TCGCTTGCTGGGGACTCATCCCCTAGAAGAAATCAGTGCTGGGCATGTAGTCAAAGCTCTTATTCTCAACTGCTTGGGCTTCCTGACAGCACCGTTATACTTGTTTAGCCAATTTTTTGTGGGCAAAGCGACTGAACACTTGATTGGGCCAGACGTAAAACCAGAACACCTTAATGATAGTCGCATTGGTCGAGTCCTCGATCAGCTCTATAAAAAAGGATTAACTTCTGTGTTTGTGGAGATTGCCCTAGCAGCAGTGAAACGTTTCGGGGTAAGCATTAAACAAGCCCACCTGGATGGCAGTAGTATGTGTGTACAGGGAGAATACCTCAATAACCAGCCAGAGACGAACTCGGCGGAGACGAAGCTAGAAGAGCAATCCAGTGGGCACCAAGACTCAGTTAAGGCAGAAGCAGAAGAGAATGCCGAACCAGTGCCGATTGAGATTACCTACGGCTATTCCAGAGATTATCGACCTGACCTCAAGCAGTTTACAGGAGCGATGATTACCAGTGGAGATGGAGATGTCCCGTTATACTTGCGAGTGGGTAATGGCAACGATGCTGACCAAGCCGTATTCACCGAAGTGATTGCGGAATTTCAGCAGCAGTGGAAAGCCGCTCAACCAGAAGTCTATGTGGCTGATGCTGCCCTCTACAGCGAAGAGAACTTAAAAGCGTTAGGAAAGACCCCTTGGATTAGCCGTGTCCCTGCTAGCATCGCTGAGGCGCAACAGTTGATGCAGACACTACCGTTGGAGATGTTCACCGTCAGTTCCTTGGATAACTACGCCATTGCTGAAGTGTGCAGCACTTACGCTGGAGTTCGCCAGCGCTGGTTAGTAGTCCAAAGTGAGGCGCGCCTCTCTGCTGACCTCAAGCAATTGGACAAGCGTATTGCTAAGGCGAAAACCAAGCAAGGCAAAGCACTTAAAGAGCTGAGTGCTCACCCCTTCGCTTGTGAGACTGATGCCCTAGATGCCGCCAAGACTTTGATTAAAAAGCTTAAGTATCATCAGTTGATTGACATTCAAGTTCTCAAGAAGCCTCACTATGAGCGCCCCGGTCGTCCACGCAAAGGAGAGTTACCACAACGCTACACTTATCATCTTCAAGCGATTTTAGTCCTCGATGAAGACGCGGTTGCACTGCTACGAAATCAAGCAGGACGATTCATTTTGGCGACTAACTTGCTCGATGAGCAGCTGTGGCCGAATGAGACGATTCTGCAAGAATACAAAAATCAGCAGTCCTGTGAACGGGGCTTTCGATTCCTCAAAGCTCCCCTCTTTTTTGCCTCTCGCCTGTTTGTTAAGCTAGCTCAACGAGTGGCTGCCTTGGCCATGATTATGGGCTTATGTTTGTTGGTCTACAGCATAGGTCAACGGCAACTTCGCTCCTCTTTAGCCGAGGCCATAGAAACGATTCCCAATCAACGGGGTAAGCCTACAGAGAGACCCACACTGCGATGGGTGCTGCAATGTTTTCAATCCGTGCATTTGGTTTGGGTGGATGGTCGAAAATGGTCGATTAAGTTGAACGATTCACAAAAACACATTTTGCGCTTCCTCGGTTCAGCCTGTCAAAAATATTATTTCCTCTGTTAAGAAACCTGCTGAATGTAGGGTTTATTGTAATAAGAAAAATTTAACAAAATTTAATTCTTGTAATTCTGGCTCGATTCTATATTGAAGATTTTTGAGATTATCTAAACAAGCAGACATATATTGTTTATCTAGACGCTCCATATGATCTACTAAATATTTCAGAATCTTCTCCAAAACAGTATTAGCTTCCAGCGCATTTTTGCAATCAGCGATTAAGCACTGCTTGACCCGAATTCCTTTTTGTTCTCTGGTATTTTCAAAATCCATGCACCGTTGACGATTCGTACCATCATCATTAAGCAATAAAAAAGACCATTCTTCTAAAGGTAACTTTTCCTTAAGCGCTTTAGCAGCCGTGTAGTATAAATCGGTATCTTGTGACCCTAAATAATCCCCATCTCCACGAGGTCTACGAATAAAGAGAATAAAATCAACATCCTGGCTTAATGCGGAAATCATCCGCTCTGCATCTCCTAATCTTGTATCCCCCAAACCAGGCATATCAACTAAAGCAATCTGTTGCACATCAACTTTGGGAAAAGAACAAAAAATTTCGACTTTTTCAACTGCTAAATGGTTGAAAAACTTAGGATTGTCATTACTGTCATATTCTTGCGAAACATATTGTTTAATTTCATTATGAGAAATCTCTTTGCGCCATTTTTCTGGCTTGAGGAAATTTGCATACTTGTCAAAATTACGATAGTATTAATCTTTTACATGTTTATAAAGCGACTCAATTTTGGCTGATTGACCATGATTAACTGGCATTGCGGGGAGGGAAGCATTGCGGAATTCGGTTAAGGTTTGGGGAGGATTAGGAAAACCCAATGCACGATAATATGGTTCAATCACTTCCTCTAAAAAGGATTGTTCAGAATGAAAATGAACTACTCCAGTAGTTATCCCTTCAAAGTGAAAAATATTACTTTGAACTGTTGTACATGGCTGTCCATAACTACTAGGAATTTCATTGTCAGTTAACCCAGATACAGCTTGGAGAAATGTGCTTTTTCCCTGACGTGCTAACCCAATAACACCAATATTGATGGAATTACGTTCAAAACGTTTCCCCAGATTTTCCCATACCTGTTGCTCTTCGTTGATCGCATCAATTAGTATTGGGAAATTAATTTCCTTGAGTCTTGAAATAAGATTAGGCGTAATTCCTGCTCTTTGTAGTAATACTTGCTTTTGTCCTTCGAGTTGATGAAGTATCGACGCTAAAGACTCTAACTCTTCTTGTTTTTGTCTTGGTACATCAGCCTTTTTTTTGCGTTGGCTGATAATGTCGCCGATTATTTCACTAATACTTATCGAGTGTTTTTTTGAGGAGTTATCAGATAAATCATCACAATCAATATCTTCATATTTGAGATTTCTTAGTATTTCAATTGCTTTTTTTACACCTTTTTCCAACGCTTTTATCGGATCTGTTACATATCTAAATTCCATCTCCTCAGCAACTTTTACATACTTCCCACCCAAACGCCTCAAAACTTGAGCAGTAACCATTGCAAAAGGCTGAACTTGCTTAACAAGCTTACTATCAGATATTTGATCGGGATTTCTCAAAACAGCAGCAAAATCTGCTAAAGATAAACCAACTTTTTTCGCTATAAACTTCGATACTTCCTCAACAACATTCAAAACATAGGTTTCAGGAACAGAATCAACTAATAACTCTCGTACTCCATCAATAAAACCATACTGAACATAGTCAGGATCGGTATCTACTTTGATTTCTGATAAAGGTTTTAACAATCCTCCTAAAAACACCTCAGCAACATGAACCTGTTGGGAATCTTTTAACATCGTTTCCCGAATCAACCGAACCACAGTCAAACTTATTACAGGTGCAGAAGCTAATAATCCTGCTAATTTCCGTGCCATTGGGGAAGCGGTAACTCGGAAAGCTTGAACACGCTGTTCTGGGGATAGTTCGCCCCAATCTAAATTGAATAATGGTTTTTCTTGTTTTAAATTTCTAACTTCTGGTTTAAAGACAAACCCTGATGACTGAATACTACCTTTGCCGACAAGCATTTGTGCCCATTTACTAACTCGCTCTGGTTCTAAAGTAAATACAGGGACTTTAATTCCTGTTGCTCGATCAATTTCGCTCCACAGGGAAACGGTATTAGCGGTTAATTGCCGATTGGAAACTGAGGGGGCTAATCCCTGCAATCTGACTTCAGTTGCTCGTCCTAACGCTGTTCTACCCCAGAGCCATTGGGGAAGCATTTGAATAATGGCAGTTGGTACATTATTTGCCCAGGTTTGCAACGCCAGGTTAACAGCACCACCGCCCCAGAGATCGGAAACACAATCGCTGACGACCAAAACTAAACGACGACCACTGGAATCAATTAATTCTGCTACACTGCGAGGAGATTGGTTTTTAGCAGTTGCCCCTATGCCTCTGCGAATCTGAATCTTATTTTGCTCGTTACTAATCAGTCCCCAGACTCGCACATCGCGGAAAATGCCATAGTTTTTGAGCAATCGTTCTAATTCTTTGATGGTATATCTCCAAATCTGCATGGAGATTCCTTCATCAACTACTAATTCTAGGTCTAACCAATGTTCAAGGGTTGGTTTGATGACTGGTAGCCAGATTCCTTCATCGGCAATTCTTTGGATGGTTGCTGCTTCGTCTAATACTAAGGTTGACCCAGAAGGAATCCGACGCATTAATGGTCTTAAGGCTCTGGCTAAGTCTAATTGCTCTCGTAGGGAAGGAGCATCAGGTACTTTGAAAGGGATATCTAAAGATTTTTGGGTTTGGTTAGGTTTTCGGTTAAAAAGTCCAGCTCTATCAATTTTTTCTTGTTCATCACTAAGTTCGGGAAATTCTGTTTGTGTTTCCCAAGAATCTTCTTCTTCAGTAAATTCAGATTCTAATTTCGATTTTGAACTCTTGGACGTAGATTGATTAGATTTTTCTGATAAAGATTTTTCTCCAAGATTATCTTCAGGCTTGTTAGTAATGGGTTTTGATTGTTGTGATTTGTAACTGACAAAATCTATATTAGATTGTTCCATGTGCATTGCTAGCCAAAGAGTATCAGCAATCTCTTCTGCTGATAAATCTACTTCTTGGTTTAAGGCAGCAATTAACTGGTCAATCATCTATCTTCGGCACTGGTTAAATATTTCAGCAATAAATCGGTTAATTCTTCCTCGTCAGTTTCCTCTGGTTTAAGGTTACGAGTCACAATATAAACGGCATTGAGTAATTGATCTGTAGCAATATCGCCTCCATCCCGCAGTTCGATAAATTTCTCAATCAACTTGGTGATTTTTGCCTCATCCTTAGTTAAAACATCGCTACCTAAATGAGCTTTAACTATTTCCTTCAAGGCTGTGGCATCGGGAGCGTAAGGCATAGTTAAACGCAAACAACGTCTCAGGAAAGGTGGTGGAAAATCCCGTTCGCCATTATTGGTCAAAATAATCAGGGGGAAATTATGACAAGAGACTTTTCCTTCCCTGATCGGAACATCAAAACCATCATGGGTCCGGACTTCTACCTCACTTTTTTCTTTAGCAATGCGAGCTAATTCGGGAATTTCAAACTTGCCCTCTTCAAATAAATTGAGCAAATCGTTGGGTAAATTAATATCGCTCTTATCAATTTCGTCAATTATCAGTACGCGAGGACGCTTAGCAGGCAAAAGAGCCGTTCCTAATGCTCCTAGTTGAATATAGCGACCAATATCTTTATCTGTTTTGTTCAGTTGCACATCCTGTAAACGAGCGATCGCATCATAGCGGTAAAGTCCATCCTGTAAAGTAGATCGCGCTGTAATCGACCAGAGTAACACTTGTCCTAGTTTTAATTCATAAGCCACGGCATAACCTAAAGAAGTCTTCCCAGTGCCTGGTTTGCCTGTAACTAATAGCGGTCTTCTTAAGTAAAGGGCAGCATTAACCAAGTTGACAACATCATTTCTGGCTTTGGTTTCATCGGAATGAATGCGAAAATTCTTCCCTCGTTGCCAATCTCTTGATTCGGTTGGGGACTTGCGTAGAAATAAAATACCAGCTAAACAATTTACATCCAAAAGAGTAGTCCAAAACTTTATTGGTACATTATTAAACCGCAAGTCCCTTGCTTCTTTCTCCTGACTCTGATAAGATTTTTGCCACCTTTTATCCGTTTTTTCTAATATTTCTAAATCCTTATCAGTATTGATAAACTTACGCCAACTTGGAGGTTCGGGAAGTTCGCTAATGCGATCGTGAGGTTCGCTATTGCCTTGAAAAATTTTCCAGTCATTCATGTTGTAAATTTAACTTCGTTTTACAGTTCGGGTGGCATTAATTCGACCATGACATCAGGGGTTAAGCGATAAGGATCTTCCCAAAGAATAGCCAAATG
>JASJDI010000349.1 GCA_030065155.1 Xenococcaceae cyanobacterium MO_188.B29
TAACCCCCAAGGGCAGCACTATTAGCTTTAGCATTGGCGATACTGATGAAGCCATGCTTAGGAACGACGTAACCCATACCACCAGAGAGGTTAGCTTCTTCGTTAGGAGTGATATCAGTAAATAATTGATTGTTGTTAGACATGATTGTTGTATCCTTAGAGTTGAGTTAAAACCTAAAATAATTGATCGATTTCGGTTAATGGTGTAGACCAGTTCAAAAATGATGGTGAATGTTTTGTTTCCTTTTCATCTTTGCTTGCCTACTGAACTTACTTTAGCGATTACGCAAAAAGAAAGTCACCTAATGAACATTAGCAGTTCGTTAGGTGAGCAATTAGGTCTTTCTAACTCTTAAGGATATCTATGAGATGGAGCGAATATACTAAGGAAAGATTACCGAAAATTACTTTAGAGATTCACTATTCCTTCATATTTATCACCATTGTATTCATGATTGCTTCAAAAAATCGGTATCAAAGATTACCTTATTTGCGTAATGTAACATAACATTATTTTTGGTAACAAAAATCAAGATTCTGGAAGATCGATAAGCATAAATCTGACTAATCAGTCATATATAGTATAGTTAAAAAACTATTTACAAGATAAGTAACTAAACAAAATTAGATATAAACTGAATTTCTATTTTTTATTGCCGTTGATAGATTGATAGATCGAGCTACTTAGATTTTCCACTGTCCTCACTTCAATAATTGAAGTTGATTTTGCCTAGCTACTTATCATCAGCCTTGAACGGTTCTTTAGTAGGTTTCCACACTATGCAATTTGAAGAGCAATTATTTAAAGAAGCAGCAGATAGCTGGGATTTAGAAAATTTATACAGAGGAGTTGCTCAAACAAAACAATTCAACAAAACCAAAGAAGCAAAATTAACATCTGTAGAAAAAGCAATTCTGCGGGGTTTGCTATGTGGCTATTCGCCTAAAAAAATAGCTACAGAACTTCATTGGACTTATGGTTCATTAAATGTTGAACTCACAAAAGGCTTGTATCGCTATATTGAGACTTTAACAGACCATGATGTCAATACTATTAGAAACTGGCGTAATATTGCTCAATGGTTAGAAGAAGCAGGATACAAAATTACCCACCCGAAAAGCGACTGGCAAGAAACACCTTATATTTCTAGTTTTTATGGGCGAGAAGAGGAGCTAGAACAACTAGAACAATGGATTGTGCGAGATCAATATCGTCTGGTGACGTTGCTAGGGATGGGGGGAATAGGTAAAACTACTCTAGCGGTTAAGTTAACTAAGCAAATTCAAAAAGAGTTTGATTATGTAATTTGGCGAAATATAGAATATCTTCCTCTTTTAAGCGATCTTTTAACTGATTTACTCAAAGTTTTTCCCTCAAACCAGAATGATAATGGATCAGCACCCGTCGATCGAAAAATTTCTCAACTTATCGAGTATTTGCGTTCCTACCGTTGTCTCTTGATTCTAGATAGTCTGGAGTCCGTTATGGATGGAGATAATCTTTCGGGCTTCTTTCGTCAAGAATATAGTAACTACAGTCAATTGATTAAACGGATAACGGAAGAATCTCACCAAAGTTGTTTAGTAATGATTAGCCAAGATGAACCAGCAGATAGTTTATTAATTCAAGGTAATAAAATTGGCTCATTACAAATAGGTGGTTTAGGGATAGCAGCTAAAGAAATATTAGCAGAAGAAGGTTTATCTTATCCTAATTGCTGGCGTATCTTAATTGAGAAATATCAAGGTAATCCTTTAGCTTTAAAGCTAGTTTGTGCCAATATCAAAGAGGTCTTTGGGGGCAATGTGGCTAAATTTCTCGAAGCAGATACTGAACTAGGAATTATTGTGCCGAATTTTTTTAGAGAACTTCTAAAAGAGCAGTTTAGACGGTTATCAGACCCAGAAAAACAGATTATTTATTCTCTAGCAGTTTGTCGTCATCCTCTTAATATCGAAAACTTGCAAAAGTATATCAAACCTAAAATCTATTTATCTGACTTGACTCAAGCATTATATTCTTTAAGAAAGCGATCGCTCATCGAAAGAGCCTCTGAGTTAGATCAATCTGTCTTTACTCTGCCTTTGATGGTGAAAAAATATGTTATTCGCAATTGTCAACAACAAAGCGATCGCTCTTCCTCATAAGTTTAGTTAATTAAATTTGACAGCTTGTTTCTTAATTAATAAGTATCCAAGTTAAATTTAGATCCCCTTAACAGATAAAGTTAAAAAACAGGATATATCTTATTAAGGGCTGGGAAATGACAGTGCAAAACAATAAATTGGAGCAAAATCACCGTTATCAATGTTGTTTATGTCGTTATTTTCAGTTAGAAGGATTTCGGTGGGGACACTGTCAAAGACTAGATGTCGAAGTGAAAGGAAATTGTCCTGCTTGTTCGATCGCTCGACCCTTTTTTGCTAAAACTCCAAATCGTAGCGATATCCAGAAGCTAAAGTAAGCAGCATAGACTTTATGTTATTCCCTATGGTAGTTATTTTGTCGATCGCCAAAAAATAGTCAGAAAATTTGAGACAATAAAAGGGACTTTTGGCTAATTTCGCTACCGAATAGTGAATAAAAAATTATGCAAACTTTAGATAATCCTACGATTAAACCTACTGATACCTCGGCTATTGATACTACTATCCATCGACGTAAAACTCGTCCTGTCAAAGTAGGAAATGTAACTATTGGCGGTGGCTTTCCTGTAGTAGTTCAGTCAATGATTAATGAAGATACCTTAGATATAGAAGGTTCAGTTGCTGCTATTCGTCGCTTACACGAAATTGGTTGTGAGATTGTGCGGGTAACAGTTCCTAGTATGGCTCATGCCAAAGCTTTAGCCGAAATCAAACAAAAACTAGCTCAAACTTATCAAGCAGTCCCTCTCGTTGCTGATGTCCATCACAATGGCATGAAAATTGCCTTGGAAGTGGCTAAACACGTTGATAAAGTTAGAATTAACCCTGGATTATACGTTTTTGAAAAACCCAAGAGCGATCGCACGGAATATACGCAAGAAGAATTTGCAGAAATTGGCGCAAAAATCAGTCAAACTCTCGAGCCTTTGGTAATTTCTCTCCGAGATCAGGGTAAAGCTATGCGTATCGGCGTTAATCATGGCTCTCTAGCCGAAAGAATGCTCTTTACCTATGGCGATACTCCTGAAGGAATGGTAGAGTCTGCCCTGGAATTTATTAAAATTTGTGAATCTCTAGATTTTCGCAATATTGTCATCTCCCTGAAAGCTTCCCGTGTTCCTGTTATGCTGGCAGCCTATCGCTTGATGGTTAAGCGCATGGATGAATTAGGCATGGACTATCCTCTTCATTTAGGTGTTACCGAAGCTGGAGATGGAGAATACGGAAGGATTAAATCTACTGCTGGAATTGGAACTCTTTTAGCTGATGGCATTGGCGATACTATTCGTGTTTCTTTAACCGAAGCCCCAGAAAAAGAAATTCCTGTTTGTTATAGTATTCTGCAAGCTTTAGGACTGCGGAAAACCATGGTAGAGTATGTAGCTTGTCCTTCTTGTGGTCGTACTCTATTTAATTTAGAAGAGGTACTACATAAAGTCCGCGAAGCTACCAAACACTTAACTGGTTTAGATATCGCCGTTATGGGTTGTATTGTCAATGGTCCTGGAGAAATGGCAGATGCAGACTATGGTTATGTCGGTAAACAACCTGGTTATATCTCTCTCTATCGTGGTCGCGAGGAAATTAAAAAAGTCCCAGAAGATCGGGGAGTAGAAGAATTAATTAATCTTATTAAAGCAGACGATCGCTGGATCGATCCTTAAAATCAAGTAGTTGGTAGCAGTGCAACCCTGGTTGGGTAAGACAAGAGAGAGTGGGAAGACAAGGAAGAAAGGTTAATTTCTCGTTTCTTCCCTCTCCTGGTTTTCTTTAGCATAATAGCCGTGATACCATGGCTGTAATGATAGTATCTTTTAAAAACCAAGCTACCGAAGACATCTTCGATAGCAAAGATTCCAAAGCAGCAAGAAAACTATGTCCTCCGAATCTTTGGTCTACTGCACGCAGAAAACTCGACCAACTTAATGCAGTAACTTCTCTAGAAGAACTAACAATACCACCTGGTAATCGTCTAGAAGCACTTAAAGGAGATAGAAAAGGTCAATATAGCATTAGAATTAACCAACAGTATCGGATTTGTTTTACTTGGAAACAAGAAAAAGCAACTGAAGTAGAAATAGTTGATTACCATTAAACACTGACAAAAATGAGAATACCCAAATATCGACCACCGACCCATCCAGGAGAAATGTTACTCAAAGAGTTTTTAGAGCCAATGCAAATTACTCAACAAGCACTAGCTCAGGCAATTGGCGTACCCTATCAGCGAGTAAATGAACTGGTCAATAGCAAAAGAGGTATTACCCCCTCCACTGCTTTACGATTGTCTAAATTTTTTGGTAACAGCCCCGATTTTTGGCTTAACCTACAAAATGCTTGGGAAATTTATCATGCTCAAGTAGCAGAAGCCAAACAACTAGAAAAAATCAAACCTTTAGCTAAGGTAACAGGAAACAATAACTGATTCTAATTCAGCTCAAATTTTATCCAGGCGATCAATCTCCTTACTTTCTATCCAGAATGCCCAAAGTTACCTCAGCATTGATCGAGCGATAAATATTGATAAATGTTGAATGATAAATGATAAATGATACCAATACCTATTGCTCACTACTTTCTTTAAACCTTTGCACTACTAATTGAATTCCCAACAAAAATAACCCCATAGCGACAAAAGCAAAAACTGATGCTCCTAAAGCAACTACGCCTGTCACTAAAGTACGTACAGCTACAGAAATCCTTAATGCTAGCGCACTACTCATAACTAAGGGTTTAGCTGCATAGGTCTCAGAAATAGAAGAAAAAAGTAAATAAAGAGCAAATGACAATCCACCAGAAATAATAGACCCTACAAAACAACGAAGAGGTGTTACTTTTTTGTCTGATGATTCATCAATAGGAACAGAAGAATCTTGATTGGTTGTTTTATCGTTCATGGGATACTATCTTTCTTGGAGAATTTTAGATAATCTCGATCTATTTTAAGATTAGCTTTGTCAAATAATTCTAATTAAATTATCTTAGCTCAGAACCGCGATCGCCTTTATAAACTTAGGTAACTCGATAGTTGCGATCGCGGGGGCAGAAAACACTGCTACAGTCATAGTTAGAGGATGAACTTAGATATTTAGTTATCGGCAAAATAGGTCAAAAGTGCCTTCCAACTAATTTTAACTAGACAACCGTAATTCAGAACCTCGATCGCCTTTATAAATTTCTATCATGGTTTGAAATGCTTCTTGAAATTTCTGCTTATTAGTGCGCGCTGGCGAAGCCAGATCCCTGCGGTATCGCTCATTGAGATAAAATAACTATTATCCTGATTTATCTTGTCTAAGAGTTTGAATCTAGTTTTGATTTAACAAGCCAACCAGATCATGTCCATCACCATTGATATCACTGCCTTCACCGACTCTATTAGCGATCGCGTTTTCGAGCAGTTATGTGCGAATAACCCAGAAACCAGGTTTGAGACTAATGCTAAAGGAGAATTAATAGTAATGTCGCCCACAGGAAGTGAAAGTGGTCTGAGAAATGCGGATTTGATTTACCAAGTTCAAGCTTGGAATCGTCAGCGTAAATTGGGGAAAGTATTTGATTCCTCTACAGGCTTTAAACTTGCTAACGGTGCAACTCGTTCCCCTGATGTTAGCTGGATTGAACAATCTCGTTGGGATAGTTTAAGTGCTAAACAGAAAAGAGGTTTTGCACCCATTGACCCAGATTTTGTCATTGAGTTAATGTCTCCAACAGATAATTTACTAGAGCTACAACAAAAGATGAAGGAATATATGGATTGTAGAATCAAGCTAGGCTGGTTAATTAACCCTGATGAGAAACAAGTAGAAATTTACCGTCAAGGACAAG
>JASJDI010000350.1 GCA_030065155.1 Xenococcaceae cyanobacterium MO_188.B29
ATAACCTCTAGAAGCCCAGAACCATTGCTTTAAATTTCTACCTAATACCTAACACCTATCGCCACCGAGAATTATAACTTTTTCAGCAAGCCCTAACTACTTACTACTGCTATACATTCAATTTCTACTAAAACATCTTTAGGTAAGCGAGATACTTCTACACAGGCACGGGCAGGAGCAGTTGCTTCATCAAAATATTGAGCATAAACTTGGTTCATAGTCGAAAAATTAGCCAAATCCGTCAGAAATACAGAAGTTTTAACTACATCTTGCCAATTTGCTCCAGCTTCTGTCAGAATAGCTTCTATGTTACCCATCACTTGTTCTGTTTGCTTGGCAACATCATTACCACCAACAATTTCTCCTGTTTGGGGATTTAGAGGAATTTGTCCAGCCACAAAAATCAGTTGACCAGAAGCAGCGATCGCTTGATTATAAGGGCCTACAGGTGCTGGGGCTAACTCAGTACGAATAACTTTTTTACTACTCATTGCTCCTCCTAACTATAGTTTCGTAAATAATCATATCTATAATTAGGGACGGAAAAGACTAAATTATTAACTAATCAGGTTAGCGATAACAGCTACATTCATGCGCAAAACTTCAACCATCAATTCATAGTCAATCTTGTCAATAGTATC
This sequence comes from Xenococcaceae cyanobacterium MO_188.B29, assembly GCA_030065155.1. Classification (GTDB taxonomy): domain Bacteria; phylum Cyanobacteriota; class Cyanobacteriia; order Cyanobacteriales; family Xenococcaceae; genus JASJDJ01. The sequence goes on from JASJDI010000350.1 coordinate 642, forward strand.
ATTAGCTGTATGAATATTACTGTTGGCACTATCAGCACCTTCGATCGTCAGTACGGCAGGAATTCCCATCTCAATAAAAGGTACGTGATCGCTAGCAAAAGGATTAAGTGAAGTTTGCACAGTCAATTCTGTATATATCTCTGCTGCTTCCATCAAAGCATCAATTATTGGTTGTGATAACGGCGCACCTTCAAGTAAGACAGTAGGGGTAGGTGTATTGATTGTTCCAATCATATCCATATTTAAAACTGCTTTAATTCTGTCTTTCTCACCAGAGTTGAGATTAGCAAGATACTGTCTACTACCAAACAGACCCTGCTCTTCACCACCCACAAGAATTAAACGTAAATCATGTTTATTTTGATATGTTTGTAATACTCTAGCTAGCTCAAGAAGACCAGCAGAACCACTACCGTTATCATCTGCGCCAGGAGCTATCCCATTAGGAGTATCCCGAAGATTGATCGAGTCAAGGTGTGCTATCACTAAGATAATATCTTTCTCCTCTAAATGATTGCCAGGTTTATCAGCAACCACATTTTGACTAGTGCTTAAGCCAACAGTTATAGTTTCCAGCCTAGTTTCATAGCCCATTGTTGCCAACTGTTCTCTCGCCCAATTAGCAGCTTCTAAATAGAAACTATTAGTAGAATAGCGATTTGACCAAGATACAAGCTGGGTAAGATTAGCTTCCAGAGTTGAGCGAGAAACTCGATCTAGCAAATTTTGAATGGGAATTTGAGGAGTTCTTGTTGTCGTAGTTTTTAATGTTTCTTGAAAGACAACCATATTTTCTTCTAGTGGTTTGATCCCGTAGCATGGCTCATCGCCTTTTTGATAGGATTCAACTAAATCTGCATTTAGCTCCACGAGAAGAAATCTTCCTTTATCTATTAAAATGGGAACTTCAGGATGTTCTTGCTGAAACAATCGTCCTTTTTGAACTACTACATATAGGTTTTCTTTCTGAGTATTCAGAGAATTGCGCTCTAAGGAAATACCAGTGCGAGCAGCACGATTATTAAGATCATTTAAATCTGATTCGTTGGCAATCAATAATGTTTCCCGACCAAATTGAACCCAAGAAGTATTTCCCAAATTAGCAAGTTTTAATTGTGACTGACACAATTCAGTTGATGTACGACAAGTAAATAGCTGCATCTGCCTTTCAATAACGATCTAATAGTTTTAAATTGCAGTTTCTGTTAGAGGAAAACCAAAATAGTTGTCTTTCTCTAAACAGAAGTCTTTAGTTTCTGGAAAATTCAATTTTGTCAGGAACTATACTGAGGTCAGCGCATCAGCAGTTTTAAGCGATGCCCGTGGTCCATCCAAAGTAGCCCGCATCCTGACGACCTGACCTTTTGTAAACATGAACATGGAAATATCGTCTACATAATCCATATAATTCATGAACATATCACCTCCCTGAGCATCGTTACCGCAGCTTGGACTAGGAAAGTTTGGGATACCAAAATTTGGTCTTGCCTGGTTAGGGGTATCGTTAACAAAATCAGAAAGACTACAAGGATTAGGGAGAGTTTGATCGTCTCCCCAAATATGTCTGAGGTTAAGCCAATGACCAACCTCATGAGTAGCGGTTCTTCCTTTATTAAAGGGTGGGGAAGCCGTTCCTATATCTCCAAAAAAATTATTTCCAATTGCTATCCCATCTGTTTCAGATGGCCCACCAGGAAATTGAGCATATCCTAGTATGGTCATACCACGACTAAGCAAATTACTGCATACCCAAATATTCAAATATCGATCGCTGGGCCAAGCATCTTTTCCCCCAGTAGAGGTGAATTTAACTTCATCATCACCTACATTAAAGAAAGTTTTATTGGTAAAGGTTCTTGTTATACCACTAGTGGGATTTCCCTCAGGGTCTCTTGTGGCTAATTCAAATTCAATTTTGGCATCAGCTACTAAAGGCTTGAATGGGTCTGGAACAGAGTCGATATCAGAGTTGGTGGCTCGATAATCTTCATTAAGAATTCTAATTTGACTGTTAATCTGCTCATCGGAGATATTGTCCGTATCGTTGTTGAAAACTACATGAACAACAACTGGAATAGTAATGATAGGGAAGTCAGCTCTCGCTCTGGTCGTATCACTTTCATATTCTCTGCTGGCTTGTTCAATGGCTAATTGTGCCTGTCTGTAGGTAGGTACAGTTTCCATCAATATTTGATTTTGGATCATACATCCACAAGTACGACGTTGAGATACACTCATTTTTCTAAATCCATTATTGATAAAATTAGTATTTAGAGAGATAGATAAATATAATATCTAATGTCTCTCTACTTATTACTTAGATGTTGTATCGATCTTCTTAGGTTAAATTTGGGGTTTTTTGTATGATTTCTTAACTTTTTGGCAAAAAAACTCAATCTTCAAATCTAATCAGTAATCCAAACTGTGCAAGCCTATGTTTAGTCTATCTGGTTCAAGAAGAAAAGTTGTAGCTAGTTTAATTGCTTTATCAATATTTTCTCTAGGCTGTTCAAATGACTCACAAAGCGAGGTTTCAGCAGAAATGTTTAAACACTGGATACATTCCCATGAAGAGGATTCTGAAGAGATAAAAGTTTATCGACCAAATGAATATAATTTCCCTCCTGCTCGTGGCAGGGAAGGATTTGAATTAAAAGAAAATGGAGAGTTTATTCGCTATGGAATTGGAGCTACTGATAAATCAGAAACTGTAGTAGGAACATGGAAAGCTGTTGATGAAAATAAGATTCAGGTATCCTTTGACAACCAAAGCTATCAGTCTTTCACTATAGATATAGTTTCCTCAGATGAGGATGTTCTTAAAATTCGCCCTTAATATCAGGCTTCATTCTCTTTTAAAACAAAATTGGCTTAATTCGTCTTAAAACATCTTCTAGTAACAAGTCGGGACATTCACAGATAAATTCAGCTTTTCTGGCTTTAAAATCAAGCGATCGCAATTGGTCGGTCATAACTATGCCTTTTACCTTTAATTCTGGGGAAATTTTGACATAGAAAGGATTCTGACGTTTGGTAGTACTAATCGGACAGACTACGGCAAAACCCATCTTTTGATTAAAACGACTATGGCTGACTACTAAAGCGGGACGATTACCCATCTGTTCGTGTCCTGCCTGTGGATCGAAATTAATCCTGACGAAATGACCTCTAGAAGGAATATACATTACCAAACCTCTTTACCCATAGGTTTTCCCCAATCTATTTCTGGTTCTGGTGGTTCGGTAACTTCAGCCAAAAGTTCATCCAAACTTAATTCTGGCAAAGATTCTCGAACTGGTTTTAAAACGATTTTCCCTTCTTCTAAAGAAAACTCTAGCGAGTCATTAACCTCTAACTCTAAAGACTCCGTTACAAACTTAGGAAGCCGAATTGCTAATGAATTACCCCATTGACCGATTTGTGACTTCATATTTCAATCCTGCGTGGATAATGATATACAAAGTATATTTTAGCTATTCAAAGAAGCTTTTGAAAACAAAGGTGCGCGAAGCGCGATCGCGAAGTGCCAGGCTTCGCCTGATCGCCTTTAACTAACCAACAAATTCAATTATGAGCAAACAACCCAACATTCTAGTTCTCGGCGCGACGGGTACAGTTGGTTCTCAAGTAGTCCAGCAATTAGTAGATGCTGGCGATCGCTCAAACTTTACGCTTAATTTTCAAACTCACAAAACTTTACTAATCACGCTCTCACACCATTCTCGTCGTTCTTGCAATCCCGTATTCCCACCGTGGAAATTGCATTACATACAGGCACAACCAAACGTACTGTCCATCAAATTATCTTTGTACAGAGTAATAGAGAGCATCTAAATTAAATATATGAATTAGCTTTTGATAATGTAAGCCAGCTTTCTCCATTACCCGCCTTGATGCCAGGTTTTCAGCCAATGCCAGTCCAATAATTTCATCTAGATTAGCAACATCAAACCCGTAGGAAATTGCTGCTTTTGCTGCTTTGGTGGTAATTCCTTGCTGCCAATAAGCCTTAGCTAGTCCATAGAGAATTTCCACTTCATCAAGCTCATCTAGGTAACGCAAACCACAATAACCAATCATTTGAGATGAACAGTTTCCTATAATTGCCCAGATTCCATATCCTCGTTGTTGCCAGTGTTTCCGAAAAGATTTAAGCGATTGTTCGGTTTTTTCTCTAGAGATTGGTGTTCCTCGACTGGGCAGAAAACGAGTAACTTCAGGATCAGACCAAATTTCTGCAAGAGCATCTAAATCAGAAGCTTGAAGTGGTCGCATGGTAAAGTCATCAATAGGTAAAACTTTTGGATCGGCAGAATCGATCATAGGGAATTATTATTAGTATTTAGTCGATCGAGACGATAAACTTGCTCTATGGCTGCTTTTTCTTTGGCTCTTTGGACAAATGGTTGCAATTGTTCAATTTCCATCCCGCTTAAAATACTTAAATTTTCTAGATCGATTCCCTTCATCAACATTTCTACACACCAAGTTTGTCTTGCTTGCTTTAACTTTGGTAGTTGAGCTTGAGGTGTGAGTAGGCCTTTAGTTAAATCTTGCCACAAAACTCTTAACTCTGACTCAGATAATGGTTGTTGTCGATCGTTAATAAATAAAGCTAATTGCTCATTTTTGTGGGTTTTAAGCCATTGAGTTAGAGGATCGGCATGGGGGAAACCATAGCGTTTACCCAGAATCCATTGGTTGAGAGGGATTTGCCTGAGAGTACCTCTATTAACTTGCACAATATGTTGCCCACTTTCGCGAAATAAGTGTACTCGCTGTAAATTTACTAATTCTTCAGGAGATAAGCCTGCTGCAAACAATACATAAACTAAGGCATATTCCTGTCTTCCCTTTTGGTTGGCTCGCTCAAGAATAGAATGTACCAGATTGGTGTGTAAATCTTCTACTTTATCTATTGTGTTGTGAGCAATCTGATTTGCTATAGTAACTGCTGTTGCATTTTCAGCTAACGATGTCTCTCGAGTCAATGATTCAATTTGCTTCGATGTTTTAATAATTGCACCATCTAAAAATAGTTCTACTACACCATTTAAAAAATCCTCTTTTCCCATCCAAAGCTGTTTTTTTTCTCTGGTTAACTCGAAGGTAAAATAATCTAACAACAGTGCGTTAAGCATGGTAACTAATTGTTCGGGTGAAAAACGACTCTGTAGTCCTTCATTAGCAGGGCTATTTCATTCTCACCAGCCAGAGAATAAATTCTCTGTCTTATACCTTAAGTCCGTTTAAACGGACTTGATATTTTAGCCAAGAAATTAATTTCTTGGTGCATTGGAACTAGCA